>NZ_JBFUKX010000030.1:0-72463 GCF_056400605.1 Mucilaginibacter sp. P5_A4 | reverse complement strand
GCCAATAACCTTTGATGGTACAAAGAAAGTATTATAGCTGGGCCTTGGGCAATCATAAAAGGCAGGGAACTAATACGAGTTTAAGTCCTTTAGACTAGCAATGACAAAAGTTCACCCTGCCTTTTACAATAACGTTTTCCACAAAGTTTTTAGTTCTTAACACCCCCCTGCACCCCCCATTCTAACAACAGCAATCTTTATTGTTTTTTCTTTTGTTAGACCAAAGGCAATGACATGGTGTTGTTGGGTTCTAAAACCAACGCGTCATTACTGTTTTTTCCAGTATTTTTCTGGTGGATACTCTCAATGACGATGAGATAAACTCCGGTTTTATGCGGATATTAAAAGTCCATAAAAAAGGCCACCCTTAGGCAGCCTTCAAAATATTAGTGAATATTGCTACATCCCCCCTTCGCCCGAGTATTGCAGCATCAAGTCAATTTTACCATCCTTATTAAATCCCCATACTTCATGCGTACGCGATTTAACTTGCTTCCCATCTTTATCAGTAAATTCTTCTGTTCCCCAAATACAAACCACATTTCCGTTCTTGTCTGTACTTTTTAGGCTCACCCAGGCATCTAAGGTAACCTTATAATTCTTTATTGAATTTCTGTATGCCTTTACGCTGGCAAGGTTTTCTGCTTTTCCTTTTATCATTTTCCCGGTTGACATCATCATATTTACCGTGTCGGCAAACCATTCGAGGTGCTTATCCAGGGCGTTATTTTCAAAATCTTTCCAAAGCGTCAGGATCTTCTCTGAATAAGCCTGGTCTGCTATTGCAAAACTTGACGAATAACTGGCGGTATAACCGCTGTGTGCCTGGCTCATTGCCGCAAATGGCATTGCCAGTAAAAAGAATACAATAAACTTTTTCATGATTTGAATATTTAGTGTTTGTAACTGGTTAGTTACATTAAAGCTATGACTTAAATATCTAATAATCAAAAATTTATAATAATTATTTAGATAAATATTTCGAGTTTTTGACAGGATAATTTCGTGCAAGCTTAAATACAGAAACCTTACTGTTTAACTAAAAGGCAACAGCCGGATACAAAAAATGGGACAAAAATCATTTAAATGACCTTGTCCCATTTGGGGTGAGTAACAGGTTATGTATATAAGCTGTTTAAGAAGGAATAACCTGCCTTTTGCGGATTTTCGTTATACTTTAATTATGAACAGATAACGGACTCGTTTTTTATTTTATAATAATCCCTAATTCGGCAACCGAAACCCCTTTTCCATGATTGGTATGTAATGCCGTAAATTTGAAATAACGGGCCTTTACCGGCTCTTTAAGTATTATCAATTGCTGAACGGGGTTAGCTTCCATATTTGAAAATACGCCGTCGCGGGCTATTCTCCAATCCTTGCCATTATCACTAATATAAAAGGCATACCCATCAATAATCCCCTCTACTTTTTGATCCTGCCTTGGCAAATAGGTAAAGGCATTTATTTGTTGCACTTTACCCATATCCACCGCAACCTCCTGCGGGAAAGGCAAACCGGCGTTTAGCGTGTTCCAGTTTGTACCCTCCTCCTCGTCAATTGCGTATTCGGCATTGGTACCGGCTGGAGCCTGTATAACATTCCAGCCCTTTTTACTTGCGCCAAATATCTGCGTACTGATATCGCCTGCAAGTTTTCCGCTGTTAAAGCACCTGGCCTTAACCGTACCGCCATTGGGCAGTGCAAATGGCTGGCTATAAAGCGGTGAACTTAAAACCGGATCGGTTCCGTTCAGGGTATAACGTATAGCCAATTTGCTGTCCCCGGATTTAATTTGAACCGTGCCCGATTTTTCCCTGCTGATCGCCGGGGCTTTTAAATGAACCGGCTCTTTAAACAAACCAAAATCGCTTAAGGCAATACAAACCGGAGAACCGGTGATGCGCAGTCGCACTTTACTTGCTGTGATATTGTTGGGCAGCCTGATGAGCCTGTTGGCGCCTATACTGGTAGCTGTTGCAATTTCTTTCCACTCCCTGCTTAGCATAGCATCCACCGCTACAGATTCAATGCGCTGGCCCAGTTTTATATTCTCGCGCAAACGGATCACATTAAATGTTTTTACGCCGCTTAAATCCAGGGTAAGTTCGGGTTGTGTTATTTTATCGTCGGTAGCCCAATAGGTATACCTGTCATTATCCAGCAAAAATTGAGGCCCAAATTTGGCGTTGTTGTTTCCACGTACATTGCTTGCTTTTAGTTTGGCGCCCTTTGCAAGGTTAACGGCAAATGTTTGTTTTACAAGATCGCCGAAACCTTTTAATGAGTTTACATCTGCCTGGTCAAGCAGTCCTTTTTGATTAGGGGAAAGACCAAGGTCAAGATCGGCGCCACGGCCTACGCTTTCGTAATACAGGTCAAGCAACTCTGATGGAGTTTTTACCTGCGGATTTTGTGAAGCATGATAAAACCAGCCCGGCCTTAAGGGTACATCACACTCTGCCGGCATCCAGTATTTACTATTACGCGTACCCTCGGTGGCTTCTTCGGATATAACATACCCGTTTGCTGGTTTTTTACCTTCATCCGGCGCATGCGGTGTGTAGGTTGCCCAGCACGTTTCGCCCGCGTGACCAAACTCATTACCTACCCAGCGGGCATCGGGCCCAACATCTCCAAAAATAAACGCGCCCGGCTGCATTTTACGGGTAATAGCCCAGGTATTTTCCCAGTCATAATAAGTGGTGCGGTCAATACTCCGGGTTCCTTTTGCCCCGCCGTAATAACCATCGCCGCCGTTTGCGCCATCATGCCACGAAGCAAATAATGGCCCGTAATTGCTATAAAGCTCCTTTAACTGTGCGCGATAAATTTGCAGGTACTCCGGTTTGCCATAATGAGGATTATTCCTGTCCCAGGGAGAGCAATAAACACCTAACTTCATACCCAACTGACTGCAGGCTATTTGATATTCTTTCAAAATATCGCCCTTCCCCCCTTTCCAGTTACTTTGCGAAATGTTATGGCTGGTTGTTTTGGTGGGCCAAAGGCATAAACCATCGTGGTGTTTGGCTACTATAATTATCCCCTTAAAACCACCGGCTTTGGCAGCCCCAACAATTTGTTTGGCGTTAAACTGCGTTGGATTGATCAATTTTGGATCTTCATCCCCATATCCCCACTCATGATCCAAATAGGTATTGGCGCCAAAATGTATCAGGCAGTACATCTCCATTTCATGCCATTTTAGTTGTCTTGCAGCTGGCAGTGCGCCGTAAGGTTTTGGCGCCTGCTGCCCAAATGTAGCGGCCGATACAGCCAGTAAACACAAGAGTGCCAATATTCTTTTCATGGTCATATTTTTATTTTAGGATGTTGGTTTATTTTTCATTGCTTAAAGAATACGGAAAATCAGCTTCTTTAATACCTCTTTGTTTATTAGGAACAGCCGACATATTAAAATCAATAACCGCGCCTTGTAACAACGCCTTATGGCTTAACCAGTTTTTATCATACATATTTCCGTTGAACTTTAAGCTGTTTACATATTTTTGCTGTTCGCTGTTCCCAGGGGCGTTAATAGTTACCACTTTTCCATTCTCCAGGTTTAAGGTAACCTTTTTAAATAACGGGGCACCCAATACATACTGATCGCTTGCCGGGCATACCGGGTAAAAACCCATAGCCGAAAATACATACCAGGCAGATGTTTGCCCATTGTCTTCATCACCACAATAACCATCGGGTGTAGCTTTGTATAGTTTGTTCATTACATCGCGTACATGGTATTGGGTTTTCCAGGGTTCGCCTGCATAATTGTACAGGTAAGTCATGTGCTGTATGGGTTGATTGCCATGCGCATACTGCCCCATGCCTGCTATCTGCATTTCGCGGATCTCGTGGATGGTTTGGCCATAATAGCTGTTATCAAAAATTGGCGGCAGGGTAAATACAGAATCAAGTTTAGTGGTAAATTGTTTTTTGCCGCCCATCAGGTTGATGAGCCCCTGGATATCATGCAGCGATGCCCAGCTGTAGTGCCAGCTATTACCTTCGGTAAAGGCGCCGCCCCATTTAAAGGAATTAAAGGGTGATTGGAACGAACCATCCTTATTCTTGCCGCGCATTAAACCTACCGAGCGATCAAACAGGTTACGGTAATTTAAGCTCCGTTTTTTATAAATACCGGTTTCTGATGCCGGGCGACCGAGGGCTTTACCCAATTGATAAATGGCAAAATCGTCATAGGCATATTCAAGCGTACGGGCCGCATTTTCATTAATGTTTACGTCATAGGGCACGTAGCCCAGCTCATTATAATATTTAACTCCTTTACGGCCAATAGCTTCAAGCGGCCCTTCATTATTAGCGCCATGCAGTAATGCTGTATACAAAATGTTTATATCATAGCCGCGCAATCCTTTCAGATATGCCTCGGCGACAACCGAGGCTGAGTTATTGCCGATCATACTTTGCGCATAACCGGGGCTCGACCATTCGGGCAGCCAGCCGCCTTCTTTATAATCATTGATCAGGCCTTCCTGCATTTCTTTGTTCATGGATGGATAAACAAGGTTCAGGAAAGGATATAAAGCCCTGAAGGTATCCCAGAAACCGGTACCGGCAAACATATATCCGGGTAATATTTTGCCGTTATTAGGGCTGTAATGAATAATTTGCCCTTTGGCATCCTTCTCATACATCCTGTTGGGGAAAAACAGCATCCGGTAAAGGCAGGAATAAAAGGTGCGGGTTTGGTCAATTGTGCCACCCTCAACAGATAAACGGCTTAATGTTTTGTTCCATACCGCTTTGGCTTTTTGTTTGGTTACGTCAAAACTATCATTCCCTATTTCGCTCTTCAAATTTTGTTCTGCCTGCTCAATGCTGATAAATGATGAGGCCACCTTTAAATGCACCTGCTCGTTATTTGTTGTGCTGAAGCTGATAACAGCGCCAACATGATCGTCTTTAAGCTCAAGCACACCATCATCGGCCTTATTGTTGTGCCAGGCCGATGCTACTTTGAATGGCTTATCAATATAAATCACAAAGTAATCCTTAAAGTTAGCGGGTACGGCATCGCTGTTTTTTGTGCTATAGCCTATGATCTTTTGCTCACCGGGAATTATTTTGATATAGGAGCCTTTGTCAAAAGCATCAATTACGATATGGGCGCTATCGGTTTTAGGAAAGGTAAACCTGAAACTGGCGGCACGTTCTGTCGGCGTAATTTCGGTTGTTACATTATAATCGGCCAGGTAAACGCTGTAATAATAAGGTTTGGCAGTTTCTGCCTTATGCGAGAACCAGCTGGCGCGCGTATTTTCGTCGAGTTCTATTTTACCGGTTTCTGGTAGTATCGAAAACACCCCATAGTCGTTCATCCAGGGCGAGGGCTGATGGGTTTGCTTAAAGCCGCGGATTTTATCGGCATCATAGCGGTATTGCCAGCCATCTCCCATTTTGCCCGTTTGCGGAGTCCAGAAATTCATGCCCCATGGTAAAGCTATGGCAGGGTATGTATTCCCGTTTGATAGTTCGGGTTTTGACAGGGTGCCCATTAAGGGGTTAATATATTCCACAGGATCGGTAAGTGGACGACCGGTTTGAGCGATTGCTCCTGCTGATAGTGCAAGTAACAGCAATAACGAAAAAATATTTTTATTCATCGTGTTTGATTTTAACGTTTTATTTTATTGCCGACCTGGAATATTCATCTCCATCGCCAACAACAGGGCTGTACGGACGGATACTAAATGAAATACTGGCCGGAACAGTTGGAATATAATACTGGGGCAATGCTATAGGTCCGCAACTGGCATTACCAATCCCCAACTGTTGGTAATCAAGGCTCAATACGGTTTCTTTGCGCGGTTTTAACTGGTACAAATGATCGGCCTTTTGCAGGTCCTGATCGGTGTAATGCAGCGTGGTGAAGTTCAGTTTACCATTGGCAACTATCTCTATACCATTATTCTCTTCGTCGGTTATTTTTAGCCAGTGTACATCTTCCCGGTTAGCCATGCCCTGCGGTCGTTCATATGGTTCCAGCATTTGGTTTACCAGTTTTTGGTATTGGCCAAAGGCTGCCGATTCCTTCCGGTCCGAATAATTTTCATGAGGCCCGCGGCCATACCACTCCACATTTTCAAGTCCCTCCTTTAAAAACATCCGCAAACCTAACCGCGGAATATCCAGGTCGTTTTTACCGGGACTGAACTGAGCTTCCACATTGATAAAACCATTCCCATAAACAGTATAGCTAACGGTAGTTGTAACTTTAAAACCCGAACCTGTTACGGCATCAGTTACTGTTGTTATGGTTGCCTGTTTATTGTTGATTTTATCCAGCTTTAAACTTTTAAGCGTATACTTCAAGCTGTCGTACCCTGCTTTCATCCACTCAATGTAAGGACCACGCTCTTTGGTTCGGTCATTATCCATCCGGGCGCGGTAAAGGTTAAACATGGGGCCGTTTTGCGCATTGTTAATAATAGCCCTGTTGCCATACATTAGGGATGCAATAGTTCCGGTTGTTTTATCAAATACCACACTGAACGATTTACCCAAAATGCTCACCCGGCTATCATCCTGTTTCAAATCCATATCAGCTGCATTTGCTATATTTATTACCGGTGCGGCCAGTGTTTCAAAAGGTACAGCCATCTGTTCCCAGGCAACGGTGTGCCCTTGCTTTGCCCACAAATTATCCTCGCGCAGCTTAAATGATACCGTAAGCCAGTATTGCGCGCCGGCCAGCAGCACAGGTTTGGTGATTGGAATTTGTACAGTGGTCGTTTGCCCTCCCGGCAGGTTCAACGGAGCAATTATGCCCGACTGGATCACCTTGCCATTGGCAGCCAGCGACCAGGTAAGGTCAAATTGGTTAAGGTTAATAAAAGCATATTTATTGGTAACGCTTATTTTCCCCTGTAATATATCCCCTGCTTTTACACCAATGTACTGGTAAACTTTTTTTACTTCTTCAATTTCGGGTTTTATTTGTCGGTCCGAGGTTATCAGGCCTTTAATGCTGAATGTTCCGTCATTTGGTTTATCGCCAAAATCGCCGCCATAGGCAAAAAACGTTTTGCCGGATGTATCGCCGGGGATAACTTTGTTTACACCCTGGTCAACCCATTCCCAGATACAGCCGCCAATCAGTCGTTTATGCGATTCAATGGCATCCCAATATTCTTTCAGGTCGCCGATGGCATTACCCATCGCATGCGCATATTCGCACATAAAAAATGGTTTTGCGGAGTTTTTTTCACCCTCTTTGGTCAGGTCGGCGATAGATGGATACATGCTCGACTCTATATCAGCAATTTCGTTCTGTCCTTCATAATGGATAGGGCGCGATTGGTCAAGGTGCAGGATGGCTGCTTTACCCGACACAAAATTCTCTCCACCCCATGATTCATTCCCCATCGACCAGATGATTACCGAGGGATGGTTTTTATCCCTTTCCACCAGTCGTACCTCCCGGTCAACGTAAGCGCCTTTCCATTTGGGGTCTTTTGTTAGCTTATCTTCCATGCCATGGGTTTCCAGGTTGGCCTCATCAATTACATATAAGCCATATTCGTCGCACAACTTATACCAGGCCGGGTCATCCGGGTAGTGACAGGTGCGTACGGTGTTGATATTGTATTGCTTCATCAATTTGATGTCGGCAATCATGGTTTCAAGCGGAATGGTTTTGCCATATTTTGGATGTACTTCGTGACGGTTTACACCTTTTAGCAATATAGCTTTACCATTTACAAAAAGCCTGCTGTCTTTGATCTCTACTTTACGGAAACCAAACTCCGAGGCAGCTACTTCCTGTATATTGCCTTTTTTATCCTTCAGGGCGAATACCACCTTATAAAGGTTTGGCATTTCTGCCGACCATAAAAGCGGATGGCTGATATTACCTGCCAGCTGATAGCTTTTTTCCGAATCGGCATTAATTGACACCAGATCCTGGGTAATAAAGGCAGATCCGTTTAATAGTTTACCATCCGGCTGGTATATACTTACTTCCAGCGTACCGCCTGCAGATTTTTTAACGTCGCTATTCTTTATGGCCGCTTTAACCGAGAATTTGGCTGATGAAAAATCTGCCGATAAATCCGACTGCATAAAATAGTCCCTCAGATGCAGTTTGGGAGTGGCAAATACAAATACGCTCCTAAAAATACCGCTAAACCTGAACATATCCTGGTCTTCCAGGTAGCTGCCATCGCTGTATTTATATACTTCTACCGCTATATTATTTCTGCCTGGCTTTACATATTTGGTTATATCAAATTCGGCAGGGCTCATGCTGTTTTCACTATAACCAACTTTTTGCCCGTTCACCCAGATATAAAATGCGCTTTGAACGCCGTTAAAGTGCACAAACACCTCTTTGCCGTTCCAACCCGCGGGTATATCAAAGCTGCGCCTGTATGAGCCTACAGGGTTGGGCTCCTTGCTCACTGTCCAATCGGGTGGCGACTGGCTGATTACTTTTGGCGGTACAGGCTGAAATGGGTAAATAAAGTTGGTGTAAATTGGTGTTCCATAACCCTGCATTTCCATGTTACTGGGTACGGGGATTGTTTTCCAACTGCTGTCGTTAAAATCATTGCTGTAAAAATCCTGCGGCCTTTCTGAGGCTTGCTTTACCCAGTTAAATTTCCATAGCCCGTCGAGACTGAAATAATAAGGTGAGGTTTCGGTTACATCCTTTATGGCCTGTTGCATATTGGCATAAGGTATATAGGTTACGTGTGTAACCTCCTTATTGATACCATAAACCTGCTCGTTTTCCCAATCGGGTGTTTGGCTGTAGGCTTGATTTAAACTGATGAAAGAGAAAAAAAAGGGTACTATTTTTTTAAAATTCATTTGGTAAATAATATTGATAATTTAATTGTGATTCATGTTTTAAAGCAACTCTGACCTATTACCTATATAAAGACACAATCACTGCAGAAATTCGTAAGGCTTTTTAAATTAATTTAATTTTTTTTTAGAGGTTGTATGAAAATAAATATATAGATCGTCATTGCGAGGCACGAAGCAATCCCCGAATTACAGAGTAGCTTTGCAAATCCGATCTGCATAGTTTGGGATTGCTTCGTGCCTCGCAATGACGGCGGGATATGAGGAACGTATATCCCGCCGTCATTATAAGGCACGAAGCAAAAAGCCCCCTCTAAATCTCCCCCGCCGGTCGGCGGGGAGACTTTTTGATCTTCAAGGTTTTTTTTAAAGCCCTCCCTTCCGGGGAGGTTTGGGTTGGGCGCCGAAGCCCAGCCAACTCATTTTCAACCACAACCTTATTAAAAATAAGGCTGTGGTTAAACTGACCCTTTATGACCATGACTTTAAATCAGCCATCACCATCCGGGATTTTGTTTAAGATTAGGGTTTAGGGTTAATTCCTGTATAGGTAAGGGATTTAAGTATAACTTATCATTCCATGTACGGGTTATACCGGGGTACACCCTGATATAATTATTTGCATCAACAACAATATTGCTTACCTGGTCTGTTGGGTATTGTGCCCTTAGTGCAGGCGTAAGCTTCATACCCAGCGCTGTTTCCTGGTTATTAATCAGTGTACCGGCGTGCCACCTGTGCAGATCATCAAACCGGAAGCCCTCGGCGCCTAATTCAACGCGTCGTTCCCTCCTTATTTCATCGATCAATACAGGTAATGCCGGAAAATCCGATTTAGGGTCTTTAACAAGGCTGGCGATGATCATGTGAGGCATGCCCACTCTATCGCGCAATTTGTTAATGGTATTATCCAATACTGTTTGTGTACAAAGGCCCAGTTCTGCTTTCGCCTCTGCTTCTATCAGCAATGTTTCGGCATACCTGAAAATAAACACATCAAATGTGGATTGACTGGCATTCCAGGCAGCCAGGCTTGATGAGCGGCCTTTTATAGGCTGATACCCGGTAGACGTAACCGAAGTGCCGATACGTGGAAGTGTAATGATATCCCCATTTAAAAAATCGAAGCCCCTGGTTGCAATTTGCTGTTTATAACGCGGGTCGCGGTTGGTGGCTTCGTCATCAGGAGTATTATCGCCCTTATACAACGAACTAAGCGAGGTTGGTTTACCATCGGTACATAAAAACGAGCGGGCAAAATCCTTGGTATACCCGTCGCCGGCCTCGCCCAGCTGCCTGTCGAAATTATTGGTTAATACGGTTGTAAGGTATCGCATAGGCATAATAGCTTCCGGGTTACCTTTTAACTCGTCCTGGATAAACAGGTTATAATAATCAGTTTGCGGGTTCCCTGTACTATAAATATCAAACTGGCCCGAATCCATGAGCTGTTCTGCGGCATCGGTAGCCTGCTGCAGATAAACAGTTTCATCACCTACTCCAAAATATTTGCGGTAAGTTCCTTCCCATAAACATATCCTGGCCTTTAATGCAAGCGCCATATACTTATTCAGGCGGCCGTCCGGGGCATCTGCAGGCAGGTGGGCTACAGCAAAGTTAAGATCCTTGAGTACCGAATCCATCACCTGCTTATGCGGCATACGCGTTCCGTATAAAACACTTTTGGTGGTATCAACAATATATTTGTTGATGTAAGGCACATCGCCAAACCTTTTTACTTTGCCCCAAAAATCATTGGCCCTGAAAAACAGCGTTTCGCCTACATAAATGTTTTTGATATCATCGCTTATAGTCGCTTTTGAATAGTTGGCCAGGAAAAAATTACAGGTACGGATAAAGCCAAAATTCCATCCGCCGCCTGTTGTAGGCACTGTTGATGTGCCTGCAAGGTAGGAGTTGATAGAGGCATTTGCCTTATCGTCAGAATCGTCATCAGCATTCACAAAGTTTTGAACAGGTAACGTTGAGTAATACTGATTGCAATAGATCTGCAAATCGGTTTCGTTTTTAAAAAAGTTTTGAGGGCTGATGTCGCTCAATGGATAACGGTTAAGAAAGCCATCTTTTTTGCATGATGCCAATACAATCACAGCAAAAAATGTCATGAATATAATATGCTTATTTTTCATCTTATTTAATGATTTAAATTAGTTTATAAAGTGGCCTGCAAGCCAAACGATACCGATTTATTGATGGGATATGTGCCAAAATTGCCGCCATTGCTCACAATTTCAGGGTCGTAACCTTTAAACATGGATGTTATGGTAAAAAGGTTGGCGCCGGTAACATATACCCTCACCTTATGCAGGCTTAGTTTATTAATAAGCTGTGCCGGAAGCGAATAACCCAGGGTTATTTGTTTTATGCGGCAGTAGGCGGCATTTTGCAAATACCCGGTTTGGGTTTGCTGGTTTCCCGAACCATTAAACCTTGGGCGCGAGAAATAGGCATTGGGGTTTTGTGGTGTCCAATAGTCAGTTGCGTACGCATACGGGATATTCCACTCATTACCTTTAAATCCGTAAAAAACATAGTCGTTAGGTACAAAATTGCCTTTCAAAATACCTTGAAAAAAAGCAGCAAAATCAAAGTTTTTGTATGCCAGGTTTAAATTAACACCAAACCGATAGCGTGGGGTAGTATTTCCTATAATTTTTTGATCGCCCGGGTTTGTTACCGTATTGCTGCCGTAACTAATCTTTCCATCGTTATTCAGGTCGGCATATTTAATATCCCCGGCAAGCCAGGTATACCCTGCAAGTGCGCTGTTATCAACTTTTGCGGCATCGGCATCGGTTTTATAAAAGCCATCGCTTACAAAGCCCCATATACTGCCAAGTTTCTGGCCCGGATAATAATCGCCTATACTTAATGTTGGGTTAAGGTCGTACCTGGTTATGGTACTCCTGGAATCAGACAGGCCAAGGCTAACACTGTAAAACAGCTGCTTATCAAACATGCGGTCTTTCCAGCTCACACTCAACTCCCAGCCTTTTGTTCTCAGGTCGGCAGCATTTCTTAACGGCGCCCCTGTACCTAAAACCGCCGGCAATTGCTGCCCGGCAACCAGCATATCTTTAGTATCGGTAATAAAATAGTCAAAGCTTCCGCTTAGCTTACTGTTTAAAAAAGCATAATCTAACCCTATATTTTTGGTTCTTACTTTTTCCCAGGTAAGCGTAGTGCTTATAAGGCCGGGAGCGCTAACGGTAACACCCGGCTGGTTATTAAATAAATACCCAACCGTACCCGCGTTTTGCGTAGCTATATAAGGGTACTGTGCTGATGAGGATACACCGCCTGACGCCTGCTGGTTAGGTAACTGACCGTAGGAGGCCCTTATTTTTAATTCGTTAATGGTGTTTTTAAGTCCATCCATAAAGCTCTCTTCGGCTATGTTCCAACCTGCCGAAACTGATGGCGAGAAAGCATACCGGTGATTGGCCGGAAAACGGGATGTGCCATCGTACCTGCCGTTTACTTCTAACAGGTACTTTTTGTCGTAAATATAGTTTAACCTGAAAAACGTGCCGATCAACGCCGATTGGGTTTCTGCGCCGCCTACACTGGGTTTCGTATCGTTATTGGTACCAATTGCCGGCAAGGTTGGGTCTATCAGGTTCCTGGCAGTGGCATTGCTCAGTACATAATGAAAATACTCCTGGTTATATCCGGCAAGGGCTTTAAAATAGTTTTTTGTACCGAATGTATTTTCATACGTGGCATAAGCGTTAAAAGCATTGTAATTATCATTATGCCGGTATTCAGATACCCTTGAAGGGTTGGTATGCGGGAATAAATTTAAAAAAGCGCCGTCGACACCATATTCGTTAAAGGGGATAACCTGCTCCCTGTCAAACGCGGTATAGCTGTTCCAGGTATAATCTGTGGTAATTGTAAGGTGCTTAACCGGGTTTAATATAATGCGACCGGTTGTCCAGAAATCATTTTCGGAGTTGATATCCCTCCCATTCTGCTTTATAACCGCAACCGGGTTGGTATAGTTACCCTGGCCCGAGAAGTTTCCGTCGGGATTATAAACGGGCATTAAAGGGCGCAGGTCGTTAGGGATCCATGCGCCACCCTGGTTAGACTGGTTGGTATAGGCGCTTTGGTTATTATCAGTATGCGTCATCGACATATTGAAATTGAACGTAAGCCACTTGGTAACATCCGATACAATTTTTAAGCTTGGCGTATACCTTTTATATACCTGGTTGGCCACTTTTTCTAAGCCATCCTGCGTAAAGTACCCCATATTGGCCGAATAGGTTGTTTTTCCCTCGCCGCCGGATACCGATAAGTAATGCTGCTGCTGAGGCGCCCAACCCGGGTATAATACCTTGATCCAATCGGTATTGCCTACATAACGGTACCGCTGCGGATTTCCCGGATCGATATACGCCGAAGGGTTATGGGCAGGATCATTAAAATAAGCCATGATATTAGTGGAATCCTGGGCAGTAAAAGGATCGTTGGATGTATAGCCGCCACTTTTCGCACCCGATCTTTGGGCGGCGTTAAACATATTCAGATAATCTTTTGAATTGATATAATCAGGGATTTTGGTTGGCCTTGATGTAGTGTAGGAGCCGGAGTAAGTAATCTGCGCCGCGCCTTTTTTACCGGTTTTGGTGGTAATCAAAACTACGCCAAAAGCTGCCCTGCCCCCGTATATGGCCGCCGAAGCAGCGTCTTTCAATACCGTTACGCTTGCCACATCATTTGGGTCAACCAGGTTAGGGTCGCGCTGCACGCCATCAACCAATATAAGTGGACTGGAGCTGCCGCCGCTTATGGTTGTATATCCCCTGATGCTATAACTGGCCCCGGTGCCCGGCTGCCCGTTGTTAAGATTAACATTTAAGTTGGGGATTAATCCGTTCAAACCATCTCCAAGGTTAACTATCGGCCGGCTTTCCAGCTTATCGGCGCCAACGCTGGCAACCGCACCGGTTAAATTCACCTTTTTTTGCGTGCCATAGCCTACCACAACCACCTCAGTCAAATCCTTGGCTAAAGGCTCCAATGAAATATCTATCAACTGTTCGTCATTGATAAGCCTTTTTATCGTTTTATAACCAATAAATGAGAATACCAGGGTTTGCTTGCCATCGGCCTTAATGGTATACTTACCGTTACTGTCTGTAGATGTAGCGTTGGCAAATCCCTCAACCGCTACGGTAACGCCCGGCAAGGGTTCGCCTTTTTCATCTTTAACCGTACCGGTGATGGTGATGGGGATATAGGATAAAACGTTGTCGACAACAGCGCTTTCCTTTTCCTTAACTACTATAGTATTATTGCTGATAGTATAGGAAAGCGGCTGATCATGAAATACCTTATCGAGTATATCGCCAATGGAAGCGTTATTAACATGTATGTTAACCGGTTTGGTATCCTTCATCATACCTTCGGTATAAATAAAATTGTAGCCGGTTTGCTTCCTGATCTCTTTAAACAGCTTTTTTAAAGGCGCGTTGGTTTCAGAAAGGTTTATCCTTTGCGCGTAAGATGAGGCGCTGACGTGCACTATAGCGACTAAAAGAAGAAGTGTAGTTATTTTCACAACTAATAATAACTTTTTGGGTATGCATAGTTGGGGCATACCTATGTTAAAAGCAGATATTTTCATACTTTTGAATAGTTTGGGTTAAAACAAGATTTATTGACCAATAATTTTTTCTATACGCCAGACCGGCGGACAGATTAATGGGTTAGCTCAAATTTTTGACGTGAAGGTGGTGGTACACTTTCACGTTTTTTTTAAGTCCCGTTTTTGAGGGCTACGTTCGTAATGTTTTTTTCATATTTTTTCTCGGTTTTTTAGGTAATTATTCTGGTTATTTAATTGTTTAGTTCTATTTATTCTGATACGGTTATCTTTTTACCCTCTACTTTAAAGTGCACTTTCCGGGTAAGCTGCAGGGTGTTGAGCACTTCAGAAACATTGCTAAACCTGGAGACAGAACCGGTGAATTTGTCGGCTGGTAAAATACCACTGTACGCCACATCAACATCGTACCATCTCGAAACTATCCGCATAATCTGCTGTATATCGTTACTTTCAAACACAAACAGGCCGTTCTTCCAGGCTGTGGCTTCCTCCACATCCACATTGCTGATATTAAATGCAAGAGGATTTAAAAAAGCCTGCTGCCCCGGCTGCAATATCCGGGATTGATTTTTGGCAGCTGATGTTACTTTTACTTTCCCCTCAAGCAGGGTGGTTTTAACAGCCGGCTCATCATCATAGGTATTGATATTAAAATGCGTGCCCAATACCTCCACCGTTTGCGATTTACTATAAACTCTAAACGGTTTGGCCGCATTATGCGCAACTTCAAAATAAGCCTCGCCTGTTAACTCAACTTTACGTTCATTGCCGCTAAAGATTGTTGGATAGGTTAACGAAGACGCAGCATTAAGTAATACCCTGCTGCCATCGGGCAACACAACCCAATATTGGCCGCCGCGCGGGGTGGTCATGGTGTTGTAGGCAATTAATTTTGCCTCATCGGATGTTGATTTTTGGGAAGAATTGTAAACTATACGTCCATCGGCTGTTTTATTAATTACTACTGCGCCCTGCTGTGCAATTGTCCCGTTTTTGGCACCTGTTAAAATAACCTGTTTGCCATTGGCAAGGGTTAAAATTGCCTTGTTACCACCAGGAGCTATGTCATTTTTAAACGGGTGGGATTTATGCTGAACAAGGGATAGTTTCTCGTCGTGACGATTCGCCAGGTATAAACCGGCGCTAAATGCAACCAACAAAATGGATGCAGCTACAGACATCCATTTTATTTTAATTTTTCTTAATATATATGGATTTTTCTCTACCCGATCGCTTATTTTATTAAATATTTCCCTCTCAAAGTCTTCCCTTTTTCCAATTTTTTCATCCCAGGGAATATCTTTCAAATCAAACTCATCCAGGTAATCATCCAAAAGTTTTCGTTCCTCCGGCGTACATTTACCGGATAGGTATTTCTCATACAATTCAATGTAATCTTGCTGGTTCATGAATTCATATTAGGTTCTAAGTGTATAGGCACTTTTTTAGGGGTGTACACACATACAATCGGGGCAATAATTAAATAAAAATCATAAACAACTCATTATCAGTTATTAATATTTTAAAAAAAAGCATAAATTGTACCGGCATTATTTTAATTAAATAACATAATTTTAACCGGCCAATTATTATGTTGAATAATCACTTAACAGATGCACAGTTGTGGGAAGCCATCATTAATGATGATTTCCGTGCTTTTAATGCATTATTCAAGCGCTACTGGCAAAAATTATTCATGAATGCCTATACCAAGATAAAGGATAGAGACGCCTGCGAAGAGATTGTGCAGGATATTTTTATTTATTTGTGGAATAAGAGAAAGCAGTTAGAAATAGAGTCGTTCCCAAAGTACCTTGCTGCCTCAATCAGGTATAAGGTTTTAAATCATTTAAGGTCGGCAAAATTATCCCAATTATCTTATATAGAAAATCTTAACGATATACGTGATCATGTTTGCGCTAATGAGGGTGATGAAAATATTGAGCAAACTGAGTTAATTCAACAACTCCATGCGTATCTCGACCACCTTCCAAACCGCTGTAAGGAGATTTTTGTAATGAGCAGACTGGAACATTTATCAAACGAGGAGATTGCCACACGTTTAAACATATCTAAACGAACGGTTGAAAACCAGGTTACCAATGCTCTAAAGCTATTAAGGTTGTCTTTAAAAGATTCGGCCTTTGTTTTTCTTCTTTTGGCTATTATTTCGAGACGGTAATTTTCTGGCATCTCTGCTCCAATGCCAGGAATTATTAAATTATTTATCGGCCACACAGCGAAAACCGAGATGTTCCATACCACTATCCTCTGTACTTTTCATCCGGCGCGATACCCGGTAACCCGAGCAGTAACTGTCATTGCACAGGAATGAGCCACCCCTGATCACCCGCTTAATGGCATAAGGCTCATCCGGGTCGAAGCTTTTAGCCGGTCCCGCTGGATTTTGGATGCCATTAGACTGGCTGATAGTTTTATAATAATCATTGTTATAATAATCTGCACACCACTCCCATACATTACCGGCCATATCATATAAGCCATACCCATTTGCAGCAAAGCTTGATACCGGCGCCAACCCATAAAATTTATCTTTCACTGTATTTTTATCGGGGAAGTGGCCCTGCCAGGTATTGGCTTTGACCTTACCCTGGTCAACAGGCTCGTTACCCCATGGATAAACATTACGCTGCAATCCACCGCGGGCAGCCCACTCCCACTCCGCTTCGGTGGGTAAACGTTTACCTGCCCATTTACAATAAGCAACGGCATCGTACCAGGAAATATGCGCAACAGGGTAATTCTCTTTTCCTTTAATACTGCTGCCAGGGCCATGCGGGTGTTTCCAATCGGCGCCTTGTTTCCAGGTCCACCACTGGCTGTAATCATTCAGATTAACAGGATGCGTTGGCGCACTAAAAACCAGCGATGCCGGCACCAGCAGGCTATCGTCGGGCTTTTCGGTTCCGGGAGGCAATTGTTTTTTTAGTTCATTCCAATCGGGTTTCTTCTCGGCGGTGGTCACATAATGGGTGGCCTTTACAAACCTGTTAAATTCGGCATTGGTTACTTCGGTAGCATCAATCCAAAAACCATTAACCGTTACCTTATGCTTCGGATATTCATCGGGGGAGGCCTGTTTATTATCAGCCCCCATCAGGAAGGTACCTTTCTTTATAAAAACCATACCCTCATGCCCTTTGCTTGCTCCCGGTTTCTCCAATAACACTGCCTGGCGGTTGGCTAATGATGGAAAACGAGCCGGGATGTTCGATTCACAGCAAATAGCTTTTTTTGCCGGCAATGCAGGTTTTACGATAATGCCCGCAGCTGCTGGTTTGGGTTTACATGATGAAAAAGACAAGGCCACGCCTATCATTGCAACGCCACAACCTATGCCCAATAATTGCTTACTTCTGCTTATAAATAATTCCTTCATCACCGGCTAAATGTTTTGTTTTTAATATTATATCTTACTTATATTCTTAATTCGCTTTAATATCAAGTATAGCTTTAGGTTTTATTAAATTGAAATCTAAAACTACATTGTTTGCGTTTACCCATCGCAGGTATTCCAATGAAAGCTTTTTTACAACATCAGGATTTTTTGCTGCCAGGTTGTTGGTCTCCCCTCGATCGCTTTCTATATCATACAGTTCCCATTGATTTACAGGGAATACCGATACCAGTTTCCATTTACCTTCGCGGATGGCCCTGTTGCCCCATAATTCCCAAAACAGCGGTTTATCGCGGTTAAGGTCCTCGCCCTTAAAGAACAGCCCCGTAAGGCTTTTGCCAATTAATGGATTGGTTTTAGTTCCGTTGAAAGCTGCAGGGTATTTAGCGCCCGCCACATCGTAAAATGTAGGTGCCAGATCTACCAGGTGTGCAGTTCCCCTTGCAATGGTATTGGCTTTTATCTTACCGGGGAACCAGGCGATCAATGGTGAGCTCATACCGCCTTCATATAATGCCCCTTTAAAAGAACGCAGCGGCGAATTGGAAACAAACGACCAATTTTTTCCCTGGGCTTCAAATGAGCCAGCGGTGCCTACAGGCCCCAAATTGCGCGCGGCGTGTACTTTACCATGAGCTACATCTTCAGCAGGCGCCCCGTTATCCGATATGAACACGATCAAAGTATTATCATCCTTTTTTAGCTGCTTTAGTTTATCAAGCACCTTGCCTACGTTCTGGTCCATACGGTCAACCATGGCCGCGTAAACTTCCATCTTAGCCTTCCATAGTTGCTGCTCATCATAGGTGAGGTTATCCCAGTTGGGCACTTCCGCATCTCTCAATGCCACAGGTTGATTAGGGTCACGTAAACCTAATTGTACCTGGCGGGCCAGGCGTTCTTTGCGTAACGAATCCCACCCGATGTTGTACCGGCCCTTGTATTTGGCAATATCCTGAGGCAATGCCTGTAGTGGCCAATGAGGCGCGTTGAAGGTTAGGTATAAAAAGAAGGGCTTATTGGTTTTGCTTTGGTCATCCAAAAATTTGGTGGCATGGTCGCCTATCTCATCCGTCATATAATAACTGTCATCCGGCTTGTGCCAGCGCTTGTTATCTTCTTCAATGACCACAGGATACTTATTACCCACCAATGGCATATAACCTGTATTAAAATAATTTGCCGCGCCACCGATGATTCCGAAGAAATGATCAAAACCCCGCTGGTTTGGCCAACTGGTACTATCATTACCTACATGCCACTTGCCCGACATTAAGGTACTGTAGCCATTTTGCTTTAAAACTTCGGCCAAGGTTAGCGATTCCTTATTCAAATAACCCTGGTATGCTGGTAAACCCAGGTTTTGATCAAAATAACCTATACCCGCCTTATGCTGATCCTGGCCCGTTAAAATGGATGCCCGGGTTGGCGCGCAGATGGCATTGTTGTAAAACTCTTTTAAGCGCAGGCCCTGTGAGGCCAGTATATCCAGGTTGGGCGTATGAATCTCGGAGCCATACGAGCCGAGGTCTGAATAGCCCATATCATCCACTACAATGAGAATAATATTAGGTTTTTTACTTTGGGCCCGAACCTGTTGTAAACCGGTGCCTGCTATTAAAAGCGCGGCGCAGGCAATACTTAATTTTTTCATTTATTTTTTCGATTTGGGTGATGGCGTATCTATCATTGATTTTTGATTTGATTGTGCAACACTCGCTTTTTTGTGGATCCTTAACTTAAACACATCATCCCAATCTATAAAAGGATATATGTTATTAGTTTTGGCCTGTTCATCAAACAAAGCCTGCAGTTCTTTTAATTTTTCGGGATATTTTGCGGCAAGATCTGTCCTTTCATTAAAATCTTTATCCAAATTATAAAGCTCCCATTTATCCTTATTATAATCTCTTACCGTATCAGCACTGTTGCGGGAGGTATTAAAAAACGAGGTATTGTGATAAGCCTCTGCTTTCCATCCATCTTTATAAATGGGGCGTGAGCCAAATATGTAATAATACTGCAGGTTATGCCTTGAAGGAGCTTTAACATTATCAAATGAATAAACCAACGATGTTCCCTGTAAGGTGTCCTGTTTTATGCCTTTAATATATTCTGGCAGTTTAATACCTAAAAATTCAACAGTAGTAGGCAGCAGATCGCTCACATGACTGTATTGCGTTCTGATACCGCCTTTATCCTTTATTCCCTTTGGGTAAAAAACAATCAATGGGTTGCGCGTGCCGCCTTCTGAATTGGCATCCTGTTTCCAGTACTTAAATGGCGTATTTGCAGCCTGCGCCCAACCCAGCGGGTAGTTTACCTCGGTACCTTTTGGAGTACCAATATCGTCTATTTTGCTGAGATTATATTTAATAGTTTCCTCTTCCGAACGACCATTGGTAAGTATAGAACGATCGATATCGCCATTCTGAGATCCTTCTTTGCTCGCACCATTGTCGCCAATTACTACAAATATAAGGGTGTTATCCAGTTGGTTGCTTTGCTTAAGATAGCTTATCAAACGCTCTGTTTCATGATCGGTATAGGTAAGGTAACCGGCGTACACCTCCATAAAGCGGGCATATAATTTTTTTTCGTCTGCCGACAATGTGTTCCAGGCTTTTATACCGGCATTTCGCGACGACAGTTTTTAAGCTGTGCTGGAATAGCCGGGGAGAATGTATTTAAACCTGGGGCAGGATTTAAAAAAGTGTTCATTGTTTTAATTTTACGGAGGCAAATATAGAATTATTTTTATAAACTACTAATTCTATAGGAATTATATTTTTTATTTGATTAAGAACACCCTTTTCGTCCCGTTTTTGTTAGTGGATTACAATAGTTGATACTACGGGGATTGCTATTGAACGATGATATCGTGGTGGCCAATGTTCTAAGAAGCTTTCTAAATTTGATTTAATAATGTTTTTATACTTCTAATGAAACGCATATCCACGCGTTATTGAGTAAGAAAATAACCGACCCGCAGGGAGCTCATTAATGCCTATAAAAGCCAAAACACAACATCAATAATCTCCAATAAGCAGGTCCGCTATGCAAGAAAACCCTTTCTATCCGCTCTGAAAGTTGGGGATTGCTTCGTACCTCCTATAACGGTGATGAGGTGCTTGCAGTATCGATAGACGCCATTGCTGTTTTTTCCAGAAGGACTGGTGTATACTCAGCAGTGACGCCTATAAAGATAAATCGTCTTCTATCGCACAATATCCCTCTTCTTCTTCTTCCCCACTATCCACTTCTGTAATTTCCAGGTCAAATACGCCGAACCGGCACCTACCACCGCACCGCCTAAAACATCACTTGGATAATGCACCCCAAGATATAATCGCGAGTAACCAACCGCACTTGCGTAAACAAACGAAGGCGCTATTACATACCATTTGGGTATAGCCAAACTTAATGAGGTAGCCGTAGAAAAAGCAAATGCAGTATGTCCCGAGGGAAAAGATGGATCTGTAGGGTATTCCTTAGCGTAAATCACGTCTGGATGCACAATAAACGGGCGCTCGCGGTTGAATACTTTTTTGATCACATAAGTTGCACTGCCTGCAACAATAAATGACCCTGCAGTTTGCAGTCCGCTTATTTTAAGCTCATCATCATGATTTATATAGCCCGCAACAATTAAACTTACCGGTGCGGCTATGTTTACAATAATAGCTTTATCGCTTACAAACTTCCAGGTTTTATCGGCACCACTTGCAGGCCCGTTGATGCTTTTAAGCAGGTTAAGATCAATTCCCTGGGCAAAAAGATTTGCGGTAAAAAACAGGGCTAAAAGGGTAATTTCTATTTTCTTCTTCACTGGTGATAATTCAACCCAGCAAATATGAAATAACAATCTGTAGTAATACTGAAGAGCCTCACCTAAATCCTCTCCAAAGGAGAGGACTTGAATTGCTTCTTTTTAAAAAAGCCTTCTGCAAACAAAAAAGCCTTCGTTTGCAGAAGGCTTTTTTATTTATATGATTTTTCCAGAACCTTCCTTTGGAGAGGGCAGGGTGTGTCTTTGAGCCTAATTCACCCTGTGTATCTCAATAGCCTCCGGTATCGAAAGCATCAACGGAACTTTTTCAACCGTTACAAAGCTCAGGTCGAGGCCAAAACCACGTTCTTCTGATAAACTTAAGTGTTTCAGGTACACATAAAAATCCATGATAAATCGCTCATATAACGACAGGCTATGCGAACGTGAAAACACCTTTTCAATAACCACAAACCTAAAATCGCCAACAATCTTGTGTTTATTTAGTGATTTATAGTGACTGGTAATATCAACCTCGCCCTTTTTAACCAAATCTTCAACCACTTTCCTAAACAACAGGTTTATTTGCTGCTCAACGCGGAAACCTAATTTAAAGTCGATACGGATAAGTTTATTTGGCACTAAAAAGTCAACCTCATATTCGCGTTTGTAAGGCTCATCAACTACGTCAACGTGAACCAGCCAGTATACGTCGGCACGTTTAGGCTGTTTTTGTAATATGGAGTAAACTATTTTCGATTCAATTTCGGAGTTWAAATTGGCGCTGGTTAAATAAACCAGCTGCGATGCGTATTTAGGTACGCTTTCGTCAGCGCTCAGTTCATTAATAATGTTATAATAATCATCAATACCTACAAACTTAACATAACGGTTCCTGATTTTGCGCGCCGTATGCCACGTCCACATTACGGTGAACAATATAAACCCTATTGATAAAGTAAACCAGCCGCCATGTAAAAACTTAACCAGGTTACCTGTAAGGAATGTACCTTCAATAACCAGGTAAACAGCTAAAAATATATTAATAATGTAATTCGGTACTTTTTTACGTTTCAGGAATTTGGATACCAGTATTGTGGTCATGAGCATGGCCACCGTGATACTTAAACCATAAGCCGCCTCCATTTTATCCGAGTGGCGAAATATCAGTACAACACCCAGGCATCCAGCCCAAAGCAGCCAGTTAACACTGGGTACATACAATTGGCCCTTTTGTTCTGATGGATAATTGATACGCACTTTTGGCCAAAGGTTAAGCCGCACAGCCTCGGCAATTAGCGTAAACGATCCCGATATTAGCGCCTGGCTGGCAATAATGGCGGCAACAGTAGCTATACCTATACCAAATATAAGGAACCAATCGGGCATAATTTTATAAAATGGGTTATTGGCGTTCAGGTCCATAACAGTGCCATTTCTTTGCAGCAACCAAACAGCCTGGCCCAGGTAGTTAAGAATTAAACAGGCTTTAACGTATATCCAGCTTATCCGGATGTTTTGCTTACCACAGTGGCCCAGATCTGAATATAAAGCCTCGGCACCTGTAGTACACAAAAACACAGCTCCTAAAATAATAAAAGCGCTATGACTGCTGCTCGAACTTAATAATTCATAAGCATAATAGGGGTTTAGCGCCCTGATGATGCCGGGTGAATAAGCAATATAACTGATCCCCAACACGCCCATCATGGTAAACCAAATGAACATAATTGGCCCGAAAGCTTTACCAACCAGCGATGTACCAAACTGTTGAATAATAAACAGCCCGGTAATAATGGCCATAACAATTTGTACAGTAGGCAAATGGGGATAATAGGTTTGCAAACCTTCAATTGCCGACGATATGGTGATTGGCGGAGTAATGATACCATCTGCAAGCAATGCGCAGCCACCAATAACTGCGGGCACAATAAGCCATTTTGCCTTTCGGCGCACAAGTGAGAACAGGGAGAAAATCCCACCCTCGCCTTTATTATCGGCACGCAATGTGATCACTACATATTTCAATGTAGTTTGTAATGTTAACGTCCAAAAAATTAGCGAGACTCCTCCAAGTATTAAAGTTTCAGAAATTTGGTTTGTACCAACTATGGCTTTAAATACGTATAATGGTGAGGTACCAATATCACCGTAAATTATTCCTAAACTGATGAGGAGGCCGGCGGCCGACAGTTTTTGCAGATCTTTGTGGTTTGACACTATTTTGCTTTTGTGAAGCCGCAAAAATATTAATTTTTTCCATTAAACTTAAATAATCATTAAACGTATACGTAAATTGCATGTCTATACCTTAAAAACAGCCCTGGTTGTTAAATTTTGTTAAAAAGTTTTACAAAAACGTCATTTTCTTAGGTCATCAGGGCATTATTTATACTTTTGTAAGGAATCTTAATAATGAGGCGAAAAATTACTTATTCTTTTACTTACACACATGCATGGCTTGTACTAGTTGCGATGGCAACTTTTATGAATTTTGCATTCGCTGACGGAGTTGCGCCTCATAAGGAAACTTATGCAAATAAGCTTAAGGGAGATACCACCTATCACGTTACTAAAACCAAGGGTGGTAAGCCTTCCTATTTAAAGAACGGCCTTCACCTGGCATTGCCACCGTTAAAACCTGCCGTAACATCAGCAGTAAAAGTGAATGTATCGCGCTCCGACGATAAATTGCTTAATGATGTGCAATTGTACCCAAACCCTGTAACCGACCAGATTAACCTTAAATACTCCATCAGCCGTAACTCCAACGTAACCGTTAAAATAATGGATGTTTTGGGTAATGATATTACCACCGTGTTTAATCAAAGGGTTGAGGTGGGCGATCATAATATTACCTACTCTATTAACAACAAACTTAGCCGCGGCTTTTATTTTGTACGCGTAGTGGCCGGTACCGAATCGGTTATTAAACGGATCTCGGTGTTGTAGACTTTCTAAATTGCTTGTAAATTTAAATTCGCGCAAAAACTGCCCTTTTTATTTCTTTCAAACCCATCCTATTTGCCAATACTCGGCGCCAAACAGTTTCATTTAATAGCTTTTTCTGGCGTTTGACCCGTTAAATAATTTAAAAGTGATTGCTGGTTATTTCCTCCTCCCAGCTAACAAATCCATCAATTTTTTTAGCTTTGGCGTTTATAGCATTTCCATATGAAAATAATTGCCATTGGCCGCAACTATGCCGAACATGCCAAAGAATTGAATAACCCGGTACCTGCAATCCCGGTTATTTTCATGAAACCGGATACTGCCATTATAAAGGATAACAAGCCTTTTTATCACCCCGATTTTTCGGAAGATATACACCATGAGATCGAGATAGTACTCAAAGTAAGCAAGGAAGGCAAACATATTGGCGAAAAATTTGCCGCCGGTTATTACGAAGAAGTTGGTTTAGGTATTGATTTTACCGCCCGCGATGTACAAAGCCGTCATAAAGAAAAAGGCCTCCCCTGGGAATTGGCCAAAGCTTTTGATGGTTCGGCGCCAATCAGCATTTTTGTGCCAAAAGCAAAGTTTACCAATATCTATAATATCAATTTTAAGCTGGATGTAAACGGCGAAACCCGCCAGCAGGGCAATACCGGCAATTTGCTTTTCTCTTTTGAAAGCATTATCGCCTTTGTATCCAAATACATCACCCTAAAAAAAGGCGACCTGATTTTTACCGGCACGCCGGCAGGTGTAAGCAAAATAAAGCCCGGCGACAGGCTTGAAGGTTATTTAGAGGATGAGAAAATGCTTGATTTTTACGTTAAATAAGCATGATTAAAAAAAGAACTATTGTTATCTGCGCCTTGTGCATAAGCCTTTGTTTAAATTTACAGGCGCAAACTACTATTATACAAAGCAGGCCCTACCCTCAAAATTATTTCCGCTATCCGCTTGATCTGCCCCCTACTACGGCCGGTTCATTTGGCGAGTTAAGACCCCAGCATTTTCACTCCGGGCTCGATTTTAAAACCAACCAGCGCACAGGCTACCCGGTATATGCCGCAAATGACGGCTATATTTCAAGGGTTCGGGTTCAGTTTGGCGGTTTTGGGCGGGCTATTTATATTACCCATCCTAATGGATATACCACCGTTTATGGTCACCTGCAAAGCTTTACACCAGCGGTTGCAGCTTTGGTAAAAGCTTACCAGTATGAGCATCAAACCTTTGAGGCCGACTTTAAATTAAGCCCGGCCCAGGTGCCTGTTTGTAAGGATGAAGTTGTAGCTATATCCGGTAATGCAGGTGCATCTGCCGGTCCTCATGTACATTTCGAGATCAGGGACACACAAACCGAAGAAACCATCAACCCGCAGTTGTTTGGCTTAACTATTCCGGACAAAGTGCCACCCACCATCACTTCCATAGGTATTTATCACCTTAACGGCAATCCATTCAGCGAAAAAACACAGCGTGAATTTATGGCCGTTAATGGGGCAAACGGCAATTATCACTTAACAAAACCCCAGGTATTACATTTAAGCGGCTATATTGGTTTCGGTATAAATACAACCGATATGAACAGTACATCTGCCAATCATAATGGTATTTATTCGCTGGAGCTGAAACTGGATGGCCACACAGTGTATACCTTTGCAGTTGAACGTTTTGCGTTCGATCAAACTCACGCCATTAATGCCTATATAGATTACCCTGCTTTTACCTCATCGCACAGGTGGATGCAGAAATGCTTTATTATGCCAGGCAGCCATATTTCGCTTTACCCGCAATCTATCAACAGGGGTATTATAACCTTTAATGATAATGAAATGCATGAGATTGAATACGTGGTAAAAGATGTGGCTGGTAATACATCATCATTAAAATTAAAAGTGCAGGCAAGTCAGTTAAACGCTGCTGCCAATAAAATAGCAGGTACTTTATTTCACTATGATAAAAAAAGCGAGTTTAGTACCGATAAGGTAAAAGTGACTGTTATGCCCGGCAATTTGTATGACGACCTGGATTTTGCCTACTCCAATTCACCAAGACCGGTTTCCGCCTATTCATCGGTACACCATATCCATAACCGCTTAACCCCTATTCATGATAATTATGAGCTTTGGATAAAGCCCGAAGCAGATTTAAGTAAATATGCCGATAAAGCAGTTATTGTAAGCACAGCGGGCTTTTGCCAGGGCGGTTATTACCAGGATGGCTGGGTAAAATCGCAGCTGAGCAGTTTTGGCGATTTTTATATTAAACTGGATACTATACCACCGGTAATACGCCCACTAAATATCAGCAACGGCAGTAATATGAAAGTGGCCCGCAGCATTAATTTCAGGATAAGCGATAACCTGTCGGGCATAAAAAGCTATATTGGAACCATTGACGATAAATGGGTTTTAATGGAATTGGATTATAAAAGTAAAATTCTAAGTTATACCTTTAGCGGCGATATTGAGCCTGGTAAACACGTATTTAAGCTTACCGTTGCCGATAACAAAAATAATTTTGCAGATTTTACCGCAGATTTTTACCGATAAACAACCCAAACAATGTCAACATTAAAAGAAGGCGATAAAGCCCCGGATTTTACAGCAAAAGACCAGAACGGCAAAACCGTTTCATTAGCTGATTATAAAGGCAAAAACGTGATCCTTTATTTTTACCCCAAAGATGATACTCCCGGCTGCACAGCTGAATCGTGCGATTTCAGAGATAATTATCAATCGCTACTGAGCAAGGGCTACGAGGTGATTGGTGTAAGTACCGATGACGAAAAATCGCACAAAAAATTCGAGACCAAATATAGCCTGCCTTTTACGCTGATAGCCGATAACGAAAAGGCAATTGTTGAAGCCTACGGCGTTTGGGTTGAGAAAAACAATTACGGCAAACAGTATATGGGCACCGCCCGCACCACCTTTATAATTAATGGCGATGGCATCATCGCCCACCTGATTAGTAAAGTTGATACCAAGAATTCATCACAACAAGTGCTCGACTTAGTAAAATAAGTGTTAAAAGAACAATAATTATTTTTACTTTAGCAGCTCAGTTCCCTAAATTTATAATGAAATCAACTATTAAAGACTTAGAAAAAACCGCGTCACAGATCAGGCGCGACATTGTACGCATGGTACATGGTTGTCAATCTGGCCACCCGGGTGGTTCATTAGGTTGCACAGAGTATTTTACCGCCCTGTATTTTGAGGCGATGAACCACGACCCTAAATTTAATATGGATGGTATTGGCGAAGACCTTTTCTTTTTATCAAACGGCCACATTTCGCCGGTGTTTTACAGCACTTTGGCGCATGCGGGCTACTATGATAAAGCCGAAATGGCAACCTTCCGTAAGCTTAATTCGCGCTTACAGGGCCACCCTACCACACATGAGCATTTACCGGGTGTACGTATTGCTTCGGGCTCATTAGGCCAGGGTTTATCTGTGGCTATCGGCGCCGCTTTGGCTAAAAAACTAAATGGCGATAAAAGCCTGGTTTATACACTACATGGTGATGGCGAATTACAGGAAGGACAAATTTGGGAAGCAGCAATGTTTGCGCCGCATAACCAGGTAGATAACCTGATATCAACTATTGATGTAAACGGCCAGCAAATTGATGGGCCAACCAAACTTGTTTTATCACTTGGCGACTTACATGCCAAATGGGAAGCTTTTGGATGGGATGTTTTGGAAATGAAAGGCAATGACATGGCTGATGTGGTTAAAACTTTGGCATTGGCTAAAAGCCGCAGTGGTAATGGTAAACCTATCATGATATTAATGCATACCGAAATGGGTTATGGCGTTGATTTTATGGTTGGCAGCCACAAATGGCATGGTGTTGCTCCTAATGATGAGCAACTGAAATTAGCATTGGCTCAATTGGAAGAAACTTTGGGCGATTATTAATCGGTTGCGGGGAGCGAGGTTCGGGGAGCGGGTATTTTGTACCTCCTTTTTACAGTAACCAAGCCACACAACTAATTACAAACCACATCAAAAGACAAAAAATGAAGAAGTATACTTATACAGAAAAAAAAGATACCCGCTCGGGCTTTGGCGCCGGGTTGCTGGAAGCCGGCAGAAAAAACGACCAGGTGGTTGCACTTTGCGCCGACCTTATAGGTTCGTTAAAAATGAATGATTTTATTAAAGAATTTCCTGAGCGTTTTGTACAGGTGGGTATTGCCGAAGCAAACATGATGTGTATTGCTGCAGGTATGACCATTGGTGGTAAAATACCTTTTACAGGTACTTTTGCCAACTTCTCAACCGGAAGGGTATACGATCAGATTCGCCAATCAATAGCGTACTCCAACAAAAACGTTAAAGTTTGCGCATCGCACGCCGGTTTAACTTTAGGCGAGGATGGTGCAACACACCAGATACTGGAAGATATCGGCCTGATGAAAATGTTGCCTGGGATGACCGTTATCAACACTTGTGATTATAACCAAACCAAAGCTGCCACAATGGCAATTGCCGAATATGAAGGCCCGGTTTACCTGCGTTTTGGCCGCCCGGTTGTTCCTATTTTTACAGATCCTGATCAAAAATTCGAGATTGGAAAAGCATGGATGGTGAATGAAGGCGCCGATGTTAGTATATTTGCTACCGGTCACCTGGTATGGCAGGCAATTTTGGCAGGCGAGATACTGGCAGAACAAGGCATTGATGCCGAGATTATTAACATCCATACTATTAAACCTTTGGATGCCGAAGCAGTATTAAAATCGGTAGCAAAAACGGGTTGCGTGGTTACTGCCGAAGAGCATAACCGTTTAGGTGGATTGGGCGATAGCATAGCACAGGTTTTAGCTACACATAATCCTACCCCGCAGGAATACATTGCTGTAAATGATAGCTTTGGCGAAAGCGGCACACCTGAGCAGCTGATGACCAAATACGGCCTTGATGCAGAACATATTGTGCTTGCCGCAAAAAAGGTTATCGAAAGAAAACAAAAATGCTTAATTAGCATTTAACTATAAAAATTATAAAATGTCGGTGCAGGTTGAAGATTCAGAGATTTTAAGCAAGTTCCAGGACGAAAAAACGCGTAACGAAGCGTTTAACCTGTTGCTTAAAAAATACCAGCAAAAAATTTACTGGCACGTTCGCCGAATGGTAATTGACCATGACGACGCGGATGATCTTACCCAGGATGTTTTTGTAAAAGTTTGGAAAAACCTGTTGGGTTTTAGGAACGACGCGCAACTTTATACCTGGATGTACCGCATAGCATCCAACGAATGCATTACTTTTTTGAACAAGAAAAAACAAAAAAATAATGTTTCGTTGGATGATGTTGCTTATGAACTGGCTGATACACTGGCCGATTCGACCTATTTTAACGGCGACGCGGCACAACGCAAATTACAGGAAGCGTTGCTAACCCTGCCAGAGAAACAGAAACTCGTATTCAACATGAAATATTATGAGGATATGAAGTATGAAGAGATTTCGGCAGTGCTGGGTACAAGTGTAGGTGCTTTAAAAGCATCCTTTCACCTTGCAGTTAAAAAAATAGAGACTTATTTGCTTTCTAAAGATTAATTCAGAATTAATTCAGATTTACGTTAAACCTTTTAGCACTTTGTTCATCTATAGTTATGTATGAAAAGCGATATGGACAATAGGGAATGGCTGGATGATTATACATCACTTAAACAGGTAAACACAAACAACCCGTTTATGGTGCCGTCTGGCTATTTCAATGAATTAGCGCAGCACATAACATCACGCATCAGGCTGGAAGAGCTAAAAAGCTCATCTACAGGGTTTATCGTTCCTGAAAATTACTTTGAACAATTAAGCAGCAACATACAAAGTCGTGTAAATATTGAATCGGCTTTAGGTACCGGGAACACCGGCTTTACTACCCCTCCCAATTTTTTTGAAAAACAGGCAGGCAATATCCAAAGCAGGATTACCATTGAACAATACGTGAATAATGAAGCTGAAAGCTTTAGCATTCCCGAAAATTATTTTGAAGAGCTGGGCACTAACATCCAAAGCAGGATTGCTGTGGAGGAACTTTTAAATAACCAGGATGAAGGTTTTACGATTCCTGAAGGTTATTTTGATGAGCTGGGCAACAATATTCAAAGCAGGATTGCAGTGGAGGAACTTTTAAATGAGGAAAGCTTTACTGTGCCGGCAAATTATTTTGAGCAGCTCAACCAAAGCATTTTAAATAAAACTGTTAACCAGGTTGAAGAAGTTGCCCAGGTGATTAACCTGCAGGATACAGTTCAAAAGAGAGGTGTTATTCGCAAAATGTTCGCTTCGGCTACCTTTAGGTATGCAACAGCGGCTTGTTTTGCTTTAATTCTTGGCGTAGGTGTGGTTTTGAAAAGCCCGACACCTGCAGATCATAACCACTCTTACCTGCACCAGGAATTATCAACTGTGCCTGTAGCCGAAATTAAAAACTACCTGCAATTGCATATGGATGCGAGCGATACCCGTACACTGATGGACGGCTCACAAAAAATTAACAGCGAGAGTTTGGACGAAGATCTGTCGGATTATATAGATACTAATTAATTAAGGAGTTTTAATGGGTAAGTTAATCAGGCATATTTTTTTAATACTATTTATTATAGCTGCCGGTCTGGAATCCTACGCGCAGGTTAACAACCTGGCACCGGCCAGGCAGAACGCGGCACGCCCTAAGAAAAATGGAATGGGCGCTAAGCTTGAGGCCGCACGCAACAATTTTATCAGCAAACAGCTTGATCTTAGTGACCGTGAATCAACTAAGTTTTGGCCCCTATACCGCCAATACCAACAGGAGCTAACTGCTGTACGCATCTTAAAACGTTTAAACAACTCCAGTGCCTCCTCTAATGGTACAGAGCAAATAGACAAGGAAATTTACTACGAAAGCCAAATGGTAGCTATACGTAAACGCTACCGGGACTCTTTTTCAAAAATACTTCCGCCCGAAAAAGTAAGCAAGCTTTACAAAAGCGAACAGGAGTTTAACGACGAGCTCATCAAACAACTCAGCGAACGCAGCGAACGGGCGGGGAATTAGGCATTAGGCATTAGGCATTAGGCATTAGGCATTAGGCATTAGGCATTAGGCATTAGGCATTAGGCATTAGGCATTAGGGGGAATTGCCGGCGATTTGTTTTGTTTTAGATTTCTCACATTAAAAGTTCACTGGCATTACCTCACAATTAACTTATCTTTGGACTGATAAACTCAAGACTTAGCACTTAATACTTTTATGCCTACCCTACGTCAGCTTTTTTTGGCTAATAACGCGCAAACAACCAATTTTCCTTTATTACTGGAATTTGAGCATGCCGAGGGTATTTATATGTACGATGCAGCGGGCAAGGCTTTTATTGACCTCATCTCGGGTATTGGCGTAAGCAGTTTGGGGCATGGCAACCCACACGTAAAAGAGGCCATTAAACAGCAGGTTGATAAATACATGCACCTGATGGTTTATGGCGAGTTTGTACAAACACCGCAAGTACGTTTTGCTGAAAAGCTGGTGTCCTTACTTCCCGGGAACCTGCAATCAGTTTATTTTACCAACTCGGGCGCCGAGGCGGTTGAAGGAGCCTTAAAACTGGCCAAGCGTTTTACCGGCAGGCAGCAAATAGTGGCCTTTCATAATTCGTACCACGGCAGTTCGCACGGAGCCTTAAGTGTAATGGGTAACGAGGAATTTAAGCAGGCCTACAGGCCTTTGCTGCCTGGTGTTACCTTTATCCGGTTTAATAATGCCGACGATCTGCCGCATATAACCGATGAAACCGCCTGCGTTATTGTTGAAACCATACAAGGCGAGGCTGGTATCAGGGTACCTGACATTGCCTACATGCAGGCTTTACGCAAACGGTGTGATGAAACAGGCACACTGCTTATTTTAGATGAGATACAGGCCGCGTTTGGCCGTACAGGTAAACTTTTTGCTTTTGAGCATTTTGGCATTGTGCCCGATATATTGTTACTGGCAAAAGCCCTGGGGGGAGGAATGCCCATCGGCGCTTTTATATCATCCAACAATATAATGGATTCCTTAAAAGAAAACCCTATCTTAGGCCATATCACCACCTTTGGTGGCCACCCGGTATGCTGCGCAGCAGGACTGGCCGCCCTGGAGGTTTTGATTAATGACGACCTGGCATCGGGCGTAGCCGAAAAGGAAACGCAGTTACGCAAGTTGCTGGTTCACCCGGCCATAAAGGAAATTCGGGGAAAAGGGCTGATGCTGGCCATCGAACTTGAAGATTTTGATCTGAATAAAAAAATAATTGACCGCTGTATTGAAAACGGCGTAATAACTGACTGGTTTTTGCATTGTAGCAATTCTATGCGCCTTGCCCCGCCACTCATCATCAAACCTGGTGAAATTGAAAAAGCGTGTGAGGTAATTATAGAAGCCATAAACTACTGCACAGCCTAATTTGTAAGCAATATTCTCCATTTGCTGCTGGTAACTTTTAGGTCATCAATATTAAATAATATCTTATAAAATTTAGTTTTAATTAAATTGGTATAGTTTATGCATTTATCCACATAGCCATAAAAATGCGCTGCAGGCGCCTCTATCTTTATAATCAAGAGCACTAATGCCCTTTTTTATAGTCAACGAAGTAAACAAACAATTAAAAATTGATGTTTTTTCTGTACCACAGTTTTTAATATTTCTACCAAACATGAAAATAGCATATATATCTACCTATCCTCCCCGCGAATGCGGTTTAGCCACATTTAATCAAAATTTAATGTGTGCTATCAACGCGAACTTTCCTGAAAGGACATCACTGTTACAAGGCGGCTTTGTTGTTGCTTTAAATGATTCGGAAAGCATCCAGGAATACGAGTATCCCGAGGAGGTAAAATACGTTATCCGTCAAAATCACCAAAAGGACTATATCAAGGCAGCCAATTATATCAACACCAGCAATGCTGATGTTTGTATTATGGAACATGAGTTTGGCATTTATGGCGGCGAAAGCGGCATTTACATATTGCCATTGATAAACCGGTTAGAGAAACCTTTAATATCCATACTGCATACCATACTAAAAGATCCCAGCTATGTTCAGCGCATCATCATCCGTGAAATTGCCGAGCAATCTTCAAAGATCATCGTAATGAGTCATCGGGCTGTAGAGTTTTTAACTTGTATTTATGAGATCCCCGCCGAAAAGATCCAGATCATTGAGCATGGTGTGCCGGATATAGAAGCGCTGGAAGAAAACCCGGTAAAAAATCTCATCACATTTAAAAACCACCGGGTAATGCTAACATTTGGTTTACTAAGCCGCAATAAAGGATTAGAAACCGTTATAAAAGCCTTACCTAAAATTGTAGCTAAACATCCGGATGTGATGTACGTGATATTGGGGAACACGCACCCTGGCGTTATCAAAAGTTCGGGCGAGGAATACCGCGATCACCTGAAATCGTTGGCCGCGCAATTAGGTGTATCACAAAACCTGGCGTTCATCAACAAATTTGTTCCCGAGGAAGAACTGATAAATTACCTTACTGCCTGCGAATTATACGTTACCCCATACCTGAACGAAGCACAGATTACCAGCGGCACCTTATCATACGCTGTAGGTGCAGGTGCTGCCGTTGTATCAACCCCATACTGGCACGCCACCGAGCTTTTGGCTGATAACCGCGGAAGATTGTTTGATTTTAAAAACTCCGAAGCGCTTGCCGAAACCGTAATTGAATTGCTGGACCAGGACCGCGTTTTACTGGAATTAAAAGAAAACGCCTATCAATATGGCCTGCACCTGCGCTGGCCGGTAATCGGTTCTGAATTTATTAAAGCAGCACAGGAATCGGTTTCAAGGTTTGATTTTAGTGACAAGATATTAAAGAACAGCATTGTTGACCCCGAAATACTCCCTAAATTCAGTTTAACACATGTATTGCGTTTAACCGATGATACCGGTATAGTACAGCATGCCAAATATGGTATCCCCAATTTAAAAGAGGGCTATTGTTTGGATGATAACGCACGTGCGCTCATTATGGCGCTGATGGCTTACCAGCGTAATAAAAGCAACGAAGCTTTTGAACTGCTCCCTATCTATCTAAGCTATATTCACTATATGCAAACGGATGACGGTAACTTCCGTAACTTCCTGAGCTTTGACAGGCGTTACCTGGATGAGGTTGGTTCTGAGGACTCATTCGGGCGTACCGTTTGGTCATTAGGTTATTTGATAAGTTGCGCAGCCAGTAACTCATACAGGGAGTTTGCATTAGAGATCTTCCATAAATCGATACCGCATTTTGCAGCATTAAAACATTTACGGGGAGTGGCCAATACTATTATTGGTGTAAGTTTGTATTTACAGGTTTTCCCTACAGATGAAGGTATGGTTAAAATGTTGGCCAACCTTACTCAACCACTTATAGATGCATATGAAAACACGCAATCAGATGACTGGCAATGGTTTGAAGAAAAAATGACCTATGATAATGCCATACTACCGCTTGCACTTTTGCATTCCTGCGAAATTACAGGTAACGACAATGCCAAAAGAATAGCACTTGCAACCATGGCATTTTTAGATAAGCTAACCCTATCTAACGGTTATTTAAGCCCGGTTGGTAATGATGGCTGGTATTATCGTGGCGGCACCTTCCCTACATTCGATCAGCAGGCCATTGAAACGATGGCCATGGTGTTGATGCATTTCCAGGCTTACCAGATCTTTAGGGTACCGCAATATGTTGAAAAAATGTTCCTGTGCTACAAATGGTTCCTGGGCGAAAACACGCTGCGTGCCCCTTTATATGACCATGAAACCAAAGGTTGTTGCGATGGTTTGCTGCCAAAAGGCATTAACCGTAACCAGGGTGCCGAAAGTACGCTGGCTTACCTGATATCGCATTTAACTGTATTGAAAGCATTTGAGCTGGAATACGAATACAACAAATATGGGCAAAAACTGGAGATCTGCTAAATGAAGGTAGCGGTTTTAGCACCTGTAGCCTGGCGCACACCACCCAGGCATTACGGGCCATGGGAACAAATTGCATCAAATATTGCCGAAGGGTTAATAAAGCTGGGTATTGAAGTTACACTTTTTGCCACGGGCGATTCTGTAACTGCCGGTAAACTGGATGCAGTTTGTGCCTACGGTTACGAGGAAGACCGCAGCCAGGATGCCAAAGTACTGGAGTGCCTGCACATAAGTAACCTGATGGAAAAAGCCGGCGGGTTTGATATTATTCACAACAATTTTGATTTTTTGCCGCTTACTTATTCGGGTCTCATCAAAACACCCGTCATCACTACGATACACGGTTTTTCATCGTCAAAGATCATCCCGGTTTATAAAAAGTATAACCACATAGGTAATTATGTATCCATCAGTAATGCCGATCGCAGCCCGGAGCTTAGCTACATGGCAACGGTTTATAACGGCCTGGATACCCGCGATTTTGAATTTTATGAAAAACCGGAGGATTATCTGCTTTACTTTGGCCGCATTCATCCAGACAAGGGCACAGCCGAAGCGATCCAAATAGCAAAAAAAAGCAAACGAAGGCTGCTCATAGCGGGTATTATACAGGATGCGAATTACTACCGCGAAAAAATAGAGCCTTTTTTATCCGGTGAAATAGAATATGTTGGCCATGCCGGGCCGGATAAACGTAAAGCACTTTTAGGTAAAGCCGCTGCCTTGTTACACCCCATCAGTTTTAATGAACCATTCGGAATGAGTGTGGCCGAGGCCATGCTTTGCGGTACCCCGGTAATTGCATTTAATAAAGGATCGATGCCGGAGCTGATCAGGCATGCACAAACAGGCTTTTTAGTTAATACGGTTGATGAAGCGGTTGAAGCAGTGTCACGACTGGGTGAAATTAAAAGGATTGATTGCTATAATTGGGCAGGTTCCCGGTTTTCAAGCGATAAGATGGTGGCAGATTATTTAGAACTATATGTGAAGATACTGGGTGGAAAACAAGATAGCTGAAAGCATGCATAGTGAAGGAAAAAGCCATAAACAAGCTAATGCGGTACTTGTTAAAGTATCACAATACTAAAAACGGCTTTAAGCTTTACCCCGTAAACTATCACCCGGCATCCCTTATCAATCCGTTTTCTTCGGAAGAATTACCAGATTCTGGCTGATTTATGAAATCATTTAACGGCCTTATTTTGGTCTCGCCAAGCAGTGGATAAGGGTTCTCGGTAACTTCCTCCTGAACTTCTTCCTGCTGATGTTGCAAAACTTCGGCTTTACGGGCATAGCTGTAACCTAATTTTTTGTTTTCTTCCTCAATAAAATTGAACAGATCGCCAAGGCACGTGTAAACCGATTGCAAATATTTGTAGTTGGTTGAAGTAAGAGACTTGCCTAAGTCTTCAGGGCCCTTTCCAGGCTCGCAAAAATTAAGTTTGGTAATAATACCATTAATCAGCTCAACTTCAAATTTGCCCTCGTTGTGCCAGGTTAAGCTGTTTTTTATTTCTCTAAAATGATCCATTGTTTTATAAGTTTTTTATCATATAATAAATCATAACACCCACTGTAAAATTAAATAGGGCCACCTTTATTATTACATCAATGGATATGCCAAACTCATGTTTTTTTTTTAAATTTTTAATAACCTGCCATATTGAATTGTAACGCCATTTTTTTAAATGAACGACAAGAAATCAGGATACAAAGTTGAAATAATACGGCTTATTATTTAGGACGGTTTGCTGTTTGTGGAAGGCCGAAAGCAGAACGAAATCTGGGGCATAGCTATTGGCCAATTTAAAAGGTAACAAAAGCTGGTTATTCGCTTTTATCCTCTTTTAGCTTCGTTAACAGCTCCGCCAGGCTCACCTCGGCAAATGCGGTTGAGGAATCTGATACCCCATATGGGATAATCAGCTTGTCGTTGTGTATTATTGCTCCACAGGAGTATAATACATTAGGCACATAACCCTCGCGTTCATCGCTATTAGGGATCAGGAGCGGCTCATGCAGACGGCCTATTTCAATAGCCGGATCATCCAGTTTTAATAAACTTGCGCCCAATACATAGCGGCGCATAGGGCCTACGCCATGGGTTATTACCAGCCAGCCATCTTTAGTCTCGATAGGCGAACCGCAGTTACCTATCTGTATAAATTCCCAGGTAAATTTAGGTTGCTGCAGCAGGATTGGCTTTTCCCATATATTTATCTTATCCGCATACATGATATAGTTATTACAGCCATCAATACGGGATATCATTGCAAATTTGCCATTTATTTTACGCGGAAACAGGGCCAGGTTCTTATTTTGAGCGCCTGCACCATATAAGGGCATTATTTTGAAATTATAAAAATCTGTGGTTTGCAATAGTTTAGGCATAATGAGCGAACCATCGTAAGCAGTATAGGTAGCATAGTAAACAGAACTGTTATCTTCATTAGTGAACTGAACAAAACGGGCATCCTCAATACCTTTACGCTCGTACTCAGATATCGGGAATATTACCCTGTCGGAAATATCGGTATCCAATGAAAAAACAATCTCATAATATGAATCGGCCAGCCAGAGTACTTTATCGTATTCCAGTTTTTTCATATCGCTTTCCTGTAGCCCTTGCGATTCGATAATGATACGGCGCAGGTTGGCGTATTCAAAGTGATGGTCGAGCTTTGATTCCAGCTCATTTAAAACATCAATATCTATCTGGGTTACGGCTGCTTTATCAAAAAAAAGTTTTTTATTATAAACGGCGTTGCGTACAATTTCGGCCTCATCGATATAATTACCCGCAGGTAAAATGGTAATATTATTAAACTTATCAATTAATCCACGGCGAAACGTGATAGATGAAATATGCCCCTCGCCTACCGCCCTGAAACTGATGATCACCCGGCGTTGTCCGTCTTCAAGTTCAGTCTGATCCGGGTCCTCAACAATGGATGGATTAAAGAATGCTGCCGATTCTATAGAATATTCGTGTGTAAAATAAGAACCGATAAGCAATTTACGGCTAATCGTAAGTGTATCATAATCAATATTCAACTCTATAAATAGCGGTTTTAATTTGCTGCAATGACGATTTAAAACCCGGGTTATATTACGGTGACGTTTGGAGTATTCCTGCAACAGCGGCGAAACAATACCAAAGGCAATTTCCTCGCTGATGCCCATTACCCGTTCTATTACTTCTTTAGCACGATCATTACCATTGAAAAAGAATCTTGCAATTACACGTTTGGGGTCGGGGTTAACTCTTATGGGTTTGCGTTCAATGGAAAGTCTCATATAAAAGAATAATATTTACTTGGTAACAGCGTTTGGCTGAAATTGATTTTGGTAATTTTAAATAGACAAACGTAAATAATTTTATTAAAGTCTTAAAGGAAGGATATATTCTGAGTTGGCGATTTTTTCCACCTTCTTCTTTGTCAATAAGTCTTTTATCTTTTTATCCATACCTTTTGTAAATTGCGCGCTTATGAATGTATTAATTGTTGAAGACGAGAAAGGTTTGGCCCTTGAGGTTGATGAGTTTTTAAGCCACGAAGGGTTTACAGTTGAACACGCACGCACCAAAAGATCGGCAGAGGAAAAGATCTTTGTAAATAATTATGATTTCATACTGCTTGATCTCGGCTTGCCTGATGGCGATGGTTTCGACCTTTTGAAGATGCTCAAAGGTTTGGATAAACGCGACGATGCCGTTATTATCCTCACTGCTCGTGGCGCGGTCGACGATCGGGTATCGGGCCTGGAGCAAGGCGCTGATGATTACCTGGCTAAGCCATTTTCTTTAAGCGAATTGTTAGCTCGCATGCATGCCATTACCCGCCGCAAGCACCGGCTGGAAAGTAACGATATTAACATTAAAGGATTAAAAGTTAATATCCAGAACCGTACGGTGATGTATAATGAGGAGCGAATCAATCTTACCAAAAAAGAGTTCGAGATCTTCAACTACCTTGTACTCAATAAAAATCGTGTAATATCGCGTACCAACTTAACTGAACACGTTTGGGGCGATGTATTGGAGATAAACTCCGACTCGAACTTTGTGGATGTGCATGTAAAAAACCTTCGAAAAAAACTATCCCAATACATTCCTATCGATTGGTTTGAAACCGTAAGGAGCATTGGTTACCGAATCAATATTTAACCAAACAGAGTGTAAATGAAACTACAGGTAAAACTGGCCCTTTATAATACGCTTACCAAAGTAGCTATTATCCTGTTCACGGGCCTGCTTATCCTGCTATCTATCGAGAAAATTTCCTACAATCATATCGAACTTCGCCTTGAAAATGATCAAAAAGAAACCTTAAAAAGTCTATCGTCAAAAGAGATCGGCAGTATTTTAAAAGATCAGAAAGCTTATACCGACTATAATATTTTGAAGGAAGAGTTTATCACCATTACACTGGCAAAATACAACCCCGAGATCACAAAAGAAGTAAAGTTTACTACCGAAACGCGCGATTTTGACAAGTATACCCAAACTTACCGCGTTTTAACCCACCGGCTAAATTTTGAAGGGCATACTTATATGCTTCGCATTGGCGTGGCCATTGAATCGGTTGAGGAGTTAAAATCAATTATCAAAAAGTTTACTATCCTGGTTTTGATTATTGCCCTGGTGCTGACATTGATAAGCGACCTGATTTTTACTAAATTTTTATTGGCCCCCTTTTACCAGATCATCGATCGTAAACTTATTAAGGTAAACGATCCCATGAACTTTGATTATGAAAAGATAAAAACCACCACACAGGATTTTGAACTGCTCGACGATAGCATCAGTTCGCTGATGAGAAAAATATCCAACCTGTTTATCCTCGAAAAGCAATTCATCGCCAATGTTTCGCATGAGTTGCTTACACCTATATCCATCATTAGTTCGAGGCTTGAGAATATTTTATTGCAGGAAGAATTGAGCGAGGGCAGCGAGAATAAAATGCATGCATCGCTAAAAACACTCAACCGGCTCAAATCTATCATTAACAGTTTATTGCTGATATCGAAGGTTGAAAATAACCAGTACGATAAAGCCGATATGGTAATGATAGCAGCCGTAGTAATGGAGATACAGGAAGAGCTGGAAGACCGGATTGAAGAAAAACACCTAACCTTTATCAATAACCTTAAATACATTTACACCATACAGGGCAATCGCCCGCTAATGCATACACTGTTATATAATATAATTAATAATGCCATAAAATATAACAACACCGAAGGAAGTATCACCATAAGTGATGAACTGAAAGAGGAAATGTATACCATCATTATTGCCGATACCGGCGCGGGCATGGAGCAAAAACAAATAGAAAGTGCATTTAACCGCTTTGAAAAGCTTGAGACCGATGAAAAAGAGAGTTATGGTTTAGGCTTAGCTATTGTTAAAAGTATTACCGCATTTCATGACATTAAAGTGCAAATAAATTCGGTAAAGGGCAAAGGGACTGCCGTTAAATTGATATTTAATACCCCCATCCCGCTTTCATAGACCTTTCCTTTATATCATTTTATTTCTTTTAACCAGGTATGTTTTTAACATGGTTTGGTATCCTTCATTAATATCAACATCAACCAGGTCGATATGATATTGGGCGCATTTTAATTCCAGCTGATGCCGGTATTCTGTTAATGAAGCTTTGTAGGCATCCCTTATTTTACCGGGATGTACCTTTATTTCGGCTCCGCTTTCTATATCAACAAAATGATGCGGGCGGTTATCAAAGTTAAAGTCAATCTCCTTATGCTTATCGTTTATATTAAAAATAATCACTTCATGTTTACTAAACTTTAAATGCTGAACCGCTGCAAACAAAGCCTGCTGCTTATCAGGATTCAGGCTATTTTCCAGCATATCGCTAAAAATTATTACCATTGATCGCTGGTGAATTTCATTAGCCACATGGTGCAATACCTGGGTAATATTGGTAACCGTGTTTACCTGCGGGTTATTATATGCTTTCTCCAATTCGGCATATAAATGAAAAAGGTGGGTTGTGGTTGATTTTGCAGCGCTCAGCCAATCTACTTTGTCCGAAAACAGGCAGAGTCCAAAAGCATCCCGTTGCTTCTTAAACAAGTGCATTAAGGATGCCGTGGCATATATAGAAAATTGCAGCTTGCTAATCCCTTTTTCAGGAAAGTTCATAGATGATGAAGTATCCAGCAGCAGATAGCAGCGCAGATTGGTTTCCTCCTCAAATTGCTTTACAAACAGTTTATCGGTACGGGCAAGCAGTTTCCAATCGATATTTTTTACTGATTCGCCGTTATTGTACAAACGGTGTTCGGCAAACTCTACCGAAAACCCATGGAACGGGCTTTGGTGCAGCCCGGTTATAAAACCTTCAACTACCTGCCGGGCCAGCAGCTCAAGATTGGCTAACTGCCGTATTTGCTGATTGTTGTTTAATTGGGGCATAAGGCTAATATAGGGCATAAAAAAAGCGTTGCCAAAATATGCAACGCTTTTTAAAGTAAAATATGGTGGATTAAGCTGTTGATAAACTTAATTTATGCCTGTACGGGTTAAGCTAATTGCTTAGCTAATTTCTCAGTTAATACTGATTTTGGAACTGCACCAATTTGTTTATCCACAATTTCGCCATTTTTAAAGAATAATAAAGCAGGGATGTTACGGATACCGAATTTCATTGATATACCTGGATTGTTGTCGACATTTACTTTACCAACAACAGCTTTGCCTTCGTATTCTTTTGCAATATCTTCAACTACCGGACCAACCATTCTACACGGACCACACCATTCTGCCCAAAAGTCAATAAGTACGGGTTTGTCTGATTTCAGCACAAGTTCGTCAAAGTTTGCATCAGTTATTTCTAAAGCCATGATTTTTATTTTTAAATTTTGTAATACAAATATATACTATTCAATTAGCTTGCCACAAACACAGCCTGACAATGTGACAATTATATTAATATAAGTTATCCACTTAACGTTGGCGTGACTGTGAGTTTTTAACAAGGGGTTAATTGAAGGTAATACAAGAAACGTCATTGCGGAGGAACGAAGCAATAACGATAATAATGTAAACTATATCCTCCTACCCCAACACCGGCTGCACATTTGTAATATTGAATATCCCCTCAATCAAATCATCACTCGGGTTTACTTTAAAGTTTTTAGATGATAGCTCCACCTGCATGGCCTCTTCGCGGTTATTGATCTTGAAGCGCAGCTTGCAGTTTTTAACCGGGTATTTCTGGTTATTCTCGTTAATAATGTGTTGTATATCATCCAGCAGTTTGCTGTTAAGCATGCTGATATCGATACATACGGTTAATGATTTGGTGAGCTTATCCCGCATTTCGGACAACAAATCCATCACCATGATGCGCAGGTCCCAGTTATCTTTCTGGCGAAATTTCTCTTCTATGTTGCCTTTGATATGTAAAAAGTAGCCATCCATCATCAGGTTACGAAATTTCACATAGTCGTCGCCAAATAGGGCAAACTCATACGACTCGTTGTAATCCTCCAATACAAAAGTACCAAAGGGCTTACCTGTCTTGGTCATTTTGTGCTGAACATTCCCCACCAGGCCGCCAATACGGATCTCGCCCCTCTTACGCAGCTCATTAAAAGCGCCCATAATATCTTCGCCACCCTCACCAGAGCGGGCTTTTTGCATCAATTTCAGATCGCTGATGGTGCTGTTGCAAAAACGTTCAAGCTCTACCTTATAATTATCAAGCGGGTGGCCCGTTAAATAAATCCCGATCACCGTTTTTTCGTATTTCAGCTTTTCTATCAGCGGCCATTCTTCTGCCTCGGGCATAGCCGGTTCAGGAACGTATGAGGCTACCGAGCCCCCAAATAATGACGATTGTGAACTGCTTTGCACATTCTGGTAATCGTTGGCATACTTAGTAAGGCGTTCAATACCTGTTAATACACCAACATCTGTTTTAGCAAAAAATTGCGCGCGGTTATAGCCAAACTCATCAAAAGCACCACCATAAACCAGGTTTTCGTATGATTTACGGTTTACGCTGCGGGTGTTGGACCGCCGTGCAAAATCATATACAGACGTATACGGGCCATTAGCTTCGCGCTCCTCAATAATACTTTCAACCGCTTTATCGCCTACCCCTTTAACGCCCGTTAATCCAAAACGTACCTGGCCTTTTTTGTTTACCGCAAAAGCCATGTCCGACTCGTTAATATCCGGACCTAAAACCTGTACACCCATCCTGCGGCATTCTTCCATGAAAAAGGTGATCTTTTCCATATTGTTCTGGTTATTTAAAACCGCTGCCATGTACTCAGATGGGTAATGCGCTTTTAAATAAGCTGTTTGGTAGGCCACAAAGGCATAACAGGTAGAGTGCGATTTATTAAAGGCGTACTGGGCAAATGCTTTCCAGTCTGTCCATATTTTGGTAAGCTTATCTTTGGGATGACCTTTAGCCATAGCCCCATCCATAAACTGGGACTCCATTTTATTGAGTACCTCAATTTGCTTTTTACCCATGGCCTTACGCAAAACGTCGGCATCACCCTTACTAAAGCCGGCCAGTTTTTGTGATAAAAGCATCACCTGCTCCTGGTACACGGTAATACCATAAGTTTCGCCCAGGTATTCCTCCATATCGGCCAAATCAAACACAATGGGTTCGCGGCCATGCTTACGGCTTATAAAGTTGGGAATATACTCTATCGGGCCCGGGCGGTACAGGGCGTTCATGGCAATTAAATCCTCAAACTTATCGGGCTTTAGCTCGCGCAGGTACATTTGCATCCCGTCACTTTCAAACTGGAAAGTACCATTGGTATCGCCGCGTTGGTAAAGTTCATAGGTTTCCTTATCATCAAGGGGAATGTAATCGATATCAATATGTACCCCATGATTTTGCTTGATCATCCTCAATGCATCTTTCAAAATGGTGAGGGTTTTTAAACCCAAAAAGTCCATCTTGATTACGCCGGCATCCTCAATTACGCGCCCATCATACTGGGTAACCAGCAGGTCGGAGTCTTTGGCAACTGCAACCGGTACTATATCGGTTAAATCATAAGGCGCTATGATAATACCTGCCGCATGTACGCCTGTGTTACGTACCGAGCCTTCCAGCTTTGAGGCTTCACGTAAAACCTGCCCACGCAAATCGTTACCATTAACAATCTCTTTTAACTCCGGCACCTGTTCAATAGCTTCCCTTAGGGTGATACCCAAAGTATCGGGAACCAGCTTTTTGATCAGGTTCATTTCGGATAGGGGCATATCCAACACACGGCCCACATCCTGGATACTGGTACGGGCAGCCATGGAACCATAAGTAATGATTTGTGCTACCTGGTTTTTACCATATTTTTCAACCACATAATCAATTACCCTCTGGCGGCCGGCATCATCAAAATCCGTATCAATATCGGGCATCGACTTACGATCGGGGTTAAGAAAACGCTCAAACAGGAGGTTGTACTTCATCGGGTCGATGTTGGTGATCCCTGTACAATAGGCTACAACTGATCCCGCTGCCGAACCACGGCCCGGTCCAATAAACACCCCTATATCGCGTCCATGCTTAATAAAGTCGGCCACAATTAAAAAGTAGCCTGCAAAACCCATGGTACGAATAGTGAACAACTCAAAGTTGATCCGCTCCTCTACCTCGGGCGTAATTTCTTTATAACGCTCTTTGGCGCCGGTAAAAGTTAGATGCTTTAAGTATTCCCACTGGTTAAGGGTATCTGCATCGGGTGTGCTGTGAATATTAAACTCAGGCGGAATAACGAAATTGGGGAGCAGAATGTCGCGCTTTAATTTAAGCACTTCCACCTTATCAACAATCTCGTTTGTATTATCTAAAGATTCGGGCAAATCGTTAAACAGGTGGCTCATTTCCTGTTGTGTTTTAAAGTAAAACTGATCGTTTGGAAAACCAAAACGATAGCCACGACCGCCTTCTTCATCGGTAGCTATGGGGGTGCTTTGCATATCACCTGTATTTACACAAAGCAAAATATCATGAGCATTTGAATCCTGCTGATCTACATAGTGCGAATCGTTGGAGCAGATCACCTTTACATTATACTTTTTTGCATAGGTAAGCAGCACCTTATTAACAATGTTTTGATCCGGAATATCATGGCGTTGCAGCTCAATGTAAAAATCCTCTCCAAACAGGTCAAGCCACCATTTAAACTCGGTTTCTGCCGCTTCGGGGGTGTCCCTTAATATAGCCTGTGGTACCGATGCGCCAATACAGCAGGTAGTAGCAATTATCCCTTTATGGTATTTTAATATTAGTTCCTTATCAATACGGGGCCATTTGCTGTATAAGCCTTCCATATAACCCAGCGAGCATAACTTAACCAGGTTTTTATAACCCTCAGGATTTTTGGCCAGCATCAGCTGGTGGCGGCGAACATCCTTTTTCTCTTTGGTAAATTGCTTTTTATGGCGATCTTCCACCACATAAAATTCACAGCCTACTATGGGTTTCACATTGTGTTTGCCCGCCTCGGCCACAAACTTAAATACGCCGAACATATTACCATGATCGGTGATAGCCAGTGCCTTCATCCCGTCGGCTGCGGCCTTTTTATATAGCTTTGATATATCGGCAGCGCCATCAAGTAACGAGAACTGGGTATGTACGTGTAAGTGAGAAAAATCTGGCATAGTAAATCCGTTTCAGCAAAAATCCTGTAGAAATACAAAGTTACCAAAAAACAAGTTGGTGATGTTGGGTGTTGAAAAGTTAAAAACAATCCAGCCCCCGGGTGGGGACTAAAACAAGCTCGTTAAAATTCTCCGCTGCGGGGAGAGATTATTTTTTTAAGGATCTAATAAAAGCTTCGCCGTTTAAGGAGGTTTTAGCATACTATTTGATTATATTAACCAAGTTGATCTTCACCCTTGAAAAATTAATGCAATTGAAAAAATTTATAAGAATAACCCTCAAAACAATACTCTGGATTCTTACCAGTGTAGTTTTGCTGATTATTCTTGTAGTAATTTTAATACAGGTTCCCGCTGTTCAAAACTTCGCTAAAGATAAAGCGGTAACTTTTTTACAGGGAAAGATCCATACCCGGGTAAAAATAGGGCATATCAGTCTTGGCTTACCTAAGTTGCTGGTTTTGGAAGATGTTTACTTTGAGGATCAAAAGAAAGATACCCTTATTGCTGGTGATAAATTAAAGGTGGATATCAGCCTGTTTAAATTACTGCACAACAAAGTAGAGATAAACGAAATTAACCTGCAGGGCATTACCGCAAACGTAAGCCGTGGGGCCGACAGCGTTTTCAACTTCGACTATATTATTAAAGCCTTTGCCGGCGAACAGAAAAAAGAGGTTAAGCCAACTGATACTGCCTCGACAATGAAATTCTCTGTCGATAAGATTAACCTCGACAGGATCAATATCAAATACAAGGACCTGACAACGGGCAACGATGTAAAATTCCTGCTGGGTCATTTTGATACCCGGATAAAGGATTTTGATATGGATAAAATGAAATTCACCATACCCAGGATCACCCTATCCGGCGTTAACGCGCGCATCATTCAAACACCTGTAGGCTCTTCAATTGCACAGGCTGCTAAAGTTGATACCGCGGTGCAGCCCATGAACTTAGACCTTAACCTGGGTGTGATAGATGTATCAAAAATAAAAGTTGACTACCGCAGCAACGAAATGACCGCCAATGTCGATCTCAGCAAGTTTTTGGTCGAGATGGACAAGATAGACCTGAAACACCAAAAAGTGGGGATCAAAAACGTTGAGCTGAATGATACCAAAGTAGCCTTAAGCCTGGCCAAACCGCAAACTGTAACCAAAGCAATAGTTAAAACCGCCAAAAAGCTTGATACCCTATTGGCCGCTCCGCAATCATCACGCTGGGCTATAGCGTTATGGAAGATACGCTTCAACAACGACAACCTTAAGTTTGACAATAACGCTCAGAAAGCCATAGCAAAGGGCATTGATTTTGGCCACATGGACCTTCGCAGCCTGAACGCAGATGCTGAAAATATTTCCTACAATCCCGATACTATTTCGGGCAAGATTAACTCATTCTCTTTCAGCGAAAAAAGCGGCTTAAAGATCAACAAGTTTCGCACCGCTTTCTTTTACGGGCCGACCAATGCTTATATGAACGATTTGCTATTGGAGACCCCGCAAACCACGCTGCAAAAATCGGTACAGGTAAGATATCCGTCTATAGCAGCCATCACCAAAAACATCGGCTTGCTGGGTATTAATGCCAATTTGGACGGCAGCCGTTTAGGGTTAAAGGATGTGTTATTGTTGATGCCCACCATGGCAACTATGGAGCCATTTAAATCATCGCCAAATACGGTATTTAAAATAAATGGCAAAGTAAACGGGCAGGTAAATAACCTCAATATTCCCAACCTGGAGATTACCGGTTTAACCAATACCCACATCAAAGCAGCGGCAAAGCTGAAAGGGCTGCCCGATGTGAATAAGGCCTATTTTGATGTTTCCATAACCGACTTTAATACCAGCCGTACAGATATTACCAAACTTGCGCCTGCAGGCAGCATTCCCCCAAACGTGACTATTCCCGAGAATATGAACCTGAAGGGTAATTTTAAAGGTAGTATGTATACTTTTAACACCAAACTGGCCCTGCGATCAAGTCTTGGCGCTGCAGATTTGGCTGCAAGTATGAAAGATGGCCAAAACAAAAGCAAAGCAAGCTATAAGGCTAATATTAAAGTTAATGAGCTTAACGTTGGCGCACTTACCAAACAGCCTCAAACCGTTGGTAAAATAACGTTAACCGCCAACCTGGAGGGTTACGGCATCGATCCTAAAACTGCCAGCATTAAATTTAACGGTAATTTAGCAAAGGCCTATGTTAAAGGTTATACTTATCAAAACCTGGCTTTAAAAGGCAGCTCAAGCAATGGCGCTTATACCGCTATTGCCCGCATGAAAGACCCGAACATCAATTTCGGCCTGGATGCCAAAGCCAACCTGAATAAAAAATACCCATCAGTGAATGCCACTTTAACGGTGGATAGCATTAACCTGCAAAAGCTAAATTTTGTGAAGGAGGACATGCGTTTTCACGGTAAGATAATTGCTGATGTGCCTACTGCCGACCCGGATTACCTGAATGCCAATATTAAAGCAACTGATCTTTTAGTGGTAAACAAAGGCCAGCGGATCCGAATGGATACCGTAAGCCTCATCTCGACAGCTAATGCCGATAGCAGCACGCTGCGATTAAAAACCCCCATCATGACTGCCCATATGGCCGGTAAATACAAGCTTACCCAAATTGGTGATGCCATACAGGATGTGATTAATAAATACTTTAATACCGCAATTGCCGGTGGACAACAGGTTGCTGTAAAAAATAAAAGTGGCAAAATAGTTAAAACAGCGCCTGCTGTTAAAACCAAATACTCACCGCAGCAATTTGTGTTTGATGCGCATTTGATTAAAACGCCGCTGCTCACCCAATTTGCCCCCGATTTGAAACAGCTGGATCCGGTATTGCTTAAAGGCAGCTTCAACAGTTCAACCGGCGAGCTGGTGGTTAATGGCTCGATACCAAAGGTTGTGTACGGCACCAATACCATAAACCATGCAACGCTAAATATCAACACAGGCAACAACGCGCTTAATTACAACCTCTCGGTTGATGAGGTAAAAGTTGGTTCGTCTGTTGATCTGCTTTATACCAGCATATCGGGCAGCGCCCAAAACAACAAACTTGGTATAAGCCTGCAGATGCGCGATGCTGCTAAAAAAGAACGCTACCGCTTAGCAGGTACATTCAGCATATTACCAAACGAGTACCAGTTTAGTTTTAACCAGGATGGCTTGTTGCTTGATTATTTGCCATGGACCGTAAGTGCCGATAACTTTTTCCAATACGGTTCAAAAGGAATCATGGCACATAACTTTACTATTACCAACAACAACCAGGTATTAAGCGTTAACAGCAGTACGCAGGAATTTAATAGTCCGCTTAATATTAAATTCAGCAACTTTAAAATAGAAGCACTTACAAAAATGGCCCAACAGGACAGTCTGCAAATTGGCGGTACCATTAATGGCGACGCGGTAGTAAGCAACTTCCAGGCTTCCCCGGCATTTACAGCTGCCATCAACATAAACGATTTTAATTTTAAAGGGGATACAGTAGGCAACATCGCCCTAAAGGTAAATAACCAAACCAACAATGCCTATGCCGCCAATGTGAGCATCACTGGTAAAGGCAACCAGGTTGACCTGAATGGGATGTATTATACCACACCCGAAAGCAGGTTTGATATGAATCTGAATATAGTTAACCTGAGCATGAAAAGCATTGAAGGTTTTAGCTTTGGCAGCTTGCGTAACGCATCGGGTAATATTACCGGGCAGTTAAAAATAACGGGAACTACTGATGCACCATCTGTAAGGGGCGATATAAACTTTAACACAGTTGGTTTTAATGTAGCCATGCTCAACTCCTACTTCAGGATGCCGAAAGAGAGTATCACGTTTAACGACGAGGGCATCCGCTTTAATGATTTTACTTTGGTTGATTCAACGGGGAATAAGGCCACTGTGAGCGGCAGCGTTTACACCAAAACATATTCCGATTTCGCTTTCGGGCTTGATATCAACTCTACCAATTTCAGGGCTGTTAACTCTACCCAGGCCGATAATAAGCTGTTTTACGGTAAGCTCTACGTAGATAGCCGCATCAGGATCCGCGGAAATATGGCGAAACCAGTTGTGGATGCTAACCTGACAGTAAACCCCAAAACCGACATGACGTTTGTACTGCCAACTACCGATCCGGGAATAGAGGACAGGAAAGGAGTAGTTGAATTTATAGATCAAAACGCGCCCAAAATGGATTCTATATTGCTGGCAAAACAACTCGACTCCCTCAGGAAATCGGATATTACCGGGCTTGATGTATCTGCCAATATAAAAATTGATAAAGATGCCGCCTTTACCATTGTGGTTGACGAACGTAATGGTGATATTGTTCACCTGAAAGGCGAAGCTAACCTAAACGGCGGTATAGACCCAAGCGGGAAAATAAACCTTACAGGTACTTATGTGGTTAACTCCGGCTCGTATAACCTGTCATACGCAGCTCAAAAACGTAAATTCAACTTTAAAAAAGGAAGTACTATTGTTTGGACGGGCGACCCAACCAGCGCCAATATCGATCTGACGGCTACCTATGTGGCTAACGTGCCCCCTATCGACCTGGTTGAAAACCAGGTTAGCGGCACAGACAACTCCACTATGTATAAGCAAAAGCTGCCCTTCAACGTTAACCTTAGCTTGAAGAATCAACTGCTTAAACCCGATATCAGCTTTGATATTGTGCTTCCTGATAGCAACTATACTGTACCTCCCTTTGTAGTTAATACCGTGAACACCCGCCTGGGCCAGGTAAGGCAGGACCCTAATGAGCTGAATAAACAAGTACTTGGAGTATTGGTATTAGGGCATTTTATTGGTGATAACCCACTGCAAAGCCAGGTTGGTAGCGGAGGTGTTGAAGGCGCCATTCGTAATAGTGTGAGCAGTTTATTGTCAGAGCAGCTGAACAAACTGGCAGGTAACCTGATAGAGGGGGTTGATTTGAATTTCGGACTAACATCCGGCGAGGATTACTCATCGGGCACAGCAACCAACAGAACAGATCTGAACGTGGGCCTTTCCAAACGCTTCCTTAACGACAGGCTTACTGTAAGCGTTGGTAATAATTTTAACCTGGAGGGTAACCAGCAGGGTCAAAAAGCTACTAATATAGCAGGTGATGTATCTGTAGGTTATAAACTGAGCAAAGATGGCCGGTATACACTGCGGGCTTACCGCCGGGATGAGTTTATTGTAATACAGGGCCAAATAGTTGAAACCGGTTTAGGATTTACCCTAACCGTTGATTATAACCGTTTCAGGGAGATCTTCCACAAGCGTACCGAAGAAGAAAAAGAAATGCGCCGCAAATACAGACAGGAGCAAAAAGAAAAAGATAAAGCTAAAGAAGCCGCCGATAAAGCGGCTGCGCAAAAAGCACAAAATACACCTACAAGCTAAGGCCATGATCAGAAATTTAAGATATATACTGATATTAACTGTTTTGCTGAATGCATGCAGTAATACCAAATATTTGCTGCCTGGTCAAAAATTGTATACAGGCGGAGAGGTAAAAATTGCAGATAAAGAAATTAAGAAAAGCGATAAAGAAGCGTTAAACGACGAACTGGAAGCTTTACTCAGGCCGCGTCCCAACGGATCTATATTGGGTTTAAGGGTAAAACTGTATATCTATAATATAACCAGGACAAAAAAAACAAAGGGACTGGCTCACTGGCTTAACACCAAATTTGGAGAGCCGCCTGTTTTAATAAGCGCTGTAGACCTCGAAAAAAACAGCAGCATACTTCAAAACCGGTTACAAAATGTAAGCTATTTCCAGGCGCAGGTTACCGGCGATACGGTGAGTAAGCGTAAAACGGCCAAAGCCGTTTATACTGGCCAGGCAGGACCAGCATACAAAATAAGGAAGGTGACCTTTCCGCAAGGTTATGAAAGCATTGATACCGCAATAGCCGGAGCTGCTGCTAAAACCTTATTAAAACCTGGCGAAAACTACAACCTTGATGTAATTAAAAACGAACGCATCCGGATAGATGCCCGGTTAAAAGAAGAAGGTTTTTACTTTTTTGCACCCGAGGATCTGATCATGAAGGTTGACAGTACTGTTGCCGGTCACCAGGTTGATATTTTTGTGGCTGTTAAAAATACTATAGCAGAAAGAGCGCAGGAAATTTATACCATCAGGAATATTTATGTGTACCCAAGTTACTCCTTAAGAGACACCTCGCTCATGCTGGATAAAGCAAAGCCGTATCGCTGGTATAACATAGTTGAACGAAGAAAAACCATTAGCAGTTATGCTTTTGCCAATACGGTTTTATTGCGCCCTAATGATGTATATAACCGTACCACCCATAACAACTCTTTAAACCGCTTTATTAACCTGGGGCCATACAAATTTGTAAAAAACAGGTTTGAGGATGTAACGCCCGACTCGCCAAAGCTGGATGTATACTACTTTTTAACCCCCCACCCCAAAAAATCATTACAGCTGGAAATCCTGGGCCGTACCACATCAGCCAACTACACCGGTACGCAGGTAAACCTTAACTGGAAACATCGCAATGCATTTAAAGGTGCCGAGGCTTTAGCCATAACCTTATTTGGTAGTACAGATGTGCAATTGGGCGGTAATAATAATGGCTTTAATGTATACCAGGCCGGTATCACCACCACAATATCGTGGCCAAGATTCATCAGCCCCATATATCCAAAAGCCGATAACGCTTATATTCCACGTACCAACTTAACATTAGGATATACACTGGTTAACCGGCAAAAGCTGTATACTTTAAATTCGTTTAACGCATCATTTGGTTACCAGTGGAAAGAGAATGCACACCGCAGCCATGAGCTAAACATTCTCAATTTATCATTTGTAAACCCCGAAAGTGTATCACAGCTTTATAAGGATAGCATAAAAAACACCCCAAACCCTGCATTACAGCATGTTATTGACAAGCAGTTTACCCTGGGCCCAAGCTACGGCTACACCTTTACCAATACCACCGACGATTACCGAACCAATACACTGTACTACAATGGCAAAGTTGGTTTATCAAACAATATATATGGCTTAGTTACCGGTGCCGATACTACGGCAGGCAAAGTAAAAAAGTTGTTTGGTGCTATATTTAACCAATACGTTAAACTGGAAAACGAGATACGGTTTTTCCATAAAACCGGGCCCAACAGCACCTTTGCCAGCCGCTTGATAGTGGGCGTGGGCCTGCCTTATGGCAACTCCACCCAGTTACCATACAGCCAGCAGTTTTTTATAGGCGGACCAAACAGCTTGCGCGGTTTCCAGGCACGTTCAATAGGTCCGGGATCATATAACCCCGCCACGGCTGTAAATGTTAACCGGGGCGATTTTTTACCTGATGAATCGGGTGATATAAAAATTGAAGCCAACGTAGAATATCGGCCAAAATTATTTAGCATAGTACGCGGTGCCTTGTTTGTTGACGCAGGTAACATATGGCTATTGCACAGTGGCGGACGAAAGGGTGCTGCTTTCAGCAAAGATTTTTTGAATGACATTGCCGTTGATGCCGGCTTTGGTTTACGTTTCGATCTGTCTGTACTGGTGCTGCGTACCGACCTTGGCTACCCGCTCCGCTCGCCCTACGCTACAAATGGTCAACGCTGGAACTTTAACACCCGCTATGCCGTATTTAACTTAGCCATTGGTTATCCGTTTTAATTAACGACACATTTACATTTGTGAATCGCTGATTGTAATCTGCATATTTGCATAGCTACAGTTTGCACATCTACAATTATGACATCCATTCCCCTCCAGATCATCGACCTGCACGACGATGGCTTTCATCCCCTGATAGAAGTTATCCTGTTTGGCAAAGCATTTATTATGGTGTTAGATACCGGTGCATCAAAAACTGCTTTCGATCAAACCATGCTGGCCGGGGCAAGTGATGCAACTTCCATATTGGAGAGCGACAGGCTGTCAACAGGTTTGGGTACCAATACCATGCAATCGTTCACTGCCATAATCAGCGGCATGCAAATCGGCAGTTTATTGGTTGATGATTTTGAAGTTGCGGTATTGGATCTGTCTACCATCAATATAGCCTACAGCCAGATGGGCCATCCACAGGTATTGGGCGTTTTAGGCGGCGATATCCTGATGAAATACAAAGCAGTGATTGATTACGGTAAACAAGTAATTAAATTAAAAAAGCCCCGCGTTAAAAAGCGCAGGACTTTGAAATAGTATGATAAAGTGTTATTTAGTCACCTTCACTTTAAATTCCGCCCTGCTTAATTTAAAAAAGGCGATGGCATAAGCTAAAAACAGCACCACACCGATGGTTACCCATAAAATTGAAACTGCTGAATAATTCGTCCTGGCGGGTGTTTGGCTTCATATTAATGGGATATAGGTTTTAACGTTTTAAATTGCTGGCAAAAGCGTATGGCGGCAAGGTTTAACAATATATACAGCATCAATGCCATCATCAGAATTATTGGATGTAAATAGTCAACAGCATAGGCCGGCAAAAAAAAGAGCAGCCAATTAAGCAAACCAAATGATGCTGCTGCCTTTTTAATCAAGTGGATCCTTAAAAAGCGTTGGCCGTTATCTACAGATTTCAATACCCTTTCCTTCAACGAAAAATGTGCATAGATAACGGACGAACCGGCCAGCAACATACACCCCATTAGCATTGACAACTTTACCGGCTCCGTATTCGGTAGCCTAAGGCTTAGTAATAGCACTACAATTGTAAACCCCAGTATAGGCCAGGTAAGGTAGTATCTCAAACTTTGCCACCATAATTTTTGGATGTTTTGGTTGTAAACATCTTCCTTGTTAATCGCCAGGTTTGCTATGCCCTCATACCCGCCAAACTGACCGTCAACCACTTGCTGAAACAGGATTTCAATATGACTATTGTAGTCATCCGCACGTTTTTTTTCTATAGCAAATATAACATGGTCAAGAATTTCATCGTAAATCTCCCCGTATTTAATCCCGTATGTTTTCATACGCTCTTTAATCCATTTTAATTCTTCTGCCGATATCATTTTAAAGACGGTTTAGGGTTTGATTGTACTATTGTTTGGGTTATGTTAAAGCTTTGGTCGCTATCACCTTCCTGCAAAAGCGTATGGCTGTTAAATTCAATACCACAAAAAACATCATTATAGTAATGCACACTTGTAACGGGATATGTTTAAAAGCACTCCAATTTTCGGCCCCATTATTAAATATAAAAAAGAGTTGTGGCAAATAAATCATTCCGTTGAGCAAAAACGCGGGTATTTGCGTTTTAGTTATGAGCTGTGCCTTTAAAAGCGACTTTTTTCCTTTAACAGCATGCAACTTACCGGCCAACGACAAGTAGGCATATATTACCGGCGAAAAGGCCAGTAATAAGCATCCTGATAGTAAGAAAATTTTTACCACCCGTATATCAGGTAGTTTTAAGCTGATCAGCAATACCAATACTATAAAAGTCAACATTGGCCATGTAAGATATTGTTTAGCACTTTGCAGCCAAAGGTTTTGCATGCCTTGCCGGTATATGTCTTCCTGTTGTTTAGCCAGGTTTTCAATTCCAAAAAGGCCCTTAAAATGCTCGTCGATCACTTGCTGAAACAGCCATTTAATATCCTGCTGGTCACCCGCTTTGCGTTTTTCTTCTATGGCCGTGATAACATGATCCAATATCTCATCATAAATCTCCTGGTATTTGATGTCGTATATTTCCATACGCGTATCAATCCACTTTAGCTCATCGGTGGTCAGCGTCATTTTATAGCGGGTTTAAGGTTTAATAACAACTGTAACTGATCGATAAATGAACGTGCTTCTTCCAGTTTACTGGTAACTTCTTTACCACCTTGTTCGGTAAGGCGATAGTACTTGCGCACGCGGTTATCCACCACCCGGGTAAAAGTTTCCAGCAAACCATCGGCTTCCAGCTTGTGCAGGGCCGGGTAAAGCGCCCCTTCAGTAAGCAGGATCTCACCGGCGGTTACTTCTTTTACCTTTTGAGTAATTTCGTAACCATACATTTCGGCATTATCTTCCAACAGTTTTAAAATAATGGTTTGCAGCGTGCCTTTTAGCAATGGGTTTGTGCTCATATCCAAATGTAAGCTTTTAAATTTATATACATAACAAAATTATGTATATAAATTTAAAAGCTTACCCCCCCCCAGCCCCCTAAAGGGGGAGCTTTTTTATTTTCAGATATTTTTAATTAAAGCAAAAAAAAGCCTTCCAGATACTGGAAGGCTTTTTGTTTACTTGCATATTTGCCCACTCACTCCCCCTTCAGGGGGCCGGGGGGCTTCCTATGTATCTATCTTGGCATACTTAGCGTTACGCTCAATAAACTCGCGGCGTGGGGCAACCTCATCGCCCATCAGCATGCTGAAGGTATGGTCGCACTCAGCAGCGTTTTCGATAGTAGCACGTTTAAGTGTACGGGTGGCAGGGTTCATGGTAGTATCCCAAAGCTGAATGTCGTTCATCTCGCCCAAACCTTTGTAACGTTGTATGTGAACACTATCTTCCTTACCGGCACCTTTTAAGCGCTGTACGGCAGCATCGCGTTGTACATCATTCCAGCAGTATTCAAACTCTTTACCTTTTTTAACCTGGTATAGCGGCGGCGAAGCAATGTATACATAACCGGCTTCTACCAACTCTTTCATATAGCGGAAGAAGAACGTAAGGATCAGCGTGGTAATGTGCGATCCATCCACGTCGGCATCCGTCATGATGATGATTTTGTGGTAACGCAGTTTGGTAATGTTAAGCGCTTTATCATCATCAGGTGTACCCCGGCTAACGCCAAGGCCGGTAAACATGTTCTTGATCTCTTCGTTCTCGTATATCTTGTGCTCCATGGCTTTCTCCACGTTCAGGATCTTACCACGCAATGGTAAAATAGCCTGGTATTCGCGGTCGCGGCCTTGTTTGGCAGTACCACCTGCCGAGTCGCCCTCAACCAGGTATAGCTCGCAAAGCGATGGATCGTTATTGGCACAATCGGATAATTTACCCGGCAGGCCAGATCCCGTCATAACACTCTTGCGCTGCACCAGTTCGCGGGCCTTACGGGCTGCAGCACGGGCAGTAGCGGCCAGTATTACCTTATTAACAATCAGCCTGGCTTCTTTAGGATTTTCTTCCAGGAAATTACCCAGGATTTCGCCTACAGCCATATCCACAGCACCCATTACCTCGTTATTACCTAACTTGGTTTTGGTTTGCCCTTCAAACTGCGGCTCCTGAACTTTCACCGAAATTACGGCCGTTAACCCCTCGCGGAAGTCGTCACCGGTAATTTCCATCTTCATGTTTTTCAGCAAGCCCGATTTATCAGCATATGCTTTCAATGTACGGGTTAAACCACGGCGGAAACCGGCAACGTGGGTACCACCTTCAATAGTATTAATGTTATTTACGTATGAGAAAACATTCTCGGAGTAAGTATCATTATACTGGAAAGCAAGCTCAACCGGGATCCCGTTTTTAATACCATCAAGATAAATAGGATCGGGAATAATAGCTGTACGTGTGCCATCCAAAAACTTAACAAACTCGCGCAAACCACCTTCAGAATAAAACTCTTCTGTTGGGAAAGAGCCATCCTCATTAGGAATCCGCTCATCGGTTAACGTTAGGCGGATACCTTTATTTAAAAATGAAAGTTCGCGTAAACGACCGGCAAGGGTATCGTACTTATACTCGGTGGTAAGGTTAAATATGGTAGCATCTGGTTTAAAGATGATGGTAGTACCTCTTTTATCCGTTTCGCCAATGGTTTTAACATCAAATAAAGGTTTTCCCTCTGAATACTCCTGCGTCCAGATTTTACCTTCGCGGTAAACCAGCGCAGTAAGGTGGATAGATAGCGCGTTAACGCAACTAACACCCACGCCGTGTAAACCGCCCGATACCTTATAAGTATCCTTATCAAATTTACCACCGGCGTGTAACACGGTCATTACTACCTCTAAAGCCGATTTCTGCTCCTTAGTGTGCATCGCGGTTGGAATACCACGACCATTATCTTCAACCCTTATCGAGTTATCTTTTAATATAAAAACTTTAATTGTGTCGCAGTGGCCGGCAAGGGCTTCGTCGATTGAGTTATCAACTACCTCATATACTAAATGGTGCAAACCTTTAACGCCTGTATCACCAATGTACATGGACGGACGCTTACGTACCGCCTCTAAACCTTCTAATACCTGTATATTATCTGCTGAATAATTGGATTTGTCCTGATTTTCTTCGCTCATATTTATTTAGTACAACAACCTTCAAAAGTACGAAAAATAGCCGGGATTAACGAATAATTGTGGATAAAAAGCGACGTGTGAGGAATTTGAAGATTTGGTAATTTGAAGATTTGAAAATGAATTTTTAACGCGAAATTTTCAAATTCTCAAATCTCCGAATTTTCAAATAAACAATTGATTAGGATACTTGCAATGAAAGTTTATCTTTGTCAAACTTTTTTAATTTTTTACGTGAGATAATGAAAACTACTGTTTCAACTTTAACAAAATTCACCTTCGGGATATTAATTGCAGGTAGCATAGCCGCCTGTAACCAAAATAAAACTGCCGATAAACCGGCCGCTGCTACATCTGCTGTAAGTGACAGTAAAGAACCCATCGTTTATATCAATTCAGATACTTTATTAAGTAAATACGAGTACACAAAAGATATGAATAAGCGCCTGGAAGAAAAAGGAAAAGCTTCACAAAGCGATTTACAGAACAAAGGCCAGGCTTTTCAGCGTGAGGTTGCAGAGTATCAAAAAAGTGCTGCTACTTTGCCGGCAGATCAGCGCCAGGCAACCGAGCAACGTTTACAACGCAAACAACAGGAATTACAAGGCTACCAGCAAAACGCAACTGCCGAGTTTCAAAATGTGCAGGCAACTGAAAGCAGCAAACAATACGATAAAATTGCTGAGTTTACAAAAGCTTATGCTAAAGAAAAAGGCTACAGATTGGTATTGCTATATTCAAAAGCAAGCCCGGTTGTATTATATGGCGACCCGTCATTAGATGTTACCAGCGATGTAATTAAAAGACTTAACGACGCCTACGCGAAAGAGAAAAAATAATTTCAATTTGAAAATTGAAGATATGCTAATTTGAAAATTCTTAGAGGCTGTTTAAAAATAAACGCGTCATTACTGTTTTTTCCAATTTTCTAAGTRCCATTAAACTATAGGTTTTTGATTTATAACTTTTGTGGTTCTTAAATTGAGGCTAAAATTTGCCGGATTTGTGAGATAGGCGGATGATAAGTTTCCAATTAATCCGGCTCTATATATCACGATATAAATTGATTTTTCTTCAAAAAAGTTTATTTATAGTGAAGRCAGGAATACTATATAGAAATTAATTAACAAAGAAAAAAGAAGTAAATCACTTTGCGTCTTAGCGTCTTTGCGCGAGATAAATTCAGATCTCGGCCTACAATCCGTCAGCTTGATTTTAATCACAAGTTAATATTGGGGTTTATAGTGTTGATTATCAGCCGCATAAGTGTTCCGCTCCTTGTTGATTTTTAAAAAGCTTAAGTTGTTGATAATCAGCCACAATGCGTTCCAAAGCGTTCGGGGTGTTCCACTGCACTCAAATGGAACACTTAATAAATCAAATTTAAACAGCTTCTTAGGAAAAATCATTTTCAAATCTCCAAATTATCACATTTTCAAATTATAAATATTTTTATAAAAACCTCAACTTCGGTTGAGGTTTTTTAATTTAGAGGAATATGAAAAACATGGCGCACGAAAAATTTATGCGGATAGCTATTGAGCTGTCAGAATATAATGTTAAGCAAGGCATGGGCGGCCCTTTTGGTGCTGTTATCACCAAGGATGGCATGATCCTGGCCCGTAGCGCTAACCGTGTTGTACCTACCAATGATCCAACGGCTCATGCAGAAGTTTCGGTGATCCGCATGGCTTGCCAGGAGCTTGGCACTTACGATCTGTCGGGCTGCGAAATTTATACCAGTTGCGAACCCTGCCCTATGTGCCTGGGCGCTATTTACTGGGCCCGTATTGATAAGGTTTACTACGCCAACACCAAAGCTGATGCAGCTGAAATAGGTTTTGATGACCATGCTATATATCATGAACTGGGAAGCCCCATGGCCAACCGCAAACTTCCGTTTGTACAATTATTGCGTGATGAAGCCCTTGCTGTTTTTAAACTTTGGCAGGATGAGGAAAATAAGATGAAATATTGAGGCAATTTGAAAATTTCAGATGCCATTCTTCTCATTTTCAAATCACCGAATTTTCAAATTATTCGTCTTCTTCTCCGCTCTCAAAAAAGTTATCTTTCAGGTCATCAATTTCCCTTCTGTCGAGTTTAGTAGGCCGACCTGCACCGCGGTCGCGTTTAAGTATCGGGGCATGAAACATGGACTTAAAGGCCTGGGTTTGCTCAACCGGGGTTATATCCATGTAATAATCAACAGCCTTTTTAGCATCCACCCTATTTTCGAGCAGACCTGTAACCCTAATTACTTTACGATCGGGTCCTTTTGATACCTGGTAAGTATCGCCAATTTTCACCTCGTACGATGCTTTGATATTCTTACTATCCAACTTTACGCGCCCGGCCTTACAGGCATCAGAGGCCAGTGTACGGGTTTTAAAAAGCCTGATAGCCCATAGGTACTTATCTATTCTTAATTTTTCTTTTTCGGGCATAACCCTGCAAAAGTAAACAGTTTTTTAAAACAATTATTGCCGTTCTCGCCAGGCCTCAAGGTCTTTTTTGATAAATTTATGGAACATCTGCCCGACGTAACCAACACTGATATAGTGAAAAATTCAATTCCAAAAATCTGCAATGATGATATCGCCAGTAAAAATGCAGAAAATGGACATAGCATTCATAATCAGGAAGAGGTTAGGTGGTAATAATACCGGGTTGCCGGTTAACACATAATAAATTGCCGGTTTTACTCAAACACATTCACCTTAATTCAAGCAATTCTCCTTAAAATTCCTTTAATTTGCCAAAAGTTAATTTCATCAATGCAAGATCTTAAAAAACTGATTGAAGATGCCTGGGAAGACAGGAATCTGCTAAATTATAATGACTATACTAATGCCATTGAAGCCGTTATTGAACGTTTAGACAAAGGCGAAATTCGCGTAGCCGAACTGATAGGTACACGCTGGCACGTAAACGAGTGGATAAAGAAAGCCGTGGTATTGTATTTCCCAACCCGCAGTATGGAAGAAATTAAAGTTGGTCCTTTTGTTTTTCATGATAAAATGAAACTAAAAACCGACTATAAAGCAACCGGCGTTCGTGTGGTACCTCATGGTATTGCCCGTTATGGAGCTTACCTGGCCAAAGGTGTTATCATGATGCCATCATATGTAAATATAGGCGCTTATGTTGATGAAGGTACCATGGTTGATACCTGGGCAACTGTAGGTTCATGCGCTCAAATTGGCAAGCACGTACACTTAAGTGGCGGTGTTGGTATTGGCGGAGTATTGGAGCCATTGCAGGCCGCCCCGGTTATTATAGAAGATAATTGCTTTATTGGCTCAAGAGCTATTGTGGTTGAAGGTGTACACGTTGAACATGAGGCTGTATTAGGCGCAAATGTGGTTTTAACGGCATCAACAAAAATTATTGATGTTACCGGCTCAACTCCGGTTGAATATAAGGGCCGTGTACCGGCACGTTCGGTGGTAATACCGGGTTCATATACCAAAACATTTCCCGCCGGCGAATACCAGGTACCATGTGCTTTAATCATTGGTACCCGCAAGGAATCAACCGATAAAAAAACATCCCTTAATGATGCTTTAAGGGAAAACAACGTTGCTGTTTAGTAATTAGTTGATTAAGTTGGGGTAAGTGAGTGGTTAGATTTTGAAAAGATCCAATAACGCAACCATTCATTTAATCAATCATTCACATAATCAACTCAATAAATGAAAATACTGATAAGGCTGCCTAACTGGCTTGGCGATGTGGTGATGAGTACCGCTTTCATTGCCGCAGTGAGGCAGCTTTATCCTTTAGCACAGGTTGATGTTATCATTAAAAGCGAACTGGGCAATTTAGTCCCGCTTATTCCCGGAATAACCACTATCCATCTTTTTTCAAAGCAGGAATACAGCGGCCTGCCAGGTGTTTATCGTTTCGGTAAAAAACTGCGTGCAGAAAAATACGATCTGTTTTTTAACCTGCCGCATTCCCTTTCTTCATTAGTTATGGGTAAGGCCACATCTGCAAAAAAAAGAATTGGTTTTGATAAAGAGGGCGGTTTTTTCCTGCTTACTAATTCTTACAAAAAACCTTTTAATCGTCACCGGGTTGATGAATATTTATACCTGCTTGAGCAGTTTACAGGTAAAACTATCCGGCACAAACACGTTGAGCTAATACCGGCTTTAAGTACCCCAAAGCAAACCAACCGAGTTTTGGTCAATTTTAACTCCGAGGCTACATCGCGCAGGATGCCGCCTGATAAAGGCATACATTTGCTCAATACTTTAACCAACACTTTTCCGGGTACAATATTTTGCCTTATCGGTTCCCCGAAGGAATCTGAATTTGTTAACCAGCTGATTGCCGGAGCGGAAAATGCCGACCGGCTTGAAAACTATGCCGGTAAAACCAACCTGCCCGGTTTGTGCAGCTTAATGGCCGGGAGCGCGGCTTTATTAACCACAGATTCGGGGCCGGCCCATTTGGCCAACGCTGTGGGTATACCTGTTATAGTATTATTTGGAGCAGGAAACGAGCATAATACCGCACCATACAATAAACAAAACTTATCCATAATACGTTATGCTAAACTAACCTGCGAACCTTGTGTGCGCAATACCTGCAAGCTTTATAACGTACCCAAATGCATGGAAATGCTTAACGAATTTGAAATTATGAACAATTTAGGCCAATATATAGATCATGCTTAGAGACGAAGTTGCCAACGCTTTTAAAGTGCTGCAGGAAGGCGGCATTATCCTGTACCCTACAGATACCATTTGGGGCATTGGCTGTGATGCTACCAATGCTGAAGCTATAAAAAAGATCTATCGCCTTAAACAGCGCGATGAAGCTAAAAGCATGGTGATCCTACTGGATACAGAAAACAAGCTGGAGAGCTACGTACAAGAAGTAAATCCCCTGGCTTACGACCTGATAGAATACGCCGAAAACCCTTTAACCCTGGTAATGCCCGGCGCCAAAAATATTTCACCATCATTGATAGCCGCCGATGGTAGTATAGCTATACGGGTAACCAGTCACCAGTTTTGTCAACAACTGATACAACGCCTGCGTAAGCCACTGGTATCCACATCTGCCAATATCAGCGGCAAACCCTCTCCTCAATACTTTTCGCAGGTTGACCAGGAGATCATAGATGGTGTTGATTATGTGGTTAACATTGATCAGCATAGTAAGGAAATCAAAAATCCGTCAACCATTATGAAGCTGGCTCCGGATGGTCGTTTTGAGTTTATCAGAAGGTAGAATCAAAAGCTAAGATTGTTGTTAACTTAAAACCGGCTCATCATTGCTGTAAAGGACTTACCCGCGGCGATTTATTTATTTCAGACAGCTTCTTAAAATTTTAAATAACCTTACCTTTGCACTTTGCTTTAAAGCCTAAAATTTAGGATTTAGCCCTTAGAATTTAGCGTTTCCTATGAAAGAACACCTGCAGCATCCTGTATTTTCTGTTATATCCAAACTTGCTGCACAACACAATGTACAGGTATATGCTATTGGTGGCTTTGTTCGTGATATTTTTTTAAATCGCCCCTCAAAAGATATTGATATTGTAATTATTGGTAATGGCATTGAGTTTGCCGAAGCAGTGGGCGCTAAACTCAAAGTAAAGGTTGCAATCTATAAAAATTTTGGTACAGCTTCGCTCAAATACCGCGACCTGGAAATTGAATTTGTAGGCGCCCGCAAAGAATCATACCGCCGGGACTCCCGCAAGCCCATAGTGGAAAACGGCACTTTGGAGGATGATCAAAAGCGCCGCGATTTCACAATTAACGCGCTGGCCATTTCTCTCAATCCCGATACCTTTGGTACGCTGCTTGACCCATTCAACGGTTTGGCCGATCTGGAACAAACACTCATCAGGACACCGCTTGACCCTGCCGAAACCTTCTCCGACGATCCGTTGCGTATGATGCGGGCCATCAGGTTTGCTTCGCAGCTTAATTTCAGGATTGACGATATTGCCGTGGCCGCCATTAAAAATAATGCCGATCGTATCAGCATCATATCCCAGGAACGTATTACCGACGAACTTAATAAGATCATCCTGTCACCGGTTCCCTCAATCGGGTTTAATTATTTGTTTGATACCGGGCTGTTGCACAAAATCTTCCCGCAAATGACCAGTCTTTACGGGGTTGATTATATTGATGGCAAAGGCCATAAAGATAATTTTTACCATACCCTGCAGGTGCTTGATAACATTTGTGAAACCACTACCGATCTTTGGTTACGCTGGGCCGCCATATTACATGATATAGCCAAACCTGCCACCAAGCGCTTTGAGCCTGGTCACGGGTGGACTTTCCATGGGCATGAAGATAGGGGCGCACGCATGGTGCCTAAAATATTTGCACAGTTAAAACTACCACTTAACGAAAAAATGAAGCAGGTACAAAAACTTGTTCAGCTGCATTTACGCCCAATTGTATTGTCGCAATCTATCGTAACAGATTCGGCGGTACGTAGGTTACTTTTTGAGGCAGGTGATGACATTGATGGCCTGATGTTGTTGTGTAAAGCAGACATTACCACAAAAAACGAATACAAGGTTAAAAAATACCGTAACAATTTTGAGCTTGTTCAGCAAAAATTAAAAGATGTTGAGGAGCGCGATAGCATAAGAAACTGGCAGCCACCGGTTACCGGGATAGATATTATGCAGCTTTTTGGTATAAAAGAGGGTCGTGAGGTAGGAATTATCAAAAATCAGATCCGCGAAGCCATATTAGAAGGTGAGATTCCGAATACGCGCGAAGCTGCCATTAATTACACAATTATCAAAGGTTTAGAAATTGGCTTAAAAGTTGTGGCAAGTTCAAAATTAAATTAAAACACTATTTTTGTCCCCACTAAAAATTTACTAAAATAATGGCACTATACAGGTTCAGGGTTACTTTCGAAGATTATGATGATGTGATGCGGGAGATTGATGTAAAATCTAATCAAACCTTCGAAGATTTACACCGCGCAATACATCAGTCAACCGGTTATAATCCCGAATTTCCTTCATCGTTTTATATTAGCAATGATCAGTGGATGAAAGGTGAAGAAATAACCTATCTGCCCAATCAAAAAAGGAAGGACCGTGGCGTATCACTGATGAGTAATGTAAAGCTGTTAAGTTTTATTGATGATCCGCACCAAAAATTTTACTATACTTTCAATTTTGATCGTCCGTTTGATTTTCACGTAGAATTAATGAAGATCATTCTTAATGATACACCGGGCACTACTTATCCTGCCGTAATTAAATCAGTTGGTGAAGCACCTAAACAGTTTGGCAACGTATTTACGCCCACGGTAGCTGCTGCCGCTGATGAAGACTTCGACTTTTTAAATGAGATGGCATTTAATCCTGAGGATACCGAAGATTTCTCGGAAGTTACAGATGTTGATGCAGACCTGCCCGAAGAAAAGGCCGAAGAGGAAGAAGATGACGGATTCGGCGGTGAATTTGGAGATGATGAGGGCTTTGAAGATGATGACAAACCACACCGCGATGGTGACGATTATTAATATAAGTTAATAAGATATCTACACCCGTCATTGCGAGGAATGCTTCGTTCCGCCCCATGACAAGTTGTAAAACCCCAGACTTACGAAGTTTTTAAAACTTCGTAAGTCTTTCGCCGATTTGTCCCCCTCCTTTAGAGTCTCGGTATCTTAATACTCGTAATGACATTTTTTTTACCGCATAATTACTCATGCCCCATCCCACTCCCAAAACACTCGTTGTAGTTGCCGGCCCTACAGCTGTAGGTAAAACAGCAGCTGCGATTGAGCTGGCAATGTATTATGATACCGTTGTGGTATCGGCTGATTCAAGGCAGTTTTTTAGGGAGATGAGTATTGGTACGGCAAAACCCAGTGCTGCAGAGTTAGCCCAGGTTAAACATTATTTTATAGATTCACATTCTGTAAATGAGGCGTTTTCGGTTGGCGACTTTGAAAAACAAGGGCTTGCTTTACTTGATGAACTTTTTAAAACGCATGATCATGTTATTTTGGCAGGCGGCTCCGGCCTTTACATCAAAGCCATTTGTGAAGGTTTTGACGATCTGCCAACAGCCGATCCGCATACAAGGGAAAAGCTAAACCTCGAACTGGAAGAAAAAGGAATAGGCTATCTACAGGAAAAATTAAAATCAGCTGATCCGGTTTATTATACAGAGGTCGACTTAAGTAACCCTCAACGCATCATCAGGGCATTGGAAGTTTTTGAAAGCTCGGGCAATCCTATATCCTTTTACAGGCAATCCACAGTTAATAAACGCCCGTTCAATATAATAAAGCTGGCTTTAAACCTCCCCCGCGAAATATTGTATGAACGTATTAATGATCGCGTAGATATCATGATGCAGCAAGGTTTATTAGCAGAAGTAACAGATTTAATCCCACATCGTCATTTAAACGCATTAAACACTGTTGGGTATTCCGAGATCTTTGATTATTTTGATGGAAAATCAACCCTTGAAAAAGCCATTGAAATGATTAAGCAAAATACCAGGCGCTTTGCCAAAAGGCAGCTCACCTGGTTTAGAAAAGATAAATCATTTATTTGGTTTGATGCCGGAGAGCCGGATTTTATTCGTAAAATGATCGAAACCGTTGAAAGCGGATCCTGAGTTTAAGGCAGTAAACTTTGCAGATAGGCGCCATAGCCACTTTTCAAATATTTTTGCACCAGCAGTTTTAACTGATCATCGTTAATAAAACCACGGCGATAAGCCACCTCCTCAATACAACCAATTTTGGTCGACTGACGTTTTTCTATCACCCGCACATACTCTGTAGCATCACTCAAAGAGTCAAAAGTACCTGTATCCAGCCACGCTGTACCTTTATCCATTACACCAACATGCAGATTACCCTGGTCCAGGTAAAATCTGTTTACATCCGTAATTTCGTATTCGCCACGCGGCGACGGTTCCAGATCTTTCGCTATCTGGATCACGCTGTTATCATAAAAATACAATCCGGGTACAGCGAATTTTGATTTAGGGTTAACCGGCTTTTCTTCAATAGATAAGGCTTTAAAATCTTCATCAAACTCTACAACGCCATATCTTTCAGGATCGGCCACGTGATAAGCAAAAATAGCTGCTCCATCAACATCATTAAAGCTGCGAATTAGTTCATTAAAACCGGTGCCATAGAATATATTATCGCCCAAAATAAGGGCTACCTTGTCCTTGCCGATAAATTTCTCACCAATTACAAAAGCCTGGGCAAGCCCGTTTGGTTTTTCTTGTATGGCGTATTCAAATTTGCATCCCAGTTCAGTCCCGTCTCCCAAAAGACGCTTAAAACCGTGATTATCCTCGGCGGTTGTTATGATGAGTATTTCCCGGATATCAGCCTGCATTAAAACGCACAACGGGTAATAAATCATCGGCTTATCATATATGGGCATTAATTGTTTACTTATTGCCCTCGTAATTGGATAAAGCCTTGTACCCGATCCGCCTGCTAAAATGATCCCTTTCATAAATTCAAATGTATGTGATACTGATTTTTTAAAAGTAATTATTTTTCATTATAACTTGTAATATTATGGTATAATGTATACATCGTAATAAATTACCACACTTTTAAACGATTGGTGGATATATAACGTTGATACTTACGCGGCTATTAATAATTGCTCATAATTTATCCAACGGAACATATTCTGTACCAGCTTAATTTTTGAGGTTAAATTCTACTTAATAGCCTTAACATTAGCATAAAAATTGCTAATATTGCAGTTTTATTGCTAAACCCTACTATTTAGGTAGATTTAGCGGATTTAAGGTTACCATGCATAAATATTATCTTACTCATCTGCAGGAATTAGAATCGGAGGCCATTTACGTGATAAGGGAAGTGGTTGCACAGTTTGATCGTCCTGCTATACTGTTCTCGGGCGGTAAAGACTCCATCGTTGTTACTCACCTGGCCCAAAAAGCTTTTTGGCCGGCTAAAATACCTATGCCGCTTATCCACATTGATACGGGGCATAATTTTCCGGAAACTATGGAGTTTCGGGATAAACTGGTTGAAAAACTTGGTGTACAACTAATAGTAGGCTCGGTACAGGAAGCTATAAATAAAGGTCGTGCGGTTGAGGAAAGCGGTATTAATGCAAGCCGAAATGAGCTGCAAATAGTATCCTTATTAGATACCATTGAACATCATAAAATTGATGCTGCCATTGGAGGGGCGCGCAGGGATGAAGAAAAAGCCCGTTCAAAAGAGCGTTTCTTTTCGCACCGGGATGAGTTTGGCCAGTGGGACCCAAAGAACCAACGCCCCGAATTGTGGAATATTTTTAATGGCCGCAAACGTATGGGCGAACATTTCAGGGTGTTCCCGATAAGTAACTGGACCGAGATGGATATCTGGAATTACATTCTGCAAGAGAATATAGATATACCTTCTTTATACTTTGCGCATAATCGCAACGCAGTTTACCGCGATGGTACTTGGCTGCCTGCATCAGAGTTTTTGTCGCTGCGCGATGGTGAGTCTATAGAAAATAAGCTAATGCGCTTCCGTACACTTGGAGATATTACTATTACAGGTGGTATTGAATCTGAGGCGGATACTTTAGAGAAAATTGTAGCCGAAGTATCAGCCACCCGCAGCACCGAACGTGGTAACCGCAGCGATGATAAACGCTCAGATACCTCAATGGAGGACAGGAAAAAACAAGGTTATTTTTAAATTGATCAATCAGCTTTTTAGCTAAAATATAACGTGGGGTGCCTAAAGGCTACACACATTGAATTATGGAACTATTACGTTTTACAACAGCCGGCAGTGTAGATGACGGAAAAAGCACACTTATAGGACGATTGCTTTACGACTCCAAATCCATTTTTGAGGATCAGATGGAAGCCGTAAAACAATCGAGCGAAAGAAAAGGATTACAGCATATCGATCTTTCATTGCTTACCGATGGTTTGAGATCAGAAAGAGAACAAGGTATCACCATTGATGTAGCCTACCGTTATTTTGCTACACCAAAACGTAAATTTATTATAGCAGATACCCCCGGGCACATTCAATATACCCGTAATATGGTTACCGGTGCATCAACCGCCAACCTGGCTTTGGTATTAATAGATGCCCGCAAAGGCGTGGTTGAACAAACCTGCAGACACTCGTTCATCGCTTCGCTATTAAAAATTCCTCATATCATTGTCTGCATTAATAAAATGGACCTGGTTGATTATTCGGAAGAAACATACAATAAGGTGGTTGAGCAGTACAATGCATTTGCCGGCAAAATTGATGTTACAGACATCCGTTATGTGCCCATCAGCGCACTGGAAGGCGATAACGTAGTTAACGATTCGGTGAATATGCCATGGTATAAAGGCGAAAGCTTATTGCACACATTAGAAACAATTCATATTGGCAGTGATGAAAACCATACCGATGCACGTTTCCCTGTACAAACAGTAATTCGTCCGCATGCTGCAGAATATCATGACTACCGGGGCTACGCAGGCCGTATAGCCGGTGGTATTTTTAAACCGGGCGATAAGATAACCGTTTTGCCTTCGGGCTTAACCTCAGCAATTAAATCTATCGATACCTATTCGGGTCCGGTTGAGGAGGCTTTTGCGCCAATGTCGGTTTCAATTACTTTGGAAGATGATATTGATGTAAGCCGTGGCGATATGATAATAAAAGATGACAGCGAACCACAGGTAAGCCAGGATCTTGAAGTTATGCTATGCTGGATGGGATCCCGCGGCCCACGTCCTGGTGCTAAGTATCACCTTAAAAATACTACCCGTGAGGTAATGGCCATTATAAAAGAGGTTTATTACAAATTGGATATTAATACAATGGAAAAGCTGGAAAATGCAGGAGATATTAAAATGAACGAAATGGCCCGTGTACGCCTGCGTACTACACAGCCCCTTGTTTTTGATGAGTATCGCAAAAACCGCATTACAGGATCGTTGATATTGGTTGATGAAGCCACAAATGAAACTGTTGCCGCAGGAACCATACTTTTATAGCGCCTCTCAGCCCCTGATAAAAGATAAAGCCCGGCTCTTTTCAAGTCGGGCTTTATCTTTTATCGGCTATATAAATTACAAGTTTTCTTTAATCGGTTACTAATTCAATTTTTCCAGGCAAGTCGCCAAACTATCTCTCCAGTAAGGAATTTCGATATTAAAAGTGGTTTTGATCTTAGTTTTATCCATTACAGAAAAGGCGGGACGTTGCGCTTTGGTTGGATACTCTGAAGTGCGAATGGGTAATACTTTTACTTGTGTCTCCGAAATATCAAATATTGCTTTGGCAAAATCATACCACGAGGTTACACCCTCATTGCTGTAATGATAAACGCCGTAGCTTTCATTGCCAGATGCTACAATATCAAGTATACAACCAGCTAAATCAATAGCATAGGTCGGTGTACCTACCTGATCGGCTATAATTTTCAGCAAATCCCGCTCGGCACCCAATTTTAGCATAGTTTTGGTGAAGTTGTTGCCATACTCAGAATATAGCCAGCTGGTACGAATGGTATAATATTTTTTTAAAATTGCCGCTATAGCCTGCTCACCTTCCAATTTGGTAAGGCCGTATACACTTATGGGTTCAGCAATATCATCTTCTCTTAAAGGATGAGGTGTATCACCCTTAAAAACAAAATCTGTTGAGATCTGGATCAGTGTTGAGTCATATGCCTTGCATTGCTTTGCCAGGTTAGCTGCGCCGGTATTATTAATACTTCGGGCCAAATCAACCTCATCTTCGGCTTTATCAACAGCTGTATACGCAGCGCAATTTATGGCAAATGCTGGTTTGTATTTCTCAAATACGTTAACCAAAAGGTCTTCTCTAAGTATATTTGCCTCATCTTCGGGCAGGAAATGAATGTGATCTTCTCCCCTATCAATTGCAATCTTTTTAAGGCAATTTCCTAACTGCCCCGATGCTCCAAATACTATAATATTATTTTGCATGATCATGTCTTACTTAAAAACCCAGATCGCCTATATCTTTCAGAAAGGGCAGTTCCCGATCCTTTTCTGATACATTCAACTCATCGCCGCTCATTTGCCAGTCGATGTTCAGTATTGGATCGGCATAATGTAAGCCGCCCTCGGCCTCTTTATTATAGTAATTATCACATTTATACTGAAAAATAGCAGTATCGCTAAACACAATAAATCCGTGAGCAAACCCCCTGGGGATAAAAAGCTGGTGGTTATTTTCGGCAGTGAGCAAAACGCTTTGGCACTGGCCATATGTTGCAGAACCTTTACGCAAATCTACAGCCACATCAAGAACTTCGCCCTGTGTTACCCTAACCAGTTTAGCCTGTGAGTGCTCGCCCTTTTGCAGGTGTAAACCCCGCAATACTCCCTTTGTTGAAAACGATTGATTATCCTGAACAAAATTAACTGTGTAACCCACTACCTTGTTAAAGGTATCAGCATTAAACGATTCAAAAAAATAGCCCCTGTCATCGTTAAAAACACGTGGCGTTAAAATTATAAGTCCCTCAATGGAGGTTTCTGTAATGGTCATATATTGTTTTTGTCCCGCTTTCTGGTGCAGGTATTTGGCAAAGCTATTAAATTTTTGCTGGTAGGTTAATTGAAAGAACGTTTTAGTAATTAAAATTAACTCTATCAACTACCTACTAAAAACCTAAATATACTTTGCCCCAAATCTGCTTTTCACATCAGCTACTACCTGTTTTACATTCTGCTCCTGGTCGCGGGGGCAAATGAGCAGGGTGTTGTTGGATTCTACTACGATGAAGTCATGCAATCCCTTCAGTATCACCAGCTTTTCGCCAGGTACATTTACCATACAGTTGGATGAGTCATACATGATCACCTTCTCCGACGGGATAACAGCGTTGCCTACATAGTCCTTTTCGGCAAGGTCATAAAGCAAGGTCATAAA
>NZ_JBFUKX010000029.1:0-72725 GCF_056400605.1 Mucilaginibacter sp. P5_A4 | reverse complement strand
GATGTAGACTTTGCGAAACTTAAAAAGATATACATTTCTGATAAACCCTAAAAAAATATTTAAATACAAAGTTTATTTCTATAAATTACGGACTTAACCAATAGCCTTATGAGACTTATTTTAACTTCTGTATTATTATCATTGTTTATTTATAGTAATTGTAAATCTCAACCCAATTACATGTTAAATCAAAATTTTCAAGTTTCTCAATTTTATAATAAAAAACCACTTGATTTCGGTACTTGCTTCTTTATTATCTACAATAATAATTATTATTTAGTAAGTAACTATCATATACTTTCCGGCATTAGTCCACTTGATGTAAATAAACACAGCAAGGAAGATATTCCTAGTCATTTACTTGTTATGCTTAAAAACCATTACAATAAACGAATTCCAATAGTTTTTAAGTTATTAAATGCAGATGGAAAAAGGTTATTTAAAGTACCTAAAAAGGATGAAACTAAAAGAATTATTGACATAGCTTTTCTTCCTGTAAACAAATCAGATATACCTAAGGAATTAATAATAAATCCATTAAATATATCACTTTTAAATGAAAGTTGGGTGCTAAACCCGAATTCATCCCTTTACACGTGTGGATTTAGAGGTGATGCGGATTTTGCCTTAACGAATCCTATCATTGACACGGTAAAATCCATTAACGATACCACATTTAACTATAAAAATAAATATATTTTTGCCTATTCAACTATTAGATTACATGGGGCATCGGGAGGGCTTGTTTATTATAAAAAAAATAATGTAAATATCCCAATTGGTGTTATTTCACAAGAAACAGTGAGTGAAGAAGCTTTTTATGTGCTACCTGAATTATTAAACATAAAAAGCCATAAACCTATTTACGAATTTATTTCTATGGGAGAAGTAAAAAGGCAGTTTTATAAATTATTTAACAAGTAATAGTTTTTTATAGAAATTGTTCAACGCAGAATTTATTCAGGATTCCTCAATAATCAGGTAAAAATATGATGGAGATCACCTTAACCAATAGCAAAACAATTGGTGTTGAATTAATGTTTTTTACTACAGTGTTATTAATGTACTTTTAACCAAAATAGTTGTATAAATTAACCTGCGAATATTTCGGGCTTTTTGCAGCTTCATAAAGCAGGTTAGCTATACAGCATTAATGAAAAAAGAGGGTAAGGAAAGTACTTCATCGTTACAGTTTCCGGTTGTTGGCATAGGGGCCTCGGCCGGTGGATTAGATGCAGTAAAATCTTTTTTAAAGGCCCTGCCGGCTAAGTCGGGCATGGCCTATGTTTTTATTCAGCACCTAAGCCCCAGTCATGAAAGTATTTTACCCGAGATATTACAAAAAGTAACGCCTTTTCCAGTTCAGCAGATCACTGATAATATTCATCTGGAGCAGGATAATCTTTATATTATCCCCGCCAATAWAATAGTAACAGCAACAGATGGCATACTTAAGCTTACACCGATAGATAAAAAACATAAAAAAAGTAATACAATTGATGTTTTCTTTTCTTCGTTAGGGGTTATTCATCAAAGTTATGCTGTAGGTATTGTGTTATCCGGCGCTTTAAATGATGGCACACTTGGCTTACAGGTTATTAAATCATACGGTGGTTTAACGTTTGCCCAGGATGAGGGTTCGGCCGCGTTTGACAGCATGCCAAACAGTGCGGTTAAAGCCGGAGTTGTTGATTTTGTTTTGCCGCCACAAAAAATAGCCGAGCAACTGATAGCCATCAACCACCCTTTTCATACAGAGTATTCCAACCGCGAAATTGCAGATACAATACCCGAACAGGATAACGAAACATTTAAGCAAATACTTACGGTACTGCGTGTTCGGCGCGGGGTAGATTTTACCTATTATAAACAAAGCACCTTAAAACGCCGCATTATAAGGCGAATGGCATTAAATAAAATTGAGCAGCCGGCTAATTATCTTGTTTTTCTGCGTGAAAACAAGAGTGAGCAGGATGCTTTATATAATGATATGCTTATCTCGGTTACCAACTTTTTCAGGGATGCGCAAAGTTTTGAAGTTTTGTGCCGCGAGATACTACCGGCACTGGTCAGCAAAAAAACGGCTAATGATGCGTTAAGGATCTGGGTGGCCGGATGCGCTACAGGCGAAGAAGCCTATTCAATGGCTATCTGTTTGCAGGAGCAGCTTGGCGACAAAGCCGCCGCCATGAAGATCCAGGTATTTGCCACCGATATTTCTGAAACTGCCATTGCAAAAGCCCGTACCGGCATTTACCGGCAAACCGAGGTGGAGGGTATTTCTTCATCCCGGCTGCAACAATTTTTTGTTAAACAGGATGGTACTTACCAGGTAAGCAAAGCCATCAGGGATATGTGTGTATTTGCCAGCCATAACCTACTTAAAGATCCGCCATTTTCAAAGATCGACCTGGTGAGTTGCCGTAATGTGATGATTTACCTGGAGCCCGTTTTGCAAAAAAAGGCATTGGCTACTTTTCACTATGCATTAAATGAGGATGGGTACCTGATGCTTGGTAAATCAGAAACCATTGGAACCAATACCGATATTTTTAAGGTATTTAATGGTGCGGAGAAAATATATACCAGGAAAGGGCCAATTGGCCGGTTTATGGCAGTAAATTCGCCTGGCCGGGAGCAAAATTTTAGGGAGATAGATAAAAACCTTCAAAAGGTGAGCACCGATAAGGATGTTTTTAAGATAGCCGATGAAGCCATGCTTGCCAGCTTTATGCCGGCCTCTGTTTTGGTAAACGAAAAATTTGATATCATTCAGTTTAGGGGGGCTACCGAAACATGGCTTATTCCGCCCATTGGTAAACCCAGCTTCAACCTGCTCAAAATGGCCCGTGAAGGCTTATCATTTGAATTGCGGAACATTTTACATACAGCAGCAAAAACCAACCTGCCTGCCCGCAAATTCGCTGTGTTTTTTAAAGTGAACGGCTTACAGCATTTTGTTAATTTACAGGCTATCCCGCTTAAAGATACCATTGAACCGTATTACCTTATTGTTTTTCAAAATGCCTCATCAACAGGCGTACAGCACGTTCCGGATGAGGTAAATCCTGCACGTGCCAATGCAAGCTATGATGAAAGCGACCTGCGTGTTGAACAACTGGAAAAAGAACTGGTACAGGCCCGCGCCGATATGCGCGCCATTACAGAGGAGCAGGAAACAGCTAATGAAGAATTACAAAGTGCTAATGAAGAGCTGCTATCCGGAAGCGAAGAACTGCAAAGCCTGAACGAGGAACTGGAAACCTCCAAAGAGGAACTGCAAAGCACCAATGAGGAGATCATGATCGTAAATAAGGAATTAGTGGACAGGAACGATCAGTTAAACAATGCCCGCCTGTATACAGAAGGTATTGTAAAAACCATCCGCGATCCGTTACTTATTTTAGACAGCGACCTGCGCGTAAAACGTGCTACAAGCGGATTTTATAACAAGTTTAAGCTTGATGAAAAGCAAACAGATGGTTATTACCTATACGAGCTTGGCGAGCGTCAGTGGGATATACCCGAACTTAAAGAGTTGCTTGAAAACATACTCCCCCAAAAAAAAGAACTGGAAGATTTTGAAGTAGAACAAGTGTTCCCCGCAATAGGAAAACGTTTCATGTGCTTAAATGCCAGGCAAATTGACAATGTAAATGGCGAACAGCTTATTTTGCTTTCAATTGAAGATATTACTGATAAAAGAAAAATTGAACAGGGACTGGCTGAAGTTGAACGCTTGTTAAACGAAAGCAAAGAACGGCTAAAATTTGCGGTCGACTCGGCAGGCCTGGGTACCTGGGATTATACTCCTCAAACAAAAGAGTTGATTTGGGATAAACGTTGCAGGGAAATATTTGGTTTATCACCAACAGCCAGCGTTAATGTATCTGCGTTTTTAGAAAAGATCCACCCTGATGATCTTGTCCGTGTGGAGAATAGCATAAACGAAACACTTCGTGAGCGGCATTCCGAAGAGTTTGATATTGAGTTCAGGACCATCCCTATCCAGGAAAAAATTAAATGGCTTAAAGCAAAAGGCCGTGCCTATTTTGACAACCAGGGCCTCTCCATTCGATTTATTGGAACCTTACTGGATATAACAGCTCAAAAACTTATTGACGAAGCTACCATGGAATTGTTGGGCAAAAAGGATGAATTTATTAGCATAGCCAGTCATGAATTAAAAACGCCGGTTACCAGTTTAAAGGCGATACTGCAAATTATTGAGCGCGCAACCCAGATGAAGGAGGAAATGAAACCTTTGTATGCCTTTGCACAAAAAGCCAATAAACAGGTTGATAAACTTACCGAATTGATTAAAGACTTATTGGATGTTACCAAGATCCAATCGGGAAAACTGGAATTAAGAAAATCAGATTTTATCCTGGAGGACTTAATAGCTGAATGTATGGACGAATTACAAAATAATTCGCCAACCCATCAGATCATATTAGAGGGTGAGGCCCGTTTGCAAATCTATGCTGATAGGAATCGTTTGGAACAGGTTTTAATCAACCTGATCTCGAATGCCATTAAGTATTCTCCAAAAAGCGATAAAGTGATCATTAAAACTGAAAAGTTGAATGAGGGGATCAAAATAGCTGTCACCGATTTTGGTATCGGCATTCCAACAGATAAGTTACCATTACTTTTCGACCGCTTTTACCGGGTTGATCAAAACTCTAAAAAATATGCGGGATTAGGATTGGGCTTATTTATTTCATCCGAGATCATCAAGCGGCACGAGGGTTATATTGATGTTGAAAGCGAAGAAGGCAAAGGATCCACCTTTTGGTTTGTAATACCAGGTTGATTGCGAACACCCATTCCCGCACCCCGCACCCCGCTCCCCGCACCTGATATCCACATCAACCCAACTTTTCCACAATGCCCTAAAACCGCAGCCAATGCATTAACTTTACCCGATTAACAAAAGGAGTAAACCGCTTGGCTAAAGATACTACCAAAGAAACCCCCTTAATGCAGCAATATAACGCCATAAAGGTGAAGTACCCCGGTGCTTTGCTGCTGTTCCGCGTGGGTGATTTTTACGAAACATTTGGCGAAGATGCCATTAAGGCCGCCGGTATACTGGGCATTGTACTTACCCGTCGTGGTAATGGCGTAGGTACGCATATTGAGCTGGCAGGCTTCCCGCATCATTCGTTGGATACCTACCTGCCCAAGCTGGTACGTGCCGGGCAGCGCGTAGCCATCTGCGATCAGCTTGAAGATCCCAAAACCACCAAAACCATTGTTAAGCGCGGCGTTACCGAGCTGGTGACACCCGGCGTGGCTACCAACGATAATATACTTAACCAAAAGAGTAACAACTACCTGGCATCGCTGCACTTTGAAAAAAATACTATTGGCATAGCCCTTATAGATATTTCAACAGGTGAGTTCCACACGGCGCAGGGTAACAGCGATTATATTGATAAGCTGCTGCAAAGCTTTTCGCCATCGGAGGTGATCTACCCTAAAAGCCGCACCCGCGATTTTAAAGACAACTATGGTGACCGGTTTTATACCTACGCCCTTGACGAATGGCCCTACAGCGGCGATTACGCTACCGAAACGCTGCTGAAGCATTTCGGCGTAAAATCTCTCAAGGGTTTTGGTATTGATAAGCTTAACCTTGGTATTATTGCCGCGGGGGTAGCCATACATTACCTTAATGAAACAGAGCACCGTAATCTGCAGCACATAAGCGCCATTGGCAGGATTGAAGAGGACAGGTATTTATGGCTGGATAGGTTCAGCGTACGCAACCTGGAACTGGTGGGCTCAACCAACGATAATGCCCTTACCCTGGTTGATGTACTTGATCATACCTGTTCGCCCATGGGGGCCCGCCTGCTGCGCCGCTGGATAGTGATGCCCCTAAAGGAGATTAAACCTATCAACGATCGTTTAGGCGTGGTAGAGTACATGATTGAGCATGAAGAGCTACGCGAAAGCCTGCAAAACTACATCCGCCAGATTGGAGACCTGGAACGGCTGATCTCTAAGATTGGTCTGCAAAAGGCAAATCCCCGTGAGGTTAGTCAGCTTAAAAAAGCACTGATGGCAATCGGCTCTATTAAAAAAATAGCCGAAACATCAGAGAGTTTACCATTACGCGCCATAGGTGAGCAGCTAAATCCCTGTGTGCTTATCTGCGAAAGAATAGAACGTGAGCTGCATCCCGAGCCGCCGGTGATGATTGTGAAAGGCTCGGTGATGAACGAGGGAATCAGCGAGGAATTGGACAGGCTGCGTAAAATAGCTTTCGGCGGTAAAGGTTACCTGCTGGAGATCCAGAAACGCGAGGCCGAAGCTACCGGGATCCCGTCTTTAAAAGTATCATTCAACAATGTATTCGGCTATTACCTTGAAGTTACCCACAGTCACCGGGATAAGGTGCCTTCGGAGTGGATCCGTAAACAAACGCTGGTAAATGCCGAGCGTTATATAACCCCCGAACTAAAAGAATACGAAGAACAGATCCTGGGAGCCGAAGAAAAGATCCTGGCGCTGGAAACCCGCCTGTACAACGATCTGCTTTACTCACTTGCCGAATACATTAAGCCGATACAACTTAACGCACAGCTGATAGCCCGTTTGGATGTGCTGCTTAACTTTGCTACCATATCCATTAAAAACTACTATGCAAAGCCCGAGATGAACGAAAGCCGGGTGCTTGATATTAAAGGAGGGAGGCACCCGGTTATTGAAAAGAACCTGCCGCTGGGCGAGAGTTATATCACCAATGATGTATACCTCGATTCGGAAACACAGCAGATCATCATTATTACCGGGCCCAATATGGCGGGTAAATCGGCCCTGTTAAGGCAAACCGGGTTAATTGTGCTGATGGCCCAGATGGGTTGCTTTGTGCCGGCCAAATCGGCTTCTATAGGCCTGGTAGATAAGATCTTTACAAGGGTAGGGGCATCAGATAACCTTTCATCAGGCGAATCAACCTTTATGGTGGAGATGAACGAGACGGCCAGTATCCTCAATAACATATCCGACCGGAGTTTGATCTTGCTGGATGAGATTGGCAGGGGCACATCAACCTATGATGGTATTTCCATCGCATGGTCAATCGCCGAATACCTGCATAATCACCCGGCAGCCAAAGCTAAAACCCTGTTTGCCACCCACTACCATGAACTGAACGAGTTGAGCAATACTTTTAACCGCATCAAGAATTTTAACGTATCGGTAAAAGAGGTTGGCCAGCAGATCATTTTCCTGCGTAAGCTGGTACCGGGCGGCAGCGAGCACAGCTTCGGGATCCACGTAGCCAAATTAGCCGGGATGCCGCAAAAGGTATTGAGCCGGGCCAACGAAATACTAAAAAAACTCGAAAACGAACGTACCGGCGGCGAGCATATCAAAGAAAGCATCCGCAAGGTGCAGAAGCAAGCCGTACAGATGCAGATGTTCTCAATAGACGATCCCGTACTGGTAAAGATCCGCGATACGCTGAACAACCTTGATGTTAACACCTTAACACCCGTAGAAGCTTTAATGAAACTGGATGAGATTCAAAGGGTGATAAAAAGTTAGATGCTTGTAATTTGAAAATTTGGTGATTTGAAGATTTGAAAATCAGGAAGGCCTCATTTTCAAATTGACAGATATTCAAATTTTCAAATTGTGTGGATATGTTAAAAACATCCGCCTTATTCACTCGCGCTTAAATTCTATTTTTACCGCATGACCAAACATCGCCTTCTTTTATATTGCTTCGTTTTGTTTTTTTTGCCGGTAATTTTTACCTCCTGCCATTCGCGCAAAGCTGCGATGAGGGGGCAGCCGGGTGAGGTGGTGAAGCCAAATGCTGATATTGCATCCAAATATGCCGAAATTATGGGCGTAAGCAAAAGCGATATAGAAAACGGCAGGTTATATGCTTTTATCGAACAGTGGATGGGCACTCCCTATAAATTTGGTGGCCTGGATAAAGACGGGGTTGATTGCTCTGGACTGGCTTTTCTTTTGGAGCAGCAGGTGTATGGTATTACCATTCCACGCATGACGAGCCAGCAAATTACTGTTATCAAGCGTAAATATGAGGACGAATTAAAAGAAGGCGACCTGGTTTTCTTTGATTTTGATGGCAGGCAGTTTAGCCATGTTGGAGTATACCTTCAAAACGGATATGTGGTTCATGCCAGCTCAAGGCGTGGGGTTATCATTGTAAAACTGCGCGATCCTTCTTTATACAAATACTTTTCCAGGGCGGGCTCCGTTGATGAGGTAACTGTGTCGACTAATTAGTGAGTGGTGAGTGGTGAGTGGTGAGTGGTGAGTGGTGAGTGGTGAGTGGTGAGTGGTCTATCAAATTGGGGGAGGCAATTTAGTCTTTTGTCCTTAATCTTTCCGTCTTTGCTCCTTAATCTACCTCTCTTTGCTCCTCATGATGTAACTAATTTATTTTCAGGGTGTCTTTTGGTTATCGATATGTATTTGTAAGTTTATATATCAGTAACTTAATTTGTTATGCCAGCTTTAAAACTTTGGCTATTCAATTCACATAGGTATTGCGCAATGCTTTTTGTGGTTGCTGTAACTGTGCTTGTTTCGGCCTGCGGAAGTATTAAGAAAACTGAAAAACCAGTGGTTAAACCCGATTATAACAATACGGCAAACAATATCCATAACACTTAGAAGCTGTATTAGAACCCAACAACACTATGTCATTGAGAGCTAAAATCCGGGGACTCTGAAGGGGAAATGACGTTTTAACGGGTTTGTCATCCTGAACGGAGTGAAGGATCTATTCGCAGACTGTACAGGGCGAAGAAGCATGGCGAATAATAGATGCTTCACTTCGTTCAGCATGACAAAAGGCTTTTTTGCAAACACGTCATGGGTAGCGCAGCTTAGTGCCGCAACGACATAATTCTAATGTATTGATTATTAATGCTGTTTTTGTAGAGACGCATCACATGCGTCTCCCACATGCAAATCGAACCTGGCGGGAAGCGCATGTGATGCGCCTCTACAAGAGCTTCGATGATGTCAATAAATATTTAAAAGTGGTTATTACAAACTGCATTAAAAAATGAATATTTTTGCATCCTTATGTCAAATCAAAAAGAAGAATACTCATTTTGGACAAAGTATAAAAAATTTGCAGGGAACGAAATTTTACTGTACCTGGTCATGATCATTGGTATCATTCTCGGTATTGTAATATTTAGTTATTTTTAACCAGGGTTACGTTGCTGTTATCCGTTTCGCTTATGGCCTGGTAAAAGTCGACAAACTCCTGGTACAGATCTTTATTGTAAGTGCCGTCAATTACCTGCAGCTTGCGTTTATATACCAGCTGATCGCCAAGTATTATGGTCGAAACAGAAAACTTTCCAAAGGGCTTTTCTATGGATATACTTGCTGGGCGCATATCAACATGGTAACCTTTAGGCAGGGTATACCTAATTTCGTCTTCATCGGTATAGCCCCTGTTTATATATAAAGCGTTACGCCTGTTACGTACTTCGCGGGGTGTTCCTCCTGTCCGGTTAATGGCATTAGCTAAAAAATCTATCTTACCGTTGTTTGCCGATCCATAATCGGGCGCGCTTAGCTTTATAGTTTCTGTAGCTACCGGGTTCAGGCTTTTATCCTGTTTAAATTCAAACTTTTCAATTTCGAGATTATTTATAGGGTATTCCTTTTGAAGGCTTTTTACCTGCTCTTTTGGTGCTTCCTGGATAATATATTCACGGTTTTCATACTGTGTGCCTTTAAACGTGGTAAGCATATCGCCTGTTAACATCCCATCAGCATTTATGCTGAAACTGGCTTTGCAGTATTGCAGGTTATCCTGGGCTGTGTATTTAGGTGTATGCAGCAATTTACCGCCATCGGGTGTGCAGGCTAATACATAACGATCATCGGTAAAATCACTTAAAAAGCCGAAAGGTATTTTCTGGCTTGTGCATTCCAGGAAAGTGGTGTCGTTTTTAAACGGCAGGCACAGTATAACGTGGTCAAACTGGTTCATGCTGGCAAAATCAGTTAAAGGGCTTTGCTTGCGCGAGCCCGACTTTACAATACAATAGTAAGCGTCGATATCAACCGCCTTAAGCAGCGCCTGGGTATAATTTACCAATGCTTTACAGTCGCCATAATTTTGCTGGTCCACATCGCTTGCCAAAAACGGCTGGTACCCGCCTATGCCAACCTGTACACTTATATAGTGTGTTTTGCCCTGCATGTACTCATAAATTTTTTTGGCTTTCAATTTAGGATCGTTAATTCCGTTGGTGATCTCCTTCATTCTGTCGATAGTTGATCCCGGGAGCGCTGTACGACTGACCAGTAATTTATCATAGATCCATTTACCCATCCCGTTCCAATCATTAAATGATCCGGGTACGCCCAGGTATTCAAATTTTTCGGGAGCTATTTTTACCCTGCTCAAATATTTATCGTGATTGGGGCTGTATGGCTCTTCCTTTATGGCCTTTAAATTTGTTAACTGCCAGGTGTATGTGCTTTCTCCCTGCTTATTGGTGCCTATAACTACCTTAACAGGAACATTTAACTCTTTATACCTGATCCTGAAATCGGGCTTACTACTAAAAGTATAAGTGCTTTTTTCAACGGCAACACCTGTTGAGGAATTGGGTACCCAATCGGCGAAGTTGAGCGATTGCTTTGATTTTATGTCGTATTCATAAGCAACGGTATAGGGATAATCGGTAACTGCCGGGTTAAAATGTTTAACCTTGGTATCATCAAACAGTGTCGACCGGCTCACCGCGTCAACATCCTCAAAGTCGCTTTCAGAAAACTTACTTATCGGTTTGCCAAACTGGTTGTATACTATTCCCTTTATACCTTTTATAATATTGGCTTTGTCATGAAACACAACTATTTCGGCTTCTTCGGCGCCATTTTTATTTAATATAGTTATGGCCTGTTTTATATGGTAAAAAGTATTATTCAAATCTTTTACTTCAATATTAAGCTCTTCATTGCGTACAACGGCGCCGGCGTAGGGCAGCAGATCTTTAGGTATCAGCGATACGTCATAGTTTTCCTGCGCACCGGCGCTTATGCTTAATGCCAGGATTGATAACAGCGTTACAAGTACTTTCATTATTTTTTCTTGAAAACCATATCGGCTTTTTCGGTAAGGATGATCTTATTATAAAGCTCTTTTAGGTAAGGGTATTCTTCCGAAGTGTAAACAGGTTTGGTAAACTTTATTATGCTTGAGAATGTGAAGGCGCTGCCAAGGCTGTCAAAATTACTCGCATACATACCACCGTTTCCGGGCATTTTAAATGCAACAGACTGCGGCGGGGTTTCAACTGTATAAGCATCGGGCAGGTGCATATTTAGTATTAAACGACTATCTGATGCCATTCCCCAGTCAACCGGGTAATCCCTTTCGGCAAGCTTAAATGGATTGGTTGTTATTTTATCCCATAAAAATGGGTTAAATACCAGTCGGCTATGGTTCATGTTATCAAACGCATCAATTTCAACCTCAAAGGTTTCTCCAAGCGGCATATCCAGGCTATCCAGGTTTGAAATACTTGATTTCAGGATCTTTAGCTTTGGCAATTTTTCGTCCTGGTTTTCTACGTATTCATCAACCGAATTGAATTTTTTAATGGCTTTACGTTTTAAATAAGCATCGTAACCCGAATAATAATTAGTTATGGTGCCTTTAAGCTTACCATTATCAAGCAAAGTAAGATCAAGTGATTTTGTCGACGACTCCTTCTGTAACCCATTTAATTCAATCCAGTATGATGGTTTATCCAGACTGATAACCCGGCCTTTATCATTAAGGCATTTGAGGGGTAGGAGGCCAAATGATAACAAAGGATCGGTAGCATCAAGCAGGTAACTTTTATCGCCAATATTAACTTTGGCAACTATATAATTAAAATCATTAATTACCGGGTAAAGCATGTTAATATTGCCATTATTGCGGGTTGATAGTACAACCGCCTCTGTGTTTAGGTCTGCTGCCCTTAACGCTGCAGCCAGGGCCAGGTTAATATCGCCAATGGTGCCGGTATGCGCCTCATACGCTTTTTTTATACCATCCGGACTGTAAATTGTTGTAATATCATTCCATTTAAACCATTTTTGCAGGTACGCATAAATTGCTTTCGCTTTTTCCAGTTCATCTGTTTTTCCGGCAATCACGGTAGTTATCCTATCCTTCATCAGTTCTTTGCGCTTAAATTGCGAACCAAAAAACTCATCTGTTTTAAGCTGATGTTCAATATCTTTCCAGGTTTTTGAAACAACTGTTTTTGCGCTGGTGTACGGGTTGGTCCATTCAACCTCATCAAAGTAAATGGCGGCTAAAAAATTCTTAGGCGAGGTCATATAGTCTTCAGATACAAAGGCGGGGATATCTTTCATTTCATAAGTGATGTGCGAGCAATCACATTTTGCGCCATGGGATGAAAAGCATTCGCGTTCAAGCTCCGAAGTGCTGTTTGATAGCTTTAAACTGCCACGCAGTGATGCATTAAAAACCCAAAAAGCTGGAATATGCACCTCATATTTTGAATGCTCTTTTGGTAATTCATCCTGAAAATCCCAATTTCTAAACTCATTAAGGTAAGGCGATGTAAGCTTATACCTGAAATCGATAACGCAACCCGGCCGCAAACCCGGCAAGGCAAATTTTACGGTGCTTCGGTATTTGTAATCTTTTACAGTATATACTTTTTTAACATCAAGGGGGGCGCTGCGCATAAGGCCATCATCGTCGCGATAGTATGTAGTGCCAACTATCTCGTCAACCTCTTCTGTTGTTTCGTTATTACTACTATGGTGAATAGGTATTTCAATAGTACCACTTTCAAGGCCGTTTGTATCAAATATTTTGATGCGGGCATGATAATTAAAAATCAGGCGTACATGATCATCACTTACTACATCAATCCTGCTTTTGCCAAACTCGTTTAAAAACAAGGCGTGGGCCGATGTATCTTTTGCGTATTTTTTTAGGTCGAGGTCTTCGGTGGTTACACTTTCTTCAAAATCCTGAGCCTTTACAAAGTGTTGAATACCAATAAATAAGATAATAATAAGTAGGTTTTTTTTCATACAATAATTGCAATAATTAGGGTGGTATCAATTTAATACATAAAAATGAATTATTAATTAAATTAAAAAATTTATTGTGCTGATTCTTTTTAAGACATTTGCGACCTTTACAGTATTACTGAATCATTTACAATGAAACTAAAATTAAAACGCCCGCTGGCCTTTTTCGATCTTGAAACTACGGGTACCAATATAGGAGCCGACCGGATAGTTGAAATATCAGTTATTAAGCTTCACCCTGATGGTAGTGAAGAGGTTAAAACATGGCGTGTTAACCCCGGTATTCCAATTCCATTGGAATCATCGTTGGTACACGGTATTTATGACGAGCATATACAGGACGAGCAGCAATTTAAAGCCCTTGGCAACGATATAGCCGAATTTATTGGCGATAGCGACCTGGCAGGGTACAACTCCAACAAGTTTGATATCCCGATGCTGATGGAGGAATTTTTACGCGCCGGCGTTTCGTTTACTTTGGATGAGCGTCATTTTGTGGATGTACAAAATATATTTCACCAAATGGAGCAGCGTACACTTAAAGCTGCTTACCAGTTTTATTGTGAAAAAACGATAGAGAATGCTCACTCGGCCGAGGCTGATACCCGTGCCACCATGGAAGTGTTGCTGGCGCAGATTGAGCGTTATGAAAATATGCAATGGGAAGATAAAAAAGGCAATGTTACTACTCCTGTTGTTGGTGATGTTGAGGCGCTGCATAAATTTACCAACCTGAGTAGGCCTGTTGATTTTGCAGGCCGGATGGTTTACAATGAACAAGGGGAGGAAACGATAAACTTTGGCAAGCACAAAGGCAAACGGGTAGAGGATGTACTGAATGCCGAGCCAAGCTATTATTCGTGGATGATGCAGGGCGATTTTCCGTTATATACTAAACGCAAGCTCGAAGAAATACACACCCGCTGGAGCGCTAAAAAGAATGCTGAGCGCCAGGCAAAAAATGCTGCACAACATCAGCAACAAAAATCAGTTGAGCAAACTCAGGCGCCCAAGTCAGAAGCGCCAAAAACTGACTACCCTAAAAAGGAATTCCATAAACCGGATCATACCAAAACACAATATCCACCCAAACCTTTTAAAAAGAAGGACGAACCCGCCCAACCCGTTAATGACGATATGCTGGCACAACTGGCATTGAAATTTAAGAAGGGGTAGTTTGCTTAGATATGAGATTTTAGATATGAGATTTTTTTAATTGAAATTTTGTAAATTTGTATATAAATAAGCCGGGCGATTATCTTGAAGGATAAACGCCCGGCTTGTTTTAGAATATGAAGGCTCGTAAGATGTTGTTTTATGGTAACTGTCTTATTTTGAGATAAATAAGTATTATTAAGAAGCTGTAAAAAGATGCTCAAAGGAGTGCAGCAGGTATAGATAAAGTGATTCAAACGGTGCCGGAAAGGTGCACGAACGGTGTGTTAAAAGAGGTGCTTTTTGTTGGATATATTTCCACCAATTTCGCAAATAAATTCCCTGCAGATGACCACTCGTAGCTATGATTTCAGGAAATCTATATTCCTTTTTAAGCCGGTAAATTTGGTACGCTTTACAGCCGAGTTTTTGAATACCTTTTGAAAAACATCCTGGGTGATTTCCTGCCAGTCAGCAGCTTTCAGATCCAGCAGATCGGGGTGGGGATTAAAAGCCGGTTCGTTGTTTAATATCGAGAAACGGTTCCAGGGGCATACATCCTGGCAGATATCGCAACCAAACATCCAGTTATCCATTTTGCCTTTAAATTCCGCGGGGATCTCGTTCTTAAGTTCGATGGTGAGGTAGGAGATGCACCGGCTTCCATCAACCACGTAAGGGCCAACTATGGCATCAGTAGGGCAGGCATCAATGCAATTGGTACAGGTGCCGCAATGGTCGGCAGTAGGGGCTATATCATATTCCAGTTCCAGGTCGATGATGAGTTCGGCTAAAAAAAAGAAGGAGCCGTTTTTTTTGTTTAAAAGATTAGAGTTTTTACCTATCCAGCCCAGGCCGGCCCGTTTGGCCCAGGCCTTATCCAGTACCGGTGCCGAATCAACAAATACACGGCCCCCCACTTCACCAATCTTCTCGTTAACAATCTGTAACAACTGCCTTAGTTTATCTTTTATAACAGTATGGTAATCTATCCCATATGCATATTTTGATATTTTGGGTGCCGAGGGATCAGTCTGTTTATGATCTGTATAATAGTTAATGCCTAATGAGATCACAGATTTTGCACCATCCACTAACAGGCGCGGGTCAAGGCGTTTATCAAAGTGGTTTTCCATGTATTGCATTTCGCCATGCATGTTCTTTTTTAACCATGATTCTAAACGGGGAGCTTCTTCTTCCAGGAACCCGGCTTTTGATATTCCRCAAAACAAAAAACCAAGCTTTTGGGCTTCGTTTTTAATCAATTGACTATAAAGCGTCCTGTTTTGCATAACAATTACAAAGATACTATAAATTGGAAGCCAAAAGATGAACCTATTGCCAGGTAAATTACACTTAAAACCCTGTTTATGTATGAAAAAAGGCTGTTTTTGGTAATTAATGGTGTGATTTTTGTGTGAATTATTGTTAATATATAGTATACATAAATGCTCGAACACTTAAAATATCTGCCGAAAAACATTTTAGGTATACATGCCGTTGGCGTGATGACTAATAAGGACTATAAAGAAGCCCTTGAGCCGTTGCTTGACGAGCATATAAAGGAAAATGGAAAAATAAATTTTCTGCTGGTATTGGAGACAGTAATAAAAAACTTTGAAGCCGGTGCCTGGTGTGGAGATATTGGTATTGGCCTTAAATACTTTACCAAATGGGGCAAACTGGCTATAGTTACTGATCAAAATGGGGTAAGAGAGTTTAGCCACCTGTTTAAATACATATTACCGGGTAAGTATAAAGGCTACCAGTTAGAAGACCTGGATGAGGCTATCAAATGGATCACGGAGAAATAATTAAAGATAATTAATATATAAAGTCATGAAACCCATCGATAATAAAAATGATGATTCGGATTTGCACAATGATGAAATAGGAGAAAATACCGGGGAAGATACCCTGCTTGCCGTGCAAGCCAAACTAAAACCCGGCGAAAAGGTTGAATACGAGGTAGAATCATCAAACAAAGGGAAAGGCCCGGCAGGGGAGGATTTGTAGGTATTAAAACATCAAAGTCCCGTCGTTATCAATAAAGCATTTTATTAATAGCCGGCAACCTATGGGTTCACCATTCAGCGTTGCAGGTATAAATACCTTTTCTTCTTCGTTTAAAGCGTTGATATTCATATTGAAGGTTTTTGAGAAGTTGCCGCTGTAAATACTCACTTTAAAATAAGCCAGTCTGCCACCCGGGCTAACCAGTAATTCAATAACTGCCATAGAAACATCCCGATTGATATCCATCAGGTTTGCCGGTAACTTAAATAATTTTAAATAGGGAAGGTATCCATAGTATCTTCCACCTGCTTTAACCGGCTTGGTGGTATGATCGGTATCGGCCAGCTGTTTATCTACAAAATAACGCAGACTCGAGGTGGTATCCTCCGGAGCTTCATACAAAAGCTCCTTTTTGGTGTAATCGTAATTCTGCAGTAAACGGCCAGCAGGATCGTAAAAATGCCATATGCCAATTTTAAGATCTTTATCAAACTGACCGCTTGCTATCGCTATTTTTCTGTTATACACAGCCTGGTACAAACCCTGCCTTGTACTTTTGTCGCTTTTTAACACATGTAGTTTTTCTGTAATATGATCATTAATTCTATGACTGCGTTCAACAGTTTCCTGTGCATGTGCGGCATTCATAAAAAAAAAGAAAACAATTAGCAGGATAATATTTTTCAAGTGTATTATTGATTTTGGGTAAATATATAACAGGTTGTTATCAATATCAAACCCATCGCGCTAAAATCGGTTTCTACCGCCGCCCCGCCATTGCGGCCATTACCGGGCGGCTTTGCTGGGCAAATAGTTGTAAATGATAGCAAAAGTGTAAAAGTGACCGATAGCTGTTTTTTCATAGTTTAGGAAAGCTACCCTATGGACCATTAAGGTTTAATGAAGTTTTATCATGTAATACTATTGTTGCAATAATGTAATACGCCTGTTGCATTAATAGTACGGGATGCTTAAACTTGTAACCACAATTCTTATTACATGACAGCCCACTTCGATCAATCTGATTATAAAACGGTAAGTTTTTCTGAAACTACTATCACCGAACTTATGATCCCTTCTTATTCCAATTTTGGTGGAAAGATTCATGGAGGGATTCTGCTGTCGCTTATGGATAAGGTGGCTTATGTATGCGCCGCTAAACATGCAGGTAATTATTGTGTAACTGCATCTATTGATACAGTCGATTTTTTGCACCCTGTTGAAGTGGGCGAACTGGTATCATTAATGGCTTCGGTTAACTATGTAGGCAATACATCATTGGTAGTAGGTATCAGGGTTATATCAGAAAATATCAAAAATAGCTCTGTGAAGCACACAAACACCAGCTATTTTACCATGGTAGCCAAAGACGATAATAATAAGCCCGCTAAGGTTCCCGGATTGATATTGGAACAACGTGAGCAGGTAAGGCGATTTATAGAGGCACGCCGTCGTAAAGAAATTAAGCAAAGTTATATGAAGGAAGTGGAGCAAATAAAAATGCCCGATAATTATGAGCATTGTATTCAGATGCTTGAGGGAGAAAGATGTTTGGTGGCCGGATAAAGAATAAAGATTAAAAAAAGAAATCATCCAGTTAGTCAGCTAACGGATTTGAATTCCATAGAACAGGTCGGCTACAAGCCGTACAGCCTTGCACGTGAGATGAAACAAGCTCCGGCATAACAAAGCATATACCCCAACTCCCTAAATAAATGAGGCGAATTTTTAGCCAGTTACTATTGTTAGCGCTTATGTGCAGGGTAACCTATGCACAAAAACAAATTTCTAAAGAATTACCGGCAACTAACGCGGCTACAAAAATATATGTAGATAGGCTAAATATAACGGCAGATGATATATATGTACGTAATCCTGATTCTGCAAGGCGTATGGCCGAAAAAGCTTTGCTGCTTTCCGAAAAAATAAAGTACGATTATGGTATAGGCTATGGGTTTTTAAACCTGGGGCATGTGTATTGGTCACAGTCATATTATCCAATAAGCTTGTTCTATTTAAACAGGGCTTTAACTATTATTCCAAAAGACAGGCATGTTCTGTTAGCCGAGTGCTATAATTCTATTGGGCGTACATATCTCGAACTTAAAAACTACAATGAAGCTATCCGTAATTTAGATATTTCTTTAAAATATGCCGGCGCCAATACAAAGATGCTGGCAGAATTTTATAGTGAAAAAGCCTTGCTTTACATCAGAATGCATAATTATGATAAAGCAACAACAGCCAGCATGCTGGCTTTAAAATTTTGTAGCATGATTAATGACTTTGGAAATATAAATATTATATACACCCGCCTCAGCTCAATTCAACGCCTTCAAAACCAATTTGAACGGTCAATAGCGTATGATGATACCGCTATCAGGATGAGCTTTAAAACCAATAACAAGCGGCTACGTGCCAAAACATATATTGAATATGCTTATAACTACAACGGGCTTAAGCAATTTGATAAAGCAATTGAGTATGCGAAGAAGGGTGCGGCCTTGTCAGATAGTATAGGTTTGATGGATGGGTTATCGGATGCATATAAAACCTTAATGTTCAGCTTTGAACAAAAAAAAGACCTGGCAAATGCCCTCGCCTATCAAAAAAAATACAGCACCGGGTTGAATAATCTTAACTCAACCAGCAAAATTCGCAATACCGAACTAATTCAGAATTACTTTGCCCTTAATACCCGGCTTAACGAGATTGAGACGATTCAGTATAAGGCCAAGGCAGACAAAGAAAAGATTCATTTTCAAAGTATTACTATCCTTACACTTATATCATCATTGGTTGTGGTGCTTATTGCTTTATACATCACTTTTTACAATTATAACCAAAAGAGATTGCTGAGTAATACACTGCACAGGCAGCATGAAGCCCTGGTAGTTCAAAAAGACCTGATAGCCGAGCAATCCGCAAACCTTGAGGCAGTAAACAAGTTAAAAGATAAACTATTGGCCATTATAGGGCATGATCTGCGTACACCTTTTGCCAACCTCCGTAGTATTATAGGTTTATTTGATAATAATAATTTAGATCTTGAAGATATGCATGGCCTGATGAAGAAAATGGAGCCGGTTATAAAAGGGGCCGAACTTATATTATCCAATTTGCTGGAATGGGCGGGAAGCCAGATCAGGGGTATAAATATTAGTCCATCCGTTATCGATATACATTCCATAGGAGAAGAGATGGCACAAACCTATAGTTACCAGTTGCTCCAAAAAAACATCAGGTTTCAAAATGCGGCTATTGCCGGCCACTGTGTAAAGGCCGATGAAAAGCATATTAAGGTGATTATGGGTAATCTCATCAGCAATGCAATAAAGTTTACCGATAATAATGGCGCTATAACCCTGAGCAGCACCGTTAACGATAGGGAACTTATTATCAGCATAAACGATACAGGTAAAGGTATTGCCACGGAACAGCAGCTCAAATTATTCAGCCTTAATTCGCGTTTTACAGAAAACGGTACTATGGGCGAAGTGGGCACAGGCATAGGCCTGTTTTTGTGTAAAGAACTGGTAGAATTTAATGATGGCCGCTTATGGGTAACATCCCAGGTTGGCAGGGGCAGCACCTTCAGTTTTAGCCTTCCGTTGGCCGGCTAACAAAAAATATTCCACTTTTTGTTTAACTAATTAACAAGTTATTGTATCCTAAATAGTAAGTATTACGTAGAAATACTAAAATATATACTTTTTGATAAGTAATTTAATTATTAGGAAAGCGTTTTAAGGTTGTTGGTGGATTTGGCAAACTCATCTAATTTCTATAAAATGATGAAATAGTAATTTTTTACTATCTTGTGACAATAATTTCATGCCGTATCAATTCAAATTAATCCTGATTATTTAATGGCTTTCTTAAACACAGTGCTCGAACCACCTTCATACGGTTGGGCAGATAAGGATGGTAACCTTATAAAACCTACCAATTCAACAATAGTAAAAGAGTTTTTTTCCAGGCTTAATGTGTTTAAAGATAAAAAGAACTGGCTCTCGTTTTTAAGCTGGTTCCTGGTACTTTGCTTAGCGCCAATCCTGTTTTTGTTCATTTTTAAATATTTTAGTATCACCGGGCTCATAGTAGCTTTTGTTTACAGCATGATCATCATGGGTACGCACGGCACCATATGGCACCACCGGTATTGTACGCACAATGCTTATACTTTCCGTAATAAATTCTGGCGCTTTTTTACACAGAATCTTACACTTAAAATTATCCCCGAGGAGATCTATGCCGTATCGCACCACGTGCATCATGCTTTATCCGATCAGCCCGGCGATCCATATAACGCCCAGGGCGGTTTTTTGTATTGCTTTTTAGCCGATGTTAATCATCAGCCCATAGCCCGCAATATGAGCGAGGCAACCTACAAAAAATGTATTAACTTAATGAAGCATGTTGGTGTAACACCAAATACTTATAAACAATATCAAAAATGGGGCACCATTGCCAACCCATACCGTACCATTGCGGGTATTATTCTTAACTGGGGTTTCTGGTTCGCGGCATTTTACTGGTTGGGTAGCTTTCCGCTGGCTTGCGCTGTATTTGGCTCGGCTGGTGTGTGGGCTGTGGGCGTACGTACCTTTAATTACGAAGGCCATGGTAAAGGGGAGGATAAACGGCGCGATGGTGTTGACCATAACCGGGAAGATATGTCGATAAACCAACTATGGCCGGGTTATGTAGCCGGCGAATGGCATAATAACCATCACCTGTATCCTAAAAGCGCCCGCTCGGGTTTTAAGCCTCACCAATTTGATCTGGCCTGGTGTTATATAAAATTGATGAGCACGTTGGGTGCCGTAAGTTCATATCGGGATTCAAAAAAGGAATTTTTATTAACCTATTGTTCTAAAGCGCCGGTTGTACAGCTAACAGCGGTTAAGTATGCCGAGGTTAAGCCCCTGATGGTAAGAGCGAAGTAATTTAAAAAAAGCCGTGCCGTATTATAGTGGTAGGCAAGTATATAGTGATAACCCTAAATGTGGGCCGCTTCACTGTATTCATAACATTTAGCTGAATTTAAAAATGAGTGACACCAAAATGTCACTCATTTTTTTTGAAAAGGCCTAAAAATGTTACATGTAGCACTTTTTTAATTACAAACGGAATTTATACCTTAGTAAGGCTAACTATAGCGTAACTTAATCTCACCTAATAACTTATGCATATTAAAATATTCTGTTTGTCAGTTTGTTTGTCGTGCCTGATGCTTTTTAATCAAGAAGTAAAGGCGCAGGGCCTGGGTATATTTGAAAACCAAACCGATGTAGGTACAGTTAAGCATAAAGGCAGCGCCCAATACGATGCCAGATTGCAGCAATATGAACTTACAGGTTCGGGAGAAAACATCTGGGCTACGCATGACGATTTTCATTTTGTGTGGAAACGCATGAAAGGCGATTTTATACTACGCACCAATGCCGCCTTCATCGGTAAAGGGGTAGAGTTACACCGCAAAGTAGGTCTGATGGTCCGCGCAACACTCGATTCAAATTCAAAACATATTAACGCTGTTGTTCATGGCGACGGATTAACCTCGTTGCAATACCGTAAAACCATTAGTGGTATTACCGAAGAGAAAAAAGCAAGTATCACTGCTGCCGATGTTATCCAGTTGGAACGTAAAGGCAATACTTACACCATGTCGGTAGCCCGCAAAGGCGACCTTTTTGTTACCGAAGAAGTGAGTGATCTTGATCTTGGCGATGAAGTGTATGTAGGTATTTTCATCTGCTCGCATAATAATGATGTGAGCGAAAAAGCCACCTTTAGTAACGTACGTATAATTACGCCTGCGCCAGCGTCATTGGTGCCTTACAAACAATACCTTGGCAGCAGCATCGAACTGCTGGACCTGGAAACACAAAATAGTACCATCGTTTACCAATCGCCGCGCTCGTTACAGGCTCCAAATTGGATGAAAGATGGTAAATCGCTTATTTACAACAGCGATGGTTCATTATATAAATTTGATCTTAAAACCAATAAGCCTGTCGTTTTAAATACAAATCCGGCAAAAAATAATAATAACGATCATATTCTTTCCTTTGACGGTAAAATGTTGGTCATCAGCAGTGGCGATGGCGGGCCATCGATAGGGTATACCGTACCTTCATCAGGAGGAACTGCTAAAAGGGTGACTGCTTTGGGGGTTGGCGCAAGCTACATGCATGGCTGGTCGCCCGATGGTAAGTACCTGGTATTTTGTGGACAACGCAATAAAGAATTTGATGTTTACCGCGTACCTTCTGGCGGCGGACCCGAAGAAAGGTTGACCACAACCCCTGGTTTGGATGATGGGCCCGAGTATACTCCCGATGGTAAATACATCTATTTTAATTCTGTACGTAGCGGTTTGATGCAGATATGGCGTATGAAAGCCGATGGCAGCGAGCAAACACAGATAACCAATGACGATTATAACAATTGGTTTCCGCATATATCGCCCGATGGTAAATGGATAGTTTATATTACCTTCTATAAAAACGAAGTAGCACCGGATGATCACCCTTTTTATAAACACGTATTTATCAGGATGATGCCGATAGGTGGCGGCCAGTCAAAAGTGGTGGCCTATTTATATGGCGGCCAAGGTACTATCAATACACCCTCATGGGCGCCTGATAGTAAGCATATAGCTTTTGTAAGTAACTCAGATCTTTTATTTCCTGTATTCCCGATAGGAAAGTAATTGTACAAAATAAAGTAGTAATATTGGGTTCGGGTTGCGGGTTACGAGGTTCGCGCAATTGAAACCAAATTACCAGCCTCATAACACGCAACTCGAATCGCGCAACACGAATCACGAACCAAAATAAATCAATATGCAAACCACACGCAGATCATTTTTAAAAACCGGTGCATTAGCAGTTGCAGGCGCGGCCTTGTTACCCGATAGCCTGTTTGCCACAGAAAAGAAACTTCAAAGGGTAGGAGTACAGCTGTATAGCGTACGCGATGCCATGAAAGTTGATCCGCAGGGAACGCTTAAAAAAATTGCTGATGCCGGCTATCATCACGTAGAGCATGCCAACTATATCGATCGTAAGTTTTACGGCTATACTGCAAAGGAATTTAAAAAGATACTGGACGATTTGACGCTTAAAATGCCCAGCGGCCACACGGTAATGACGGCCCAGCACTGGGATGATTCAAAAAAGGATTTTACAGATGCGTGGAAATATACAGTGGAAGATGCCGCTACAATGGGCCAGAAATTTGTAATAAGTCCATGGCTGGATGAAAAGGTAAGGACGGATGCCGACGCCCTGAAACGTACCATGGAGCAGTTTAATAAATGCGGCGAGCTGTGTCAAAAATCATCAATGAAGTTTGGTTACCATAACCATAACTTCGAGATCAGTACTAAGGTTGGTGATATAACCCTTTACGATTATATTATCCAAAATACCGACCCAGCTTTGGTGGCGCAACAAATAGATATTGGTAACATGCTGACCACCGGTGGGCATGCGCTTGATTTTATTAATAAATATCCTGGTCGTTTTGAGTCAATGCATGTGAAGGATGAAATAAAAGTTCCTGTGCACGATGGCGATGATACCGAGAGCACCATTTTGGGCTCCGGTATATTACCTGTTAAAGAAATATTAAAAGCAGCCAGTAAAAAGGGCGGGACTTCACTTTTTATCATCGAACAGGAAGCATACCAGGGCAAGGATCCGATAGATTGTGTAAAAATTGATTTACAAATCATGAAAAAGTGGGGTTATTAATACTAATCGGGTAACTTGCCGCACTAATTTAATGTTCAATGCCGTTACTTTTAAAACGGAATTATTAAGTTTGAAAATCGTTTTTAAACCAAAGCAAACCGATAAGTTAAATTAACCTGTAAACCCCGCAGGTAATTAATCAGTGCTGCTAAAACAATTTACCTATATGCACAGGCGTACGGTCATAAAAAATCTGGCTTTAATTATTGGTGGTGCCGCTTTACTACCTGCCTGTGTGCGGGAAAAAGGTAAAGCATCCGTTGCCCTTAAAAATGTTAATATCAGTGCCGACCAGGAAAAACTGTTGGACGCTATTACCGATACCATTATCCCCAAAACCAATACGCCCGGCGCAAAAGATTTAAGCCTGCATTTATTTGTGCTGAAAATGCTTGATGATTGTTATAAAAAGGCAGATCAGCAAGCGTTTATAAACGGCATGGAGCAGTTTAATGATGCGGTTAAAAAGAAATACGATAGATCATTTGCCGAACTAAGCGTTAAGCAGCGCGAAGAAATGCTGTTGAGCATTGAAAAGGACAGGGACCCTAAAAGTATTTCTATTCCGGCAGAATTAAAAACGTTTTATGGTATAGTAAAAGAACAAACAGTAAACGGCTATACGCATTCGCAATACTTCATGACGAAGCAGGTAATTTATGAACTGATACCTGGCCGTTACAATGCACATTTTCCATACAAACAAAAGCAAGCAGTATAAATAATGGCCAATTTAAATATAGATAGCGTTAAGGATAGAACATTTGATGCCATTGTTATAGGTTCGGGGATGAGTGGCGGCTGGGCTGCAAAGGAATTTACTGATAAAGGCCTGAAAACCCTGGTATTGGAACGGGGCCGCGATGTAAAGCATAATAAGGATTACCCCACAACCAATATGTACCCCTGGGAGTTTGAGCACCGCGGCGAACTGCCCATGGCAGTACAGGAGGCCAACCCTATAGTTAACCGCTGCTATGCCTTTGGTGAGGATGCTGCCCATTTTTTTGTAAAAGATAAAGAGCACCCTTATGTTCAGGAAAAACCATTTGATTGGATTCGCGGATACCAGGTAGGGGGGAAATCGCTGCTTTGGGCCCGCCAAACGCAGCGCTGGAGCGAGTTTGATTTTGAAGGCCCGGCCCGTGATGGGTTCGCGGTAGATTGGCCTATCCGTTATAAGGATATTGCACCCTGGTACAGTTACGTTGAAAAATTTGCCGGCATCTCTGGCAATAAAGATGGCATTGCCGAATTACCCGATGGCGAATTTTTACCGGCTTTCCCGCTAAATAGTGTCGAAACTTATTTTAGTCAGCACGTTAAAAGTAAATACAGTAACCGCCATGTGATCAGCGCCCGTTGTGCACACCTGTCAAAACCCAACCAGATCCATTTAGACCAGGGCCGTGTGCAATGCCAGGAACGCATCCTTTGCCAGCGCGGTTGCCCCTTTGGCGGATACTTTAGTGCCAACGCGTCAACAATACCCTGGGCGCTTAAATCCGGCCATTGTACCTTGCGCCCGTTTTCGGTTGTGGAATCTATTATTTACGACGAAAAACAAGGCAAGGCTACCGGTGTGCGCATTGTTGATACAAATACAAAAGAAACTATTGAATACTACGCTAAAATCATATTTGTAAACGCCGCTGCCTTAAATACAAATTTGGTACTCCTTAACTCCACATCAAACCGCTTCCCCAACGGATTGGGTAACGATAGCGGAGTATTAGGTAAATATGTTGCCTTTCATAATTATTCGGCACATATTGGAGCCGAGTATGATGGCTTTAAAGAGTGGACAACCGATGGCCGCAATCCTGCGGGTGGCGGTTACATTCCACGATTCCGTAATGTATATAAACAGGAAACAAACTTTTTACGTGGGTATGCATCCGGTTTTAGTGCATACCGTTATCAGCAACGCCCATGGGATGGGGTTGGCAGCAGCTTAAAGGAAAATTTAGTTAAAGATAACCTGAGCGGCTGGAAAGTAGGATCGCACATGATGGGCGAAACTATCCCCAAAGAGAGCAATTATGTAGCTCTTGATAAAACACTGAAAGACCAGTGGGGCATTCCGCAGTTAAAGATCTCTGTTGCGTATGATGATAACGACGAGAAGATGAAAAAAGATTATGTTGAGCAATTAACCGAAATGTTCACCAGCGCGGGTTTTACCAATATAAAAGCCAGTACAGATAACAGGGCGCCAGGATTGGATATTCACGAAATGGGGGGTGCGCGCATGGGTAATGATCCTAAAACATCGGTGCTTAATAAATGGAACCAAATGCATGCGGTTAAAAATGTGTTTGTAACGGATGGCGCTTGTATGACCTCAACCTCATGTCAAAATCCATCCCTCACGTATATGGCCTTTACCGCCAGGGCCGCCGATTATGCTGTGAGTGAAATGAAAAAGGGGAATATATAATGGTGAATGGTGAGTGGTGAATGGTGAATGGAGGGTTTTCTGGTATTTATTTGCGCAAACTCACTATTCACCACTCACAGCTCACTATTCACCGCTTATCAATCACTCCTTCGTGTAAAAAAAACACACTGAAAATATTTGTAAAATAATTTTTATTCATACATTTAACGCAGTAACCAATTAATAAACAAAACAACTAATCATATATCGTATGTCTGCAAACACTTATGACGCTATAGTCATTGGCTCAGGAATTTCAGGCGGGTGGGCTGCCAAAGAACTAACACAAAAAGGTTTGAAAACCATCATGCTGGAGCGCGGCCGTGACATCAAGCATATAAAAGACTATGTGAACGCTAATAAAGATCCCTGGGAATTTCCGCACAGGGGTGGTCGTACACAAAAAATGATTGAGGATTATCCGGTGTTAAAACGCGATTATCCCTTGAACGAAGTCAACCTTGATTATTGGGCAAGTGATAAAGATAGCCCATATACCGAAACAAAAAGGTTCGATTGGTTCCGTGGTTATCACGTAGGTGGCCGCTCATTAATGTGGGGCAGGCAATCATACCGCTGGGCCGATGTTGATTTTGAAGCTAACTTAAAAGATGGTATCGCTGTTGATTGGCCTATTCGTTATAAAGACATTGCGCCATGGTATAGCTATGCAGAGAAATTTGCAGGCATCTCTGGTAATAAAGATGGTCTTTCCATATTACCCGATGGCGATTTTATGCCGCCAATGGATTTAAACGTTGTTGAAAAAGACGTTGCAAAGCGTTTAAAAGAATATTATAAGGATCTGCGCCCGCTGATTATTGGCCGTACAGCCAATATCACCCTGCCGCATAACGATCGTACAAACTGCCAGTATCGTAATAAATGTTGGTTGGGCTGTCCTTTCGGGGCATATTTTAGTACACAGTCGGCCACATTACCTGCAGCTATGGCTACCGGGAACTTAACAGTTCGCCCATGGTCTATTGTTACCAAAATATTGTATGATAAGGATACCAAAAAGGCAAAAGGAGTTGAGGTATTGGATGCCGAAACTAACCAAACCTATGAGTATTTTGCTAAGGTTGTATTCCTTAACGCTTCAACCATAAATTCGGCCTGGATATTAATGAACTCGGCGACTGATGTTTGGGATGGCGGTTTAGGGAGCAGCAGTGGCGAGCTTGGCCATAACCTGATGGATCATCACCTGGGAGTTGGTGCGTCGGGCAGAATAGAAGGGTACGAGGATAAGTACTATTTCGGCAGGCGTGCAAATGGTTTTTATATTCCGCGTTTCCGTAACCTTAATGGCGAAAAGCGTGATTACATCCGTGGCTTTGGTTATCAGGGCGCTGCAAGCCGCGAAGGCTGGAGCAGGGATATTGCCGAACTGAACATTGGCGGCGCATATAAAGATGCCATCAGCGAACCAGGTTCATGGCAAATAGGCATGGGAGGTTTTGGTGAAACATTGCCATACCATGATAATAAGGTTACCATTGATAAAACTAAAAAAGATAAGTGGGGCCTGTCTGTTGTAGCTATTGATGCCGAATTGAAGGCAAACGAATTAAAGATGCGCATTGAGATAGAAAAGGATGCTAAAGAACTACTGGAAGCAGCCGGAGCTAAGGATGTGCAAACTCACAGCTCTAATCCGTATTTAGGTCGCGGTATTCATGAAATGGGTACGGCACGTATGGGTCGCGATCCAAAAACATCGGTACTTAACCAATGGAACCAGGTTTGGGATGCCAAAAACGTATTTGTTACCGATGGTTCATGTATGACATCGGCTGCATGCCAAAACCCATCGCTTACTTATATGGCGTTAACAGCGCGTGCTGCCAACTATGCTGTTGATGCTTTAAAGAAAAACGAGATCTAACAAAAACATCAAATATACTACCTATGTCTGAAGAAAAAGATAACGTTGCCCCCAACCCATCGAGGCGGGATTTCATTAAAACCAGTTCGATAGCTGCCGCAAGTTTTATGATCGTTCCGCGGTTTGTGTTGGGCGGAAAGGGTTTTGTTGCACCAAGTGATAAATTGCTGATTGCCGGTGTTGGCGCGGGCGGTAAAGGCCAAAGCGACATTGCTAATTTTTACAAAAGCGGAAAGGCAGAGATAGCTTTTCTGTGCGATGTTGACGACAGGCGTGCAGCAAAATCACGTGCCGATTTTCCGAAAGCAAAATATTATAAAGACTGGCGCGAGATGTTTGATAAGGAACATAAACACTTTGATGCCGTATCTGTCTCAACCCCCGATCATAACCACGCTATCATTACTTATCGCGCCATGCAGTTGGGCAAGCATGTTTACGTGCAAAAGCCATTGACGCACGATATTTGGGAAGCCCGTTTATTAACCGAAGCAGCTAAAAAATATAAAGTAGTTACGCAAATGGGTAACCAGGGATCGTCAAACGATGGTACCCGTTTACTTTCTGAATGGTACGATGCCGACCTGATTGGTGATGTACATACTGTTTACTGCTGGACAAATCGCCCGGTATGGCCGCAGGGCATTCAGTGGCCTGCACCGCAGCCAAATATCCCTAAAGAATTAGATTGGGATCTGTGGTTGGGCACTGCACCAAAAAAAGACTATGTAGATAAACTTGTACCGTTTAACTGGCGCGGATGGTGGGATTATGGTACCGGCGCCCTTGGCGATATGGGCTGCCACCTGGTAGAAGCACCTTTTAGGGTATTGGGCTTACAATATGCCAAGGATGTACAGGCAAGTGTTGGCAGTGTTTATGTTGATGAGTTTAAAGAAGGGCATTTCCCTGAAAGCTGCCCTCCGTCAAGTCATATTACCCTAACTTTCCCTAAAACAGATAAAACAAAAGGTGAGGTTACCCTGCATTGGATGGATGGTGGTATACAACCCGAAAGACCGGCAGAATTATTACCAAATGAAAAATTTGGCGACGATGGTAACGGATCATTATTTATAGGTACAAAAGGCAAAATGATAGCCAGCACCTATTCTGAAGAACCATTGCTGTTGCCAACTGAACGTACTAAAACAGCCAAAGCGCCTCAAAAATGGCAGCGTGTGCCTGGCGGTTCCAACGGTCATTATGCACAATGGGTTGAAGGTTGTTTAGCTGGTTACGGTAAAACTGAACTGAGTTCATCATTTGAGAAAGCCGGCCCGCTTACCGAGGCTTTGTTAATGGCCAACCTGGCTGTGCGCGGCCATGAACTTAAAGGAGGTCACATAAAATTAGTGTGGGATAATTCGGCAATGAAGGTTACCAATTTTGATGATGTTAACCAGTACATTAAACGCGAATACCGTCAGGGATTTGAACTAAAAGCATAATTTAATTGGTGAATTAGCGGGTTAGTGAATGGTGATTAAAAGAACTTAAAAATTCAGATAATCAAAAATCATAAAACTCAATAACTCACAAAATCAACAAATAAAAGATTACAAAACCGCTAATTCACTAAATCAATAATTAGAAAAATGAATAGAAGAGATGCAATTACCAGGGTTGGTTTAATACTGGGCGGCACGGTGATAGGCGCCGAGTTTTTCGTTTCAGGATGTAAATCAACTTCTAAAAAGGTAAACGAACTGTTTGATGAAGACAATGTTGCTTTCCTGAACGAGGTTGGCGAAACCATTTTACCGGCTACTTCCTCTCCGGGTGCAAAAGCGGCCGATGTAGGCAGCTTTATGGCCTTAATGGTACAGGATTGTTATAAACCGGCAGATCAGAAGATATTTGTAAAAGGTATAGCCGATCTGGATGATGCCAGCAAGAAAAAGTTTGATAAGAAGTTTATGGAGGCTGATGCAACACAGCGCACCGAATTACTTACCGCGCTTGATGCCGAGCAAAAAGCGTATACCAAAACCAAAAAGCCGGAAGACCCTAACCATTATTTCAGGATGATGAAAGAATTAACCCTGCTGGGTTTCTTCACCTCGAAACCTGGTGCAACACAAGCCCTGCGCTACATTGCTGTACCCGGAAAATATGATGGTAATTTTCCATACAAAAAAGGCGATAAAGCCTGGGCAACCTAAAGAATTGATTTGTGGTTGATTGGGTTGATTAGATGAGTGGTTGAATTAAGGATTTATATCCCTGTTAACTATTCACCTAATTAACCCAATCAACCATTCACTTTATAAATTGGTTTTAAGTTGAGCAGGCGGGTAGTTGCATTATGTAAACTGTTTCAGTTTTCGATAATTAACCACTCATCTAATCAACTCAATTAACCACTTACTTGAAAAATAACTACCTGCAAATGAAATTAAGATTAGGAATGATCGGCGGTGGGCAAGGTGCGTTTATTGGCGCTGTGCATAGGATTGCTGCCCGCATCGATGGTGAATATGAACTGGTTTGCGGCGCTTTTAGCAGCAATGCCGAAAAATCAAAGGCAAGCGGCGTTCTGCTGGGTTTACCGGCCGACCGCGTTTACAGTTCATACACCGAACTTATAGAAAAAGAAAAACAATTGCCCGAAGATGAACGTGTACAGGTAATTAGTATTGTTACTCCAAACCATGTACATTTTGATCCTGCTAAAGCCGCGTTAGAAAATGGTTTCCATGTAGTTTTAGATAAACCGATGACCTTTTCTTTAGCCGAGGCTAAAGAGCTGGATAAAGTGGTGAAAGCAAGCGGCAAGCTATTTTGCCTAACCCACACTTACACCGGTTATCCAATGGTGAAAGAAGCCAAGCAACTGATAAAAGCCGGTAAGCTGGGTAACATCCGTAAAGTTTATGTAGAGTATCCGCAGGGATGGCTCAGCAGCTTTTTGGAAGGCGACGATAATAAACAAGCCTCGTGGCGCACCGATCCCGGTAAAAGCGGGATAGCTGGTGCTATGGGGGATATAGGTACCCATGCCTTTAATTTGGCCGAATATATTACCGGTTTAGAGGTAACACAGATCTGTGCCGATATCAATGTTGTGGTACCGGGGCGCAAACTGGACGACGATGGTGCTGCTTTGCTAAAATTCAATAACGGCGCGAGCGGCGTGCTTACGGCAACCCAGATTGCTGCCGGTGAAGAAAATAATGTGAAAATAAGGGTTTATGGCGAGCAGGGTGGCCTGGAATGGCACCAGAGTGACGCAAACTCATTAACCCTGATGTACACCGATAAACCTATGGAAGTATGGCGCACAGGCGGTGGTTACACCAGCACTTTTGCGCAGCATAATACACGTACACCTGCCGGTCACCCGGAGGGATACCTGGAGGCGTTTGCCAACCTGTACCGTAACTTTGCTTTAACTGTGAAGGCTGGGTTAGAAGGCAGGGACGCTACACCCGAAGAAAAGGATTACCCCGGTATTGAAGAAGGCGTTCGTGGAATGGCATTTATTGAAAATGTGATTGCATCGGGTAAATCAGATAAAAAGTGGACTGAATTTTCTATCTAAATAAAAACTATGACTACCATTAAAGGACCTGCAATATTTATAGCACAATTTATAGGTGATACCGCACCATTTAACAGCCTTGATTCTATTTGTAAATGGGCTGCCGGCCTGGGTTACAAAGGTGTTCAGCTGCCAACACTGGACGCCCGTTTTATCGACCTGCAAAAGGCTGCCGAAAGCAAAACCTATGCCGATGAGGTAAAAGGCATTGTAAACAGCCACGGATTGGAGATCACCGAACTTTCTACCCATTTACAGGGACAGTTAGTCGCGGTAAACCCGGTTTATGATACCCTGTTTGACGGTTTTGCGCCAGAGCAATTGCGTAATAGCCCCGCCGAAAGGCAAAAATGGGCCGTTCAACAATTAAAGTATGCTGCACAGGCATCAAAAAATTTAGGTCTGGCTGCATCAGTTACTTTTAGTGGTGCGCTGCTTTGGCCAATGCTGTACCCATGGCCGCAACGCCCTGCCGGTATAGTTGATACCGCTTTTGATGAGCTGGCCAAACGCTGGGTACCTATTCTTGATGTTTATGAGGATAACGGTATCGACCTTTGCTATGAAGTTCATGCCGGCGAAGACCTGCATGACGGTATTACCTTCGAGATGTTTTTGGATAAGGTAAAAGGCCATAAACGGGCAAACCTGCTGTATGATCCATCGCACTTTATACTGCAATGCCTGGATTATTTAGAGTATATTGACCTGTATCACGAGCGGATAAAAATGATGCACGTGAAGGATGCAGAATTTAACCCTACCGGAAGACAAGGAGTTTATGGCGGCTACCAGAATTGGGTTGACCGTGCAGGCCGTTTCCGTTCGCTGGGCGACGGGCAGGTTGATTTTAAAGCGATATTCAGCAAGTTAACCCAATATGATTTCCCGGGATGGGCCGTGTTGGAATGGGAATGTGCGCTTAAACACCCTGAAGACGGAGCCCGCGAAGGTGCTGAGTTTATCAAAAATCACATCATCAGGGTTACCGAACGTGCTTTTGACGATTTTGCAGCATCAGGTGCCGACAACGCACTGAACAGGAGAACGCTGGGGATATAAGACATATAGTACAATGACTCAAGAAGTTTAAAAACTTCTTGAGTCTATAAATACAAGTTGAGAAAAATGCCAATTAACCAATTATCATAACCTAAAATAATTTAAATGCAAACTATTAACCGTACACAGCTTTTCAGAGCCAGTTGCCTATCCTTGCTGGTAACATCATTGTCATTCGGCATCCGTGCCGGTATACTAAACGATCAGGGGGTAAGATTTCATTTAAATGGATCAGAATTGGGCACAATTGCAGCTACTGCTTTCTGGGGATTCCCATTGGCAATAATTGTAGGTGGTTTTATAGTGGATATCATCGGTATGAAAAAGCTGCTTGTATCGGCTTTTATTTTTCATTTGATTGGTATCTTGTTAACAATTTTTGCCAACGGATATTGGACATTATTCCTTTCAACGCTGATGATCGGGATTGCCAATGGTACGGTTGAAGCATCTTGCAATCCGTTAGTAGCCTCCATGTACACCGATAATAAAACCACAAAACTGAACCATTTTCACCTTTGGTTTCCGGCGGGGATTGTAATAGGAACCCTGGTTGTATTTGGGTTAGATAATACACTCGCAAATGGTGCATCTGAAAAACCTTACTGGGTCTCGCAGATAGAGATCGGATTTATGTTGATACCGACGTTAATCTACGGTTTCCTTTTCTCTAAACTGGATTTTCCGGTTACAGAACGGGTGTCGGCTGGTGTAAGTACAAAAGATATGTATAAAGCGCTTCTCAATCCGCTGTTTCTTTTTATGATTATATGCATGTTTGGTACTGCTATTACAGAATTATTTACAAATCAATGGACAGATGTATTGTTTAAAACAGTTACGCATAACGCCATTTTAATCCTCACTTTTGTCGCGTCCGTCCAGGTTTTGGGTAGGGCTTTTGCCAGTCCTATAGTACATCGCCTTGCGCCGCAGGGAGTTTTACTTATTTCTGCAATTTTATCAGCTCTTGGAATCTACCTTATGATTCACTTACATGGCGATGCCATTTATCTTGCAGCCGTTGTTTTTGGATTGGGTGTTGCCTTCTTTTGGCCTTGTATGATTGGATTTGTAGCAGAAAACCTTCCTCGCACCGGTGCAGTAGGATTAAACCTTATGGGCGGAGCAGGTATGTTTGGTGTGTCAATTTACATGATATTTATGGGAGGATACTATGATGGAATAATGGCTCAAAAACTTCCTGCGGGCGCAAATATAGATGCTTATCGCTCGGCGGGAGCAGGAACAGATATGGCTAAGGCTTTTGATGCCGCCAGATCTGCGGCTGGTCCGGAAGTTCTTAATACTACGCTATTGATTCCCCTTGCTTTAATAGTAGCCTTTACCGGATTGGTATTTTATATGCGTGCCAGGAAAAAAACTGCACCTTTGGCTACAGTAGTGGTATAATAGTCGATTTTTTTAGAATAAAATTGTATTTTTCACGATAATTATCAACACAATTAAAAAACAGTATCACCCATCAAAATAATAAATAAAACAGATAAAATTTTGATGGGTTATACACATTAACCAACAAACTATTTACGTGAGGCGCAAGCTTCATAACATTAAAAAACTATTAAATGAAAAAGGCTTTTTTTATTCTTGGTATTTGTGCAGTAGTATCTGCTTGCGGAGGTAATTCATCAAACAAGGGGGGCAGTGATAGCACCGCAGCAGCAAATCAAACTGCAAAAGCAAGTAACTCTGATGCAGATACCAACGCAACTAAAACCGGCACCGAAGCGGCAGGCGGTTCAGCAGGCTCTGCAGCAGGCGAAAAACTATTGGCAAATAATGATTGCGGTACTTGCCACAAGGTTGATACCAAGGTTATCGGACCCGCTTTTCAGGATATTGCAAAAAAATATGATGCCTCACAGGCTAATATAGATATGCTGGCCAAAAAAGTAATATCAGGCGGCAGTGGTAACTGGGGCACTATGGCAATGACCGCGCACACCGCACTTTCGGAAACTGATGCAAAAGAAATGGTACAGTACATCCTGTCGTTAAAAAAATAACCGGGATTAATTTTTTCTAACCCAATAAGTATGACCGTTGGAATAAGGGTAAAGCTTTCTGCAATGATGTTCCTGGAGTTTTTTATCTGGGGGGCATGGTTTGTTACAATGGGGACCTATTTAACGGTAACGTTAAAGGCAACAGGTACACAAAATGCCGGAGCTTATGCAACGCAATCATTAGGAGCCATTATTGCCCCCTTTGTTATCGGGCTTATTGCTGATAAATACTTTTCGGCGCAAAAAATATTAGGCGTTTTACACTTACTTGGTGCTGCTTCGCTTTTTTATGCAACTGCCATTACCGGTTTTGATAAGTTTTACCCAAACATATTATTCTACATGATCATATACATGCCAACCCTGGCATTGGTAAACTCGGTTTCATTTAAGCAGATGCAAAACCCAAGTAAGGAGTTCCCGCCAATACGGGTATTTGGTACTGCCGGATGGATAATTGCCGGTTTGCTTATTGGTTATCTTGGATGGGAAAAATCAGGCTCGCTGGTACTTACGTTTAAAATGGCAGCGGGAGCTTCGTTAATATTAGGTTTGTTAAGTTTTACTTTACCTGATACCCCTCCTGTAAAAAAAGGTCAGAAAACATCTTTTGGCGATATTATCGGGTTAGATTCTATAGGGTTACTTAAAAACAGATCATACCTTACATTTTTCCTGGCATCAGTAGCTATCTGCGTTCCGTTGGCGTTTTATTATAATTTTACCAATCCTTTCTTAAATGAAGTAGGGGTAACAGCCGCCGCGGGTAAACAATCTATGGGGCAAATGTCCGAGCTGTTGTTTATGGCCTTGATGCCACTATTTTTTGTAAGGCTGGGCGTTAAAAAAATGCTTGCTGTAGGTATGTTAGCCTGGGTACTGCGTTATATACTTTTTGCTTATGGCGATGTAGGCTCCAATTATTGGATGCTGATTGCCGGTATTGTAATGCATGGTATCTGTTACGATTTCTTCTTTGTAACCGGCCAGATCTATACCGATAATTTAGCGGGCGAACGGTTTAAAAGTGCCGCGCAGGGGTTTATCACTTTGGCTACTTATGGCGTTGGGATGCTTATCGGCTCGTATATCTCGGGGCCGATAGTAGATCATTGGCAAACTTCAACTACTTCACACAACTGGCAAACCATATGGCTTATTCCGGCCGGAATTGCCGCTGTGGTGTTAATATTTTTCCTGTTGTTATTTAAAGATACAAACGATATAGCAACTAAACCAGGTTTGGATATACAGGAACCATCTGCACAAACCGAGATATAAACCCAATTAAAAAACATGGCATCAAATCAAAACAGACGATCGGCTATAAAAAATATAGTTACAGGCACTGCTGCTATTACAACGGCAGGTATGTTATCGTCATTTAAATCCGAAGAAAAAGAAATGAATGTTGATACTGCTTTAAAAGGTAATATTAATCATGCCGTATGCCGCTGGTGCTATGGCGATATGTCTGTAGAGCAGCTTTGTATAGCTGCAAAAGATATTGGCATAAAAGGGATTGACCTGGTTGGACCTGCCGACTGGCCTACACTTAAAAAGCATGGCCTGTATTCGTCAATGTGCAATGGCGCCGAAATTAACCTGACGGATGGTTTTGGTGATACCCAATTTCATGCACAGCTGCAAAAAAATTATTCAGAGATGATACCTAAAGTTGCAGCGGCCGGGTATAAAAACCTGATCTGCTTTAGCGGTAGTCGTCGGGGTAAGGATAATGAAACCGGCTGGAACAATTGTGTGGAAGGACTAAAACCATTGGTTGCCCTTGCCGAAAAACATAACATTGTTTTGGTAATGGAATTGTTGAACAGCAAGATTGATCATAAAGATTACCAATGCGATAGGGTGGAATGGGGAGCCGAACTTGCTAAAAGGATAGGTTCGGAACACTTCAAACTATTGTTTGATATATACCATATGCAGATAGATGAGGGTGATGTGATCCGCAATATTAGGCAGTATCATCCCTACATTAACCATTATCATACCGGTGGTGTACCCGGAAGGAACGAGATAGACGAAACACAAGAGCTTTATTATCCGGCTATTATGAAAGCCATTGTAGAAACAGGACATAAAGGTTTTGTGGCGCAGGAGTTTATTCCCAAGCAAAAAGATAAGGTTGCCTCACTACGTAAGGCGGTTCATTTATGCGACGTTTAAACCTTATCTTCAAAATATACTCAAACAAAGCATAAACCAAACAGAAATACATGACAACCAGAAGAACATTTTTAGCGCAGGCCGGTCTACTTTCGGCAGGTGCTATGTTAGCACCATCTTTATTATCGGCAAAAGAAAAAAACGGGGCAGGCCTGCAATTATATAGCTTGCGTGATCAATTACCTGCTGACGTAAAAGGTGTGATAGGTAAAGTTGCAAAGGCAGGTTACCAGGAAGTAGAAACTTTTGGTTATAATAAAGATACCGGCTATTGGGGCCTAAAAAGTAAGGATTTTGGTCAGCTGTTGAAAGATAACGGATTGAGTAGTCCAAGTGGCCACTATGGTTTGGATTCGTATTTTGGCGAAGGAAAAACCGACTACCTGAAAATGTACATGGATGTTGCCAATGCCATTGGGCAAACCTATATTATTGTGCCATCATTAAACCATAACTTTATTAAAACGGTTGACGACTGCAAAGGTGTTGCCGAAAAAATGAATAAAGCCGGCGAAATTTGTAAAGCGGCTGGTTTAAAATTAGGCTACCATAACCATAATTTTGAGTGGGCACCGGTAGGTGATACTACTTTTTATGATGTGGTACTTAACAACACCGATCCTAAATTGGTCAATATGGAAATGGATCTTTACTGGGTAGTACGTGCAGGTCAGGATCCGCTGGCTATTTTTGAAAAGCATCCGGGCCGCTTCACTTTTGTGCATATTAAAGATAGAGATAAAACTAATCCTAACCTTAACACCGAAATAGGGACAGGAGATATCGATTTTAAGACAATTTTAGGTAAAGCCAAACTTGGAGGGGTGAAACACTTTATTGTTGAGCAGGAAAATTATACCAATATTGATCCTTATGTAAGCATCACTCAAAGTGCTGCATACTTAAAAAACACACTTCACATTTAATAAACCCAATTATAAAAATGAGATACTCAATAATATTAACCACTATTTTAGCCGGGAGTTTTTTTATGGCTAACGCACAAACAGCGAAACCAGAGGATACCGAAACCTGGGAGCCTATACCAAAAGTCATTGTTCCGGGTAAAGTGTTGGGTGATGCCCCGTCAGATGCCATTGTTTTGTTTGATGGCAAAAACCTTGACGAATGGGTTTCTACCGAAGATAAAACGCCTGCCAAATGGTTGGTTAAAGGTGATGTACTTACCGTTAACAAAAGTGTTGGCAATATTGAAACCAAAAAAGCATTTACCAATTACCAGTTACACATTGAATGGAAAGTGCCCGCAAATATAACCGGTACAGGCCAGGCCCGCGGTAACAGCGGTATCTTTTTAGCATCAATAGGTAAAGGAGATGCAGGTTATGAGCTACAGGTTTTAGATTCATACAATAACAAAACCTATGTTAATGGCATGGCCGGCAGTTTGTACAAACAGGTTATTCCGTTAGCAAACCCAGGTCGTAAACCCGGCGAATGGAATGTTTACGACGTAGTATGGACTGCTCCTGTATTTAATGAGGACGGCACACTAAAATCGGCGGCAAGAGCAACCGTGTTTTTCAATGGTGTGCTTGTTGAAAACAACTTTGAACTGCTTGGCCCAACTCAATACATAGGCAAAGCTTCTTACGAAGGCAAAAAACATGGTGCTGCACCAATAAAACTACAAGCCCATGGAGATAAAAGCGAGCCGCTTAGTTTTCGTAATATTTGGGTAAGAGAACTTTAATATAAATTCTTTATTATTTAGAAAGCCTGCCGACTAATGCCGGCAGGCTTTTTGTTTTATCAAGCAAATTGTTACGTTGTATATTGGAATAGGCATCACTTTATTTTTTATTTTCGAAAGGGTTTGAAGGCCTTTTGTGCTTCATCCTTTGTCTTTTACTTTCGACTCTATTTTCCATTATATTTACAAAACTTTAAGCCAATTATGAAAACATCACCTATCCGTATAATTACTTTTATTTTAGGGTTTTTACTCTTTGCTTCCGGCCTTTCGGCTTCTCCCAAAAGATATTATTACGAGCTTAAAATTTACCATTATAAAACCCCTGAACAGGAAACCAGGATAGACCGTTATTTGAAAGACGCTTATTTGCCGGCTTTGCACAGAGCTGGTATACCCAATGTTGGCGTATTTAAACCAGTAAAACAGGATACTGCCGATATGCGTATTTACGTTTATACACCATTTACTTCGTTGGATAAACTTACCGGTATCGACAAAAAATTGCAGGCAGATACGAAATACTTTACCGATGGTGAAGACTATATGAATGCAGGCTACAAGGATGCACCCTATGCCCGTATTGAAATATTGATACTGCATGCCTTCCCGGGTATGCCAGCTCCGGCAGTACCCCAGCTTACAGGCAACAAAGCCGATAGGGTGTATGAGCTGCGTAGTTATGAAAGCGCTACCGAAAAATATAACTACAACAAAGTACGAATGTTTAACGAGGGTGATGAAATAGGGCTTTTTAAAAGACTTGGCTTTAACGCCGTTTTTTACTCCGAAGTGGTATCGGGCTCACACATGCCAAACCTGATGTATATGACCACGTTTAATAATAAGGATGACAGGGATAAGCACTGGGATGCATTTGGAAAAGACGCTTACTGGAAAACCTTATCAGCTAAGGCCGAATTTCAGAACAACGTATCACATATTGATATCACCTTCCTTTTTCCGGCCGATTATTCGGATTATTAGTAGTGATATGCTGTCTTAGATCAGAAAACAGCGTTTTCTGATTTTGTCTGGCATCGAGATATTTGACTCATATATTTGCCCGAAACGCAAGAAAAGCTGTGCTTCTCTCTTTTAGTCCTTTGTCTAAAAGTCCTTGCTCCTTTGTCCAAAAGTCCTTACTCCAAAAAAAACTGTCCATTATTACAAAATCTGTCCGGTATCGATCACTTTTTTGAAATTATTAAATTATAAATATCTAATAATCAAATTATTATAGTTGGTATAGCACTTGCAAAACCTTATGCAAATTATATCACAATGGATAAGGAAATTACGCTCGAGGTATCATATCAAAAAAGGAAGAAAGGGGCATTGGTAGCTATTATAAGTATTGCGGTTTTGGTACTGCTGATAGTTGCACTTCGGGGATTCATCAAGTCATCAGTAAAAAAATCAGAGATCACTACCGCAGTTGTAGTGATGGGAGATATAGAGAATACCCTTAATGCTACAGGTGAGGTTTTACCCGAATTTGAAGAGATCATTACCAGCCCGATAAATGCATCGATAAAAAGTGCACTTATGGATGCCGGTAATAAAGTTCAACCAGGCCAATCTATACTCACATTAGATAAATCGGCCACCCAAACAGAATTTGATAAACTCAATTTTACGCTTGAATCAAAACGCAACGAGATCAGCAAACTAAAGCTTGATCTTGGTAAAAGTTTTTATGATATCCAGTCTAACAACGATATCAAACAACTGCGCATCAGCAACCTTGCCGATGCTGTTGAAAATGCCAAACGCCTGTTTAAAGCAGGTGGTGGTACCCGTGAAGGGATAGAACAGGCCGAGCTTAATTTGAAAGTTGCACAGTTAGAGAAGAAGCAACTGGAAAACGAGATCAAAAACAAGCAGAAAACAATGCAGATTGAGATCAGGGAAGCCCAGATAGCCGCTGATATCCAGGTTAACGATCTGAATGCTTTACGGCGTAAATTAAACCTGGCTAATGTAATTGCTACCCGGGCGGGTGTTATTACCTATGTAAACAAAAATATAGGCGCCAATGTGCATGAAGGAGAGACCCTGGCCCGTATTGCCAACCTGGGCAGCTTTAAAGTATCCGGCAGTATTTCCGATAATTCAATGGAACAGCTGCACAGCGGGATCCCGGTTATTATCCGCATCAATGATACTCAACTGCGCGGACACGTTACCAATGTATCCCCATCGGTACAAAACAGCATTATTTCATTCGATATTCAGTTAGATGATCGCGCAAACAAACAGCTTCGGCCAAACATGAAGGTGGATGTGTTTTTGGTGACGGCAACACATAGCAAGATCATGAGGGTGGCTAATGGTCCGGCGTTTAAAGGGCCGGCTGTTCAGGATGTTTTCGTGGTAAATAATGGAAAAGCGGAGAAGCGTACTGTGCACATCGGGCTCACCAATTTTGATTATGTAGAAATACAGGACGGTGTAAAACCCGGTGATGTAATTATAACATCGGATATGACGGAATTTAAAAACTCGAAAGAAGTAACGATTACAAATTAAGTTAAAATAAACCTCATAGGAGGTACGAAGCAATCACAGAGTGGATTTGCACAGCTACTCTGTAGGTAGGGGATTGCTTCGTGCCTCGCAATGACGATTGAAATATAAAGGAAAACAGAATGAAATTTTTATACTCCATATTGTTATTAACCATTGGCACAAAGGTATTTGCAGGCAGTAGCAGCGATACGCTGCGGTTAACCCTGCAGCAGGTGGTGGAGATGGCCAAGGCCAATTCAATAGCCGCCAAGCAGGCAGCAACCGTGCGCGAAACCAAGTATTGGGAGTACCGTACCTACAAATCAAATTACCAGCCGCAGCTGGCGTTAAGCGGGATATTGCCTGGCTATACCAAAACATTTACACAGGTACAGCAGCCCGATGGTACCATTCAGTTTCAGCCTATACATAATGATAACTCATCGCTGGCATTAAACTTTAGCCAAAGTATTACAGCTACAGGCGGTACTGTTTATGGTACAACCCAATTACAGCGGTTTGACGATTTCGACAGGCATAATGTTTTATACAATGGTATCCCTTACGGCATTGGCTATACCCAGCCGCTCTTTCAGTTCAATAGCCTAAAGTGGGACAAAAGGATTGAGCCCTTAAAATATAACGAGAGCAAGCAGACTTACATTGAGGCCCAGGAAAAGATCGCTATTGATGTGGAAGGTTTCTTCTTCGATTTGCTATTGGCCCAGGTGAATTTAAAAATTGCCGAAACCAACTATACCAACACACAAAAGATCATGAATATTGCCAACACCAAATTTGAGTTGGGCAAGGTTTCAAAAAACGAGATATTGCAATTGCAGCTGGAGCAGATCAACGCCAAAAAAGCGGTTGGTACCGCTAAGCGCGATATGGAAATAGCTACCTTAAACCTGCGCAGCTATACGGGGCAGGAGGGGGAAGAAAAGATGGTATTGGTAGCACCGGAACACATCAGCCAGATGCAGGTATCATCAGATAAAGTACTGGCCGAGGCTTTTGCAAACAGGTCTGATGCCATTGCGTTTTTACGCCGTGTTGCCGAGGCTAAGCGGGATGTTGCAAAAGCTAAAGGTCAAAATGGATTAACCGCGACATTAAACGCCAATCTTGGTTACTCAAACACAGCAACCACTATTCCGGGTGTTTATAAAAATCCGCAAAACCAGCAGGTGTTGCAGGTGCAGTTGGCCGTGCCTATATTGGACTGGGGGCGGTCAAAATCGCGCATCAAAACGGCTTTGGCTAACCAGCAATTTACCGAATATGCGGTAGAGCAGGATAAACAAACCTTTAAGCAGCAGATTGTAACCCAGGTGTCGCTTTTTAACGTGATGAAAGAGCAACTGGTATATACCGCCGAGGCCGACAGCATAGCATCCGAAAAATACCAGATAGCCCGCGAACGCTATGTTTTAGGAGATCTGAGCATCACCGACCTCGGTATCGCCTTCCGCGAGAATGACCAGGCCAAGCGCGATTACGTAGCATCGCTCCGGGATTTTTGGGGGGCCTATTACCAGTTACGCTATCTGTCGTTATACGACTTTGAAACCAACAAAAAGATCACTTATCAATAAATTAAATAGTTCTATAATTAATCAAACAACTCACTATTCACCATTCACAACTCACTTAAATATGATCCGTTTACAAAACATCGAAAAAGTGTACCGCACAGACACTATAGAAACCCTGGCCCTAAACAGCATAAGTCTTGATATTGCCAAAGGCGAATTTTTATCCATTATGGGCCCCTCGGGCTGTGGTAAAAGTACGCTGCTGAATATCATGGGCCTGTTGGATGCTCCATCAAAAGGGAATATAAAAATTGCTGATAAATCAACAGAAAAACTGAACGACAAGCAACTGGCGCAGTTTCGTAACAAAACCCTGGGCTTTATTTTCCAAAGCTATCACCTGATAAACGACTTGCAGGTGTTGGATAATGTGGAACTGCCCCTGCTATATCGCGATACTACAGCCAAAGAACGTAAAATGCTGGCTACCGAAGCGCTGGAAAAAGTGGGTTTGGCAAACCGCGTTAAACATTTCCCAACCCAGTTATCGGGCGGGCAGAGGCAGCGTGTGGCCATAGCACGGGCAATAGTGGGCAAGCCCGACATTATTTTGGCTGATGAGCCAACCGGTAACCTGGATAGCGCCATGGGTAACGAGATTATGGAGATCCTTATCAACCTGAACCGCAACGAAGGCACCACGATAGTTATGGTAACACATGATGAGAATATGGCTCACAAAACCCACCGTTTAGTACGCTTATTTGATGGTTCGCAAGTTCAATAATTAACCGCCTAAAATTAAAAGTTATGCTTAGAAATTATTTTAAAATAGCCATAGCGGTACTGCGCAGGAGGAAGTTCTTCACCTTTATCAGCCTGTTTGGTATTAGTTTGACACTTACCATATTACTGGTGCTTACTGCTTTTCTGGATAAAATAGCAGGCGACAGTTACCCCGACAGGAAACGCGATCGCTCGTTATATATATCACGCATCCAGCAAAAATCAAAAAACGGTCAAAGCTCCGGCACAATGTCGTTTTACTACCTTGACCACTATGTACGTACCCTTAAAACTCCGGTTAAGCTGGGGATATCATCTATGTTTCGCGGTACCAATACCTATGTAAATAATAAAAAGATAGCCGTGAGCTACAAATACACAAACAACGATTATTGGGATATTATGGATTATGATTTTATTGAGGGTAAAACTTTTAGCAGGCAGCAATTAGCTAATGCCGATAAGGTTGCGGTAATATCTGAGGACATGAAGAAACAGTATTTTGGTGATGTGCCATCGGTTGTGGGTAAATATATTGAAGCCGATAACGTGAAATACAGGGTGACAGGTGTAGTTAAAAATGTACCTGTTACCAGTTACATGACCTATAGCGATATTTACCTTCCCTATACGGCGTCAAAATCAGATGTAACCAAAGGTAAGGGGTATCAGGGTGATTTCTATGGGATACTACTTGCAGATTCAAAAAAAGATGTACAGCGTATGCACGATGAATATGAAGGATTGGTAAAAAGGCTGCCTATGGAAAGTAAAGAGTTTTACAAAATATCCAGTCATGCCGATCCATATATTGTAAGTTATGTTGATACTGGTAATGACGACCTTTCGGGCGTAACCATTGTACTTACTGCTATAGGCATATTTACACTACTGGTTACCCTTTTGCCAACGCTCAACCTGGTGAACATTAATATTACCCGTATTATGGAACGCTCTTCAGAAATAGGAGTACGTAAGGCTTTTGGCGCGTCGTCCGGAACCCTGGTTTATCAATTTATTGTCGAAAATATTATACTCACCCTGTTGGGGGGGCTTATAGGAATAGTACTGTCATTTATAGCAATACAGGTTTTAAATAGTATGAACCTGATTCCTAATCTTATACTATCCCTCAACTTTACTGTGTTGGGCATCGGTTTGCTTATTTGTTTCTTTTTTGGCCTTCTATCGGGCGTATACCCGGCCTGGCGCATGTCAAAACTAAACGTTGTAACTGCGTTAAAAGCGCAATAGATCATTTACCATTAAATTTAAGATATTATGTTTAAGCATTTATTAAAACTCATCTGGAATAAAAAGAAACAAAACTTTTTATTGATGTCCGAAATGTTTTTTTCATTCCTGGTGCTGTTCGCGGTATTTACCCTGATGGTGTATTACTACAGCAACTATAAAAAAACAATGGGCATGGAATATGAAAATGTATGGGTTGTTAGCTATAACAACGCCCTGCAAACAAAAAGCACCGATTCGCTGAATAGGTATTATGAAACCTTGCGACAAACCGTAAAGGCGTTGCCGGAGATTAAAGAAATTAGTTTCTGCAGTGATAATATTCCTTTTTCGCAAAACACCTGGACCGGTGCGGCAACCATTAATCATAAAACCTTTGACCATATTAATATGTACAATGCCGAGGATAGTTACCTTACAACCATGACCGGAACCTTACTTGAAGGCAGATGGTTTAACAAAACAGATATTGTTTCAAAAGTGCCTGCAGTAGTGATAAATAATGAGTTACGCGAAAAGTTATTTGGAAAAGGCGAAGTAATAGGTAAAATATTTGACGAAGGTGATGATGGTAAAAATAAGAGAAGAGTAATAGGAGTGATACAGGCTATCAAGATGAAGGGTGACTATGCAAAGCCCGGCGACGCCATTTATCACCGCATTGATACCGGCACATTCAGGTGGCTGGGTAAAATAATGGTAAAGGTTGCTCCTGGTGCTAATGCAGCATTTGAGGCCCGTTTATATAAAACCCTGGCCAACTATATGAAAGATTCAAATGTGGAAATAGAACACCTTGTAAACAAACGTAAGGATATTAATTATTTTACATTGGTACCCATGATAGTATTGGGTATTGTTGGAGGTTTTTTAATAATTAATGTGGCGCTTGGGCTGTTTGGTGTACTATGGTATAACATTAACAAAAGGCGGGGCGAAATTGGTTTGCGCAGGGCAGTTGGTGCTACGGGTGGTTCGGTTTCCAAACAATTAATCACCGAATCAATGATCCTGGCTACATTTTCGCTCATCATCGGTTCATTTTTTGCCGTGCAGTTCCCATTGTTAAATGTGTTTGATCTTTCGGCGGGTATTTATTTAGCGGCAATTTTATTTGCTGTGCTATTTATATACCTGCTGGTGTTCTTATGCTCATTATATCCGGGCAGGCAGGCGGCTGCAATTTATCCGGCAGTTGCTTTACACGAAGAATAATTACGATATTAACCTGCAATTATGATATTGGTTATTGATGATGATATTGCTGTACGCACATCGCTTTTGCTGCTGCTAAAAAGCGAAGGGTACGAGGTTTTGAGTACCGAAGAACCAGCCGATGCTTTAAAGATCATAAAGAAAAGCAAACCCGAACTAATTATTCTCGACCTGAATTTCTCTATAGATACATCGGGACAGGAAGGTATGGAACTGCTCGAGAAGATAAAACAGCAGCATAACGGAGCCATCCCGGTGATCCTGATTACCGGCTGGGGCAGCATCGAACTGGCTGTAAAAGGGATGAAGCTTGGTGCCAATGATTTTATCAATAAGCCCTGGAATAACGAACACCTTTTACAGTCGGTGAAAACCCTGATCGATCTGCGGGATAAAAAGACCGAACACCGTACCCGCAAGCAACTGGATAAAACCTACAACTTTCAACACATTATAGGCGAAGACCCTAAAATGCTGGATATACTGGAAACCATCGGTAGGGTAGCTACCACTGATGCATCCATCCTCATCATGGGCGAAAGTGGAACTGGCAAGGAGCTGATAGCCGAGGCTATTCACCAAAATAGCCTGCGCCGTAATAAGCCATTTATTAAGGTGAACCTGGGTGGAATCTCCACTTCATTGTTTGAGAGCGAGATGTTTGGACACATCCGCGGGGCCTTTACCGATGCGAGGTTTGACAGAATTGGCCGTTTTGAAATGGCCCATAAAGGCACCATATTTTTAGATGAGATAGGCGATCTGGATGCCAGCAGCCAGGTAAAACTACTGCGCGTTTTGCAGGACCGTACTTACGAAATGTTGGGCAGCAGCCGCACCAAAACGCTGGATACCAGGGTAGTTTGCGCCACTAATAAAAACCTTAACGAAATGGTATCGCGCGGTACTTTTAGGGAAGATCTGCTGTATCGTATTAACCTGATTACCGTTTATCTGCCCGCCCTGCGCGAGCGTCCGAAGGACATTCCTTTGTTGGTTGATTTTTTTATCAATAATTTAAAAGAGATTTATAACCGGCCTAAATTATCTGTAGCGGCATCGGCCATGAAGTGGCTGCAAACCCTACCTTTACCCGGTAATATCAGGCAATTGAAAAACCTGGTGGAACGATCCATACTGGTGAGTAAAAAAGATGAACTGGGTATTGACGATTTTCGTTCGCAGCTGGAGCTATCACCGGTAAAAAAAGGCAATATGCAGCTGCCTGGTGTTGGTACTTTAACTTTGGAAGAAGTAGAGGTAGAGATGATAAAACGTGCCATGGATCATCATAAAAACAAGATAAGCAGGGCCGCAGCGGCTTTGGGGCTCACGCGCAGCGCCCTGTACCGACGGCTCGACAAATACCAGATACCATACGATGAAGCTGAGGACTAAATACGTTTTATTTGTTGTAATACTGCACCTGGTAACCCTGGTGCTCACTTACTTTATTTTTAACCAAAACAAGGTCTTCTTTATTATATCAGAGGTATTTGTGCTCATTTCGGTTGTGGTAGCTGTACAGCTTTACCGCCAGCTGATAAATCCTTTAAAGCTATTGATGCAGGGAGTTGATGCCATAAAGGACAAGGATTTTAATGTTAAATTTTTATCAACCGGCAAACACGAGATTGACGCGCTGATTGATGTTTATAACCAGATGATGGATGAGTTGAGAACAGAACGCACAAGGCAGGAGCAACAGCATTTCTTTTTAGAAAAACTGATCTATACTTCGCCAACAGGCATCATTATATTGGATTTTGACGATCATATACAACAGGTGAACCCAAAGGCTCAGCAGCTTTTGTCAGTTACCGAAGACAAACTTCATGGATATTCCATTCAGGAACTGGAACACCCCTTATTTGAACAGATGAGGCTGCTTAAATCCGGCGAAACAACGGTAGTAAAGCTGGACGGAGTAAGCTCATTTAAACTCCAGAAATCGCATTTTGTGGATAGGGGGTTTTCGCGCCATTTTATTATGATCGAAGACCTGACCGCCGAAATACTGGCCGCCGAAAAAAAGGTATATGGCAAGGTTATCCGTATGATGGCGCATGAAGTGAATAACACCATTGGTCCGGTTAATTCCATCATGCAATCGGCCATGAAAACCGACCAGCTTTGGGAGGGGCACAACTTTGATATTTTAAAAGATGCCCTGCAGGTGGCCATGGACCGCAATCAAAACCTAAACCTGTTTATGCGCAACTTTGCCGACCTTGTGAAGCTGCCACCCGCCAATAAACATCCCATAATACTTCAAACGCTTATCAACTCAGTAACCACGTTGATGTCCATCAAAGCCGAAGAAAAAGGAGTAAACTTTGAGTTTAATTTGCCCGATGATGCTGTAAATATCATGGCCGATGAACAGCAACTGGAGCAGGCGCTCATCAACATTGTAAAAAATGCCATTGAGTCCATTGACGATAAAGGCTCGGTAAAATTCACACTCATCCCTAAAGAGAAAAAACTCATTATCAGCGATACCGGTAAAGGCATCACTACTGAGCAAAGCATTAACCTTTTTTCGCCATTCTTCAGCACTAAAAAAGACGGGCAGGGCATAGGGCTTACCCTTGTAAGGGAGATTCTGCTTAATCACGGTTTCGAATTCAGCCTAAAGACGGTTGCGGAAAGGCAAACGGAGTTTGTAGTGTGGTATAAGCCGCACCCAGCACCCTCCAAAGGAGAGGGCTTTTAATTTGAGCCTACAGCACCACGGGGAATAGCAGCCTGAAATCGAGACTCTTATTTGCTCGTTTAATATTATTTCATTTTAATTCCCTGAAACCTTTTAGTAATGTTGTAAATCCAATTCAGAACATTACCATGCAAAGCCGACATTTTTTAAAACTTACTGCAACTACCGGCGTGGCCGTGTTGTTCAGCCGGCTTACTTATGCAACATCAACCCAAACATCGGCGATTAGTGCCCCGGATGAAGTCTGGGCACAATCTGGCAATGAATGGTTCAAGCTGAAGGTTACCAATGGTAACAAATTTACTTATAAGGATATAGAGGTTACGGTAAAAACCAGCGGAAATGCAAAAGGAGTATATATCCAATCGCCAACACAGCAACTCAATTCGGTACGTTTAAAATGGAAGCATAACACAGCTTCATCAGCAAAATACCTTGGTGACCATTGGGAGCGTTCTTACGGCGACCTGCAATGGAAAACCGGCTTTGATGGTGTTAAAAACCCATGGTACGTAATAATACACGATGCAAAGCAAACTGCCTGCTTCGGCGTAAAAACAGGGGCAAATAGTATTTGTTGGTGGGGTTTAGATACTGATAGCCTGGAGCTTACTTTAGATACCCATTCGGGCGGCAATGGTGTATTGCTTGGCAATCGTACCTTACATGCTGCAGATATCATTATCGGCCATGGTTTGCCGGGTGAAACGCCCTTCCGTACCGATCATCGCTTTTGCGGGATGATGTGCGAAAAGCCCCGCCTGCCCAAACAGCCAATTTATGGTATAAACGACTGGTACTTTGCCTACGGCAACAACAATTTCGACCTCATAAAACAAACCACGGCTATGATGGGTGAGTTGGTTACTGATACCGGCAATAAGCCATTTTCGGTGATTGATGCCGGTTGGGCTACCTATTCGCCTTTGCTGCCCGGCGATGGTGGCTGGAATGATGATTTCAGTAAACCCAATGATAAATTTAAAGACATGCACCTGCTTGGTGATGAGATAAAAAAACTGGGTATGCGCCCAGGTTTGTGGATGCGCCCGCTTTGTGCCCGTCATGATGAAAAGGCAAGTTTACTGGCGCCAAAGATCTCCGGCAGGGACGATCCTAAAAACCCAACACTCGATCCTACCATCCCGGAAAATATTGAACGGGTTAAACGCAACTTCGATTTTTATAAGCAATGGGGCTACGAAATGGTAAAGCATGATTTCAGTACCTATGATATAACCGGCCGCTGGGGTTTTGAAATGAAGAACAGTATCACCATACCCGGCTGGAACTTTAATGACAGGAGCAAAACCACTGCCGAAATTATTCTTCACCTGTACCGTTCCATCCGTGAGGCAGCCGGAGATGGCATTTATGTGATTGGCTGTAATACCATGAGTCACCTGAGTGCCGGGATCTTCGAGATGTGCCGCATAGGTGACGATACCAGCGGCAATGAATGGGCCCGAACCCGAAAAATGGGTATAAATACGCTGGCCTTCCGCCTGCCGCAGCACAATAAATTTTATGCTGTTGATGGTGATTGCGTTGGGCTTACCACCAAAATTGAATGGAGCAGGAACAAACAATGGCTGGAGCTATTGGCCGAAAGTGGTGCGCCGCTATTTATCTCGGCCCAACCCGAAGCTATGGGCGAAGAACAGAAAGCAGCCGTAAAAACAGCATTTGCCCGGGCAGCCAAAGTACTGCCCTTAGGTGAACCATTGGATTGGATGGATACCATGCTGCCCGAAAAATGGAAGCTTAATGGGAAAATAGTTGAGTTTAACTGGGTGTAATAGCCTTACAACATTCTGTTTTTCCGTCATTGAGTAGGAAGTAATGGCCGGTTGGGAAGGCATAGTGCTGATAAAATTACAAGCTAACATTTTCCACATTTTCCTCAGTAAACAATGTAATCATTATCTTGTTCCACATTTACTTTGAATAGGATAATTTAACATGAAGAAACTACTGCTATTTATACCCATACTTTTTATATTGGCCTGTGGACATGACCCGGCACAGCAGCTGGAAAACAAGAAGCTTAACAGTCTTGCTGTTGAGTATGTGAGGCTTGGCCTTACTATTGGTCAATATGACACCGACTTTGTGGATGCCTATTATGGTCCTGATTCGTTAAAACCGAAGCAATCACCTAAAAAAGAGTTCCCAAAGGATAGTTTACTTGCAAATACCAATATTTTGATGAATGAGTTGAAAATTATTTCGACTAACTCACAAATCGACACTAATAAAATACGGGCCAACTGGATGATGGATCAATTGGTGGCATTCAGCAGGCGAATCCGGATTTTTTCGGGCGAGGAAAGACCCTTTGACGAGGAATCAAAGGAGCTTTTTGGTGTAGCCGCCCCGGTGTATGATGAAGACCATTTTAAAGCGCAGATAGCCTTATTGGATAGTATCCTGCCGGGAAAGGGCCGGGTAAGTGAACGTTTTCAAAAACTGGCCAATAAATTCATTATCCCTAAAGATAAGCTCGACCCGGTGATAAAAGCCGCCATTGCCGAAGCCCGCAAGCGCACCATGGCCCATTACACCTTGCCCGCAGGCGAAGCTTTTACGCTGGAGTATGTAACCAATAAACCATGGAGCGGTTATAACTGGTACAAGGGGAACTATAAAAGCACCGTTCAGATCAATACCGACCTGAAGATTTTTATAGACCGTGCTATTGATGTGGGCAGCCATGAAAGCTACCCTGGTCATCATGTGTACAATATGTTGTTGGAGAAAAACCTGTACCATGATAAAGGCTGGGTAGAGATCTCTATGTATCCGTTGTTTAGTCCGCAAAGTTTAGTTGCCGAGGGGAGCGCCAATTACGGTATCGAGGTAGCTTTTCCGGGGGATGAGAAGGTGAAGTTTGCCAAAAATGTATTGCTGCCGCTGGCCGGTTTGGATACCGCGGGTATCGACCTGTATTTTAAAGCACTTGCAATAAAAGGTAATTTAAATTATGCCCGTAACGAGGCGGCAAGAGGGCTTATTAACAACACCATGTCGCGCGATAAGGCTACCAATTACCTTACCAAATATTGTTTGATGAATGATGAAACAGCTTCTAAATCCGTTAGCTTTATTAAAAAATACCGTAGCTATGTAATTAACTATAATTACGGGATGGATATGGTAAAAAACTATATCGAAAAAAATGGAGGTACCGCTAAGGATCCTGTGAAACGATGGGAACTTTTTGGTAGATTGCTGAGCAATGAGGTAACTACCGACGAGTTGCTTAAAAAATAAACCGCCATGTTCAAAAAAGTTATCCCGGTCTGTTTGATCGCTATACTAATAGCCTGTACCGGCTATGCTCAAAAAAGAATAGTATGGCTTGATTCGGATACGGGTAATGAAATGGACGATTTATATGCCATTGTTTATCTTTTAAAAGATAAACAGGTAAATATTGTTGGGCTAAGTTCGGCCCATTTCAATAATGCCGATATGCTGGTTGGTGATAAATGGCATTATTACCCCACAAAAAACATCAACACAGTGCAACTAAGCCAGGACTTGAATGAGCAGTTGCTGCAGCTTACTTCCAGAACCGACATTCCCCATCCGCTGGGTAGCAGGGGAACTATCGGGCATTCCTGGGGTGGAAAGGAGCCTGTTATTTCTGATGCCGAAAAAGGAATAATAGCCGCAGTACATCAGCTTAAGGACGGCGAAAAACTGGATTTGCTGTGTATTGGAACCGCGTCAAACATAGCGTCGGCCATTCAGCTTGATACTACTATCATTCCTAAAATAAGGGTTTATGTGCTGGCAGGACGCTATTTCAGCGACCGGAAGGTGTGGGATAAAAGCGAATTTAACGTTCGCAACGATTTGAATGCATTTGATCTGTTGCTCAATTGCAAAGGACTTGACCTTACCGTTATGCCCATTAACACCGCCATCGCCTTGAGGTTTAACCGTGCTGTTTGCCGTAACAATTTAAAGGATAAAGGTAAATTAGGTGAGCTGTTATATAACCGCTGGGATTTTGTGGAAGCTAAAGAAACCTGGGTAATGTGGGATCTTGCCCTTGTGATGGCCTATCTTGATCCGGCAAAAGCCGAAAAAATTAAAGCCGATGTACCACCCGAAAACGGACCCCGTGAGATATCAGTATATAAAACTATCGATGCTAAAGTCATGGAGCAGGATTTTTGGAACCGGATAAAAGAGCTGTAGATTAAAAAACAAGTTCAGCATGACTCTTTCTTTTATCTTCCGAGAAATAGAAAAGATTGGACAATTTAATACTAAACAGAACCAATGATAATGAAGAACAGGTTTTTAACCGCCCTTTTTTTTACTGCGGGTGTTTATGCATCATGTAAAAATCCAAAACCTAACCAGGCCGACGCAGCTTACACCGGCTGGGGTACTTATGCCGGTTCAAAGGAAGGCAACCGTTATTCATCAAACCAGGAGATCAACCTAAGTAATATAAGCAAGCTAAAAATAGCGTGGAAGTATAGCACCAACGATAAAGATACTGCCAACAGGAGCCAGAACCAGTGTAACCCCATTATGGTTGATGGCATACTGTATGGCACAAGCCCTAAATTGAAATTATTTGCACTGGATGCCGCCACAGGCCGGCAAAAATGGCTTTTTGACCCGGCAAAGGCTGATACCACGAACAGTGGCGACCCGATGGCTTACTACAAAGTGAGCAGGGGAGTTATCTACTGGCAAAATAAGGATGGCGGCCAGAAGCGGATTTTTTATAGTGTCGGCATTAAGACTTTCGCTATAGATGCGGAGACCGGTACACCAATTATGACCTTTGGCAAAAACGGCTATATTGATCTTACCAAAAACCTTGGCAGGGATACTAAATCATTTGTGGCAGGTACCACGCCGGGCGTGGTTTATCATAATCTGCTGATTGTTGGAACCCGCGTAGCCGAATCTGCCGATGCAGCGCCGGGGCATATCAGGGCTTATGATGTACGTACGGGAAAACTAAAGTGGATTTTCCATACCATTCCGCATCCCGGCGAAAAAGGTTACGAAACATGGCAGGATACTGCCGCTTACAAAAAGTTTGGCGGAGCCAACAGTTGGGCAGGTATGGCGCTGGATGAAAAGCGGGGCATAGTTTATATTCCAACCGGATCTATAGGCGGTGATTTTTATGGTGGTTTCCGTAAGGGGAAAAATCTGTTTGGCAATTCGTTGCTTGCGCTGGATGCGGCTAACGGAACGTTGAAATGGCATTTCCAGGTGGTTCACCATGACCTGTGGGACCGTGACCTGCCCGCTAATCCCAATTTGGTAACTATAACTCACGATGGTAAAAAAATTGATGCTGTAGTCCAGATCACCAAGCATGGTTATATTTTTATGTTCGATAGGGCCAATGGTAAGCCTATATTCCCGATAGTAGAAACACCGGTACCCACCAAAGCCCTGCCGGGCGAAAGGCCATGGCCAACACAGCCAATACCAACCTTACCGCAACCTTTTGCAAGGCAAATATTTAATCCCGAGGATATAACCAACCGTACACCCGAAGCGCACAAAGAGATGCTGGAAAAATACAACCAGGTTAAAAACCGCCTGATGTTTACTCCACCCAGTAAAAAAGGTGGCTGGATCTTCCCCGGCTTTGATGGTGGAGGCGAGTGGGGCGGCGCAGCGGTTGATAAGGAAACAAACATCATGTACATCAGCTGCTCCGAAATGCCCTGGGCACAGGTAATGATCAACGTGCCAAAGGTGGCTAATAATAACTCATTAAAAGGAATGGGACAGGTGATCTACAATAAAAACTGCATTGCCTGCCATGGGCCGCAGCTAAAAGGTAATGGCACATCATATCCATCGCTGGTAAACATTGGAAAAAAGTACAAGGAAGAACAACTAAGCCAGGTAATTGCGAATGGCCGCAACATGATGCCATCCTTTAAACAGATAACATCACAGGATAAAAAAGCGCTGCTGGCTTTCCTGCTGAAACTGCCGGACGCCAAAGCGAAAAAAACGTTAGCTAAAGAACCAACTACCGACCGGACTGCCAGCACCAAAACCGAAAAGAAGGTGGTTGACGAGATTCCATACACCATGACCGGCTATAACCGGTTTTTGGATAAGGACGGCTACCCTGGAATTAAGCCACCGTGGGGTACCCTCAATGCTATCGACCTTACCACAGGCAAGCTGCTTTGGAAAGTGCCGGTAGGCGAATATCCCGAGCTCACCAAAAAAGGTATCCCGGTTACAGGTACGGAGCTGTATGGCGGTCCGCTGGTAACCAAAGGGGGGCTGGTATTTTTAGCTGCCACTAAGGACGAAAAGATTCGCGCTTTTGATAAAAAAACCGGGAAGGTGGTTTGGGAGGCGCAGTTACCCGCGGCAGGTTACGCTACCCCGGCTACTTATGTTATAGATGGTAAGCAGTACGTAGTAATAGCCTGTGGAGGCGGGAAGATTGGCAGTAAATCGGGTGATAAGTATGTTTGTTTTGGGTTAGGGGAATAAGAGTAAGCATACTGAACGAATATTCTCAGTTTTTTAAACCCAAAAGTGTACCAAACAAGTTTCCTATAAAAAAGACCGCTCCGGAAACTCCGAAAGCGGCCTCTACTTAAACTAAGTATTAATAAATTATTTATCCCACCAAACCCTGGCTTTGGAGTTAAAATCATTAGTGCCACCATAATTAGCCAATGCAGCGGTTACGTTGGCATTATTTAAAGTAAATTCAGATTGAGGATAAGGTATTTTACGCGGAATAACGCCCGATGTACCTGGATTAGGCGTTAATACAGGATATCCTGTACGCCTCCAGTTGGCCCATACTTCATCGGCATCAAATACAAAACCGGCAACCCAAAATTCTGTGTTGATTTTTGCTATCTGTGCTTCTGATGTTGCAGGTAGTGGGTTTTTGGCCAGGTAAGCATTAATTTGCGCGTTGGTAATTACAGGATTACCAGATAATTTGGACAGCGACTGCATGTGCCCGGTTATACCTGCGGCGTAGTGGTCGGCTGCACTACCGGTTATATATCCGCGTACGATGGCTTCGGCTGTTAAAAACTCAACCTCGGCATAAGCAAAATCAAAGAAAGGGGTATCCTTTTGGCCAAAAACATCGTAGCTGACCCTTGTATTTGGTGCCGGATCACTTGCTTTAAAGCTGTAACCAATAAATTTAGTAGTATCCGATGATTGTGGGGTACCTCCGTTGGCAACAAAAGTATCATATACTGCACCATATATTGCTAAACGTGGATCACCTGCTACTTTCATTTCGGTTACCAGGGTTTTATGAAGGAAAAAATGGTTTTGACCATCATTTAAGGTAAAATTAAACCCATTAGCCGTGGCAGAATTATGTAATAAAACAGGCATATCCGCATTGCTGGTCATAACACCATCAGCAATGGCCTCTTTTGCAAGGGTGGCCGCTTGTGTAGGGTCAATTTTTATTAACCGCATCCCTATTTTTAATAACATAGATGCCGCCAACTTTTTCCATTGAGCAGCATTGCCTGAATAAAACTGGTCGCCACTTACTTTTTGGCTGGAATTATTTGTTAAGAGGGTTATTGATTCTCTTAATTCATTTACAAAATCAGCGTAAATTTTTTGCTGCGGATCATAAACGGGAGTGAAAATTTTATCACTTAACGCCTTACCCGCCTGGCTGTACGGAATATCGCCGTAGTAATCGGTTAATTTCTGATAAATAAATACCCGCCATATCCTGGCAGCTGCGTACGTTGACTGCATATCGGTACGGGTTTTTAATACGGGAACAACGTATTCCAGGTCATTTAAAGCAGGTCTGTAAAAGTTGTTCCAATATCTTTGTGATACATCATCGGTTGCAACATAGGCATTACCCGCCCAGTCATTAGCATAACCAAACTGCATAAATGCATGGCAGTAGGCGGTACGTGGAAACATGTCCACACTTGATGTATTAACCAGCGCATCTGATAATAATGCTCCAGGATCAACAGATGTTATAGCATCCGGATTTAAGTTGTACTTGGCAAAGTCCTTGGTACAGCTTGTAAGCACAAGTGCTATAAAAAGGAATAATAATATGCTGTTAAATAAATTTTTCATGATTTTTCTCCTTTCTACGTGATTAAAAGGTAACATTTAAATTAAAGCCAAAAGTTCTGCTGGTTGGCAGCGCACCGCTATCATAGCCATAACCCTGAGCAATGCTATCTGATGCTTCCGGATCAAATGTTGGCAGGTCTTTTCTGAAAAAGAATAGGTTACGGGCAATTAATGATAATGTTGCCGAATGTATGTGGCTGTTGCCCAACACAGTTTTTGGCAGGGAATATCCCAATGAAATTTGCCTTAATTTGATAAAAGTTCTGCTGAAAACGTGGGCTTCATCAGCGCTTTTATCGGCGTTGCCTCCATCATTATACTGGATATAAGGGCTATACGGCAGTGTGTTTTTTACATAAACAGGCGCTGCTGTAGTACCGGTATTAATAACGCCGTTGGGTACATAAGTACCGTCACGCCCAACAAGCGAGGCCTCAGAATTTCCAAAGTAATTAGTCCAACGGGCTCCGGCTTCATAAATCTGGCCGCCAAACTGACCGTCGATAAGGAAACTGAACGAGAAGTTTTTGTAATTAAATGTATTGGTAATACCTCCTGACCAATTAGGATTAGCCGAACCTAAATAAGTTTCGTTGTTGTTAACCTCTTTTATAACAGCATCATTAGGTTGAGACGAATCGGAAGTACCGTACCTTGAGTTTACAGCGATGTATACATTTTGTCCATTGGCATCTTTCACAAACGATGTTCCGAATATAGAGCCCAGCGGATAGCCTACTTTTGATTTGATGTTATAATAATGCGAGATACCGTTGGCGCCTATTGTAGGGTCGAGTGCGGTTACCATATTTTTATTTTTGGCAGCGTTAAAGCCCACATTCCAGGTGAAGTCTTTTGTTTTCACCGGGCTGCCGCTAATTGCTAATTCAACACCCCGGTTGTACATCGATCCGGCATTAAAGTATAAAGAATTATAAGTCGTAGCATTACTTATGGTTGATTGCAATAAAAAGTTTTCAGACTTTTTGTAGTAATAAGCAAAATCAAAAGAAATCCTGTTTTGGAAAAACTTCAGTTCGGTACCAATCTCGGTTTCTGTTGTGGTTTCTGGTTTTAAACTTGGAGGGGGCACTGTAGAACCTGTAATTTCGGCATTGGTGATACCATTTACCGGTGGCTTAAGTGTAAAGGTTAAATCTGTTAACTGAGGTGTTGGGTTGCTGCCTGTTTGCCCGATAGAAGCCCTTATTTTACCAAATGATAATACAGATGGATCAATCTTTAAGGCATCTGTAAACACGTAACTTAAATTGGCTGACGGGTAGAACAATGTTGTTTTAAAATTTGGCCTTGTTGATGCGAGGGCCGAATACCAATCGTTGCGGCCGGTAATCTCTAAAAATAAATAATCTTTATAACCAAATTGCATCGAACCAAAAACCGAATTGGTTTTATATCGTGGTGTATGCGATTCTGTTGGCGCGTGCACATTGCTTGCGTTACTAAAATTCAGCAAATTCGGATCCGTCAGGCCTTCTGCATACAGATCTAATGAATATTGCTGTGAGTTTTGCAATTCGGCACCGGCAAACGCGTTCATCGTAAGATCACTGAATTTATGATCATATGATAACATGCCCCTCACATCAGATTTTTGCTGTTCTATTGTTGTTGTTCTGTAAACACCGCTGGTATTAATTACGTTATTAGGATGTACTACAAATAAAGCCGAGGTATTAATATAATCATAACCGGCAATTAAATTAGCATGCAAATGATCTGTAATGTCATAAGTTAAATTACCAGATGACATTACGCGGTTTTGGGTTTGATTGTTGGTTACCTTCTCTATCTGTACATAAGGGTTAGCATTATAGGTTGAAAGGTATTTGCCATCGGCGCTTTTAGCATCCAGCAAGGTAATATCAGTTGAACTGGCAATACGTGGATAAGCCAGGCCAAATGAGCCACGGCCATCGCCACGTAAAAGTGGTGCGTTTATGCGGTTTGTTCTCGACAGATCTATCTTGAAATCGGTATGTAATTTTTTACCATAATCCTGTGTTGAACGTAATACCGCGTTATACTTGTCATATCCTTCGCCGGGCGTAGGCAGGTTATCTTTTGTTTGCGATAACGAAACACGGTACGAGCCGTTTTCTGTTCCTTTGGTAAAGGCTAAACTATTGGTTGTAGTTACACCTGTGTTAAAGAAACGATCGAAGTTTTTAGCTGCGGATTGCGAAACATAAGGTTTTGTTTTTCCATCCATATCCAAAAAGGGCCTGCCATCCAGTTTACCACCCCATGACCATCCGGGGGCATCGCCAGAGTTATCTGCCAGCTGCCCGTAAAAAATAGGATCGCTGTAATCTGCAGCTGTATAAGGTCTGCCTAAATAACCACGACCGTATTCGGTTTGTAAATGATCATAAGGAACCATTTTTTCCAGCACGGTATTGCTGTTAAAGCTGATACCAAGGCCCTGATTTTTTTTACCTTTTTTTGTGGTAATTAAAATAACACCTGCCTGCGCGCCACCGCCATAAAGGGCTGCTGCAGAAGCACCTTTTAAAACACTTATTGATTCAATGTCATCGGGGTTAATGGACGACAGGCCGTCGCCCGGATCCGAACCTCCGTAAACCTTGCCGCCGTCATCACTATTTTCCCTGGTAGTGCTATTAATAGGTACACCATCAACCACATATAAAGGCTGGTTTGAACCAGAAAACGAAGAGTTGCCCCGTAGGATAACTCTTGATGAGCCACCTGGTCCGTTTGGTGGGCTTTGCACTACTAAACCAGCTACTTTACCTTCTAAAGCGTTGATAAATGTTGGCTCACGGGTAAGTGAAACCTCTTCGCCACCTACCTGGCTTATAGAATAGCCCAATTGCTTTTCTTCCTTTTTAATACCCAACGCAGTTACAACAACTTCGCTAAGTTTGCCCGATGGGGATAGGTTAACTGTTAAAAACGAATTATCGCCTACAATAACCTCTTTGGTTTGAAAACCAACAAAACTTACAATTAATGTGCTTTTAGCATCCGGAACATTGATGCTAAAAGTGCCATTTTCATCAGCGCTTACACCCAAAGTTGTTCCTTTAAGTTTAATACTTGCACCGGATAACGGCTGTCCGTTTTCGTCAACTACTTTTCCTTTAACATTAAGGAGTATAATAGCTGTAGTTGTATTATCTTTCTCTTGCAAAAAAACCGTATTGTTAACAATTTTATAAGTTAGCGGCAGGTTTTTTAAACATGCATTTAAAGCTTCATCCATTGAAGCATTTTTAACCTTTACGGTAATGTTTTTATTCTTTACGTCTTTGGTATCATAAAAAAAAAGATACCCGTTTTGTTTATTGATTGCTTGCAGCACTTTTTTTAAAGGCACGTTTGTTGCGTCGAGATTAATTTTCTGACTAAACGCACTCGCGCTGCATTGCATAAAGGCTATGACTATAAAAAAGGTAGTCAATTTCATAACCAATAGAATTTTTTGGGAAAGCCATGGCTTATAAATGGCTGTTAAAAAAGCATTTAATTTCATACTTTTGGAAAGTTTGGGTTAATACATGGTTAGGGACACTAAACTTGTTTTTCCGGTTAGCCGGAAGGGTTAACTCAAATATTTACCGTACCCTGATTCCAGTCGGGGTGCGGTTATTTTCATTAACCTTGCTGGGGGAGCGCCTAAAGCGGTTTTTGTATGTTTTTCTTCATTAATTTAATTTTAAGTTGAATAATTATTTAATTTAATTTTTTACTGCCTTACAGTAATTGTTTTACCCTCAATAGTATAATGGATTTTCTTAAAACTCAAGGCATCCAATAACTGCGAGGCATTAACATTCATGGATATCTCTCCTGAAAATTTTCTGTCTTCTATTTTGCCATCATATTTCACATCAACATTATACCAGCGGCTAAGCTGTCTCATAACAGATTCAATGCTGGCGTCATTAAAATGAAAAACACCATTTTTCCAATCTACAGCTTCTTCGGTATCCCCATCGGCAATATTCATTAGTCCATCCTTTAACTGTGACTGTTGGCCTGGTTTAAGCAGGTAACTTTTGTTTCCCACTTTTATTTTTACAATGCCTTCCAACAAGGTTGTTTTAACCTGATTTTCATCGGTATAAGCATTAATGTTAAAATGCGTACCTAAAACTTCAACCGTTTGCCCGTTACTTACAACCCTGAAAGGTTTTGTTTTATCATGTGCTACTTCAAAATAAGCTTCCCCGGTAATTTCTACTTTCCTGTCTTCGCCCGAAAATAAAACCGGGAATTTAATAGACGAGGCCGCATTAAGCCAAACATTGGTACCATCGGCCAATATGAGATGATATTGCCCTCCGCGTGGAGTGGTCATGGTATTATAGGTTGTTACCAATGTTGAGGTTTTTGTTCTGGATGATGAATTATAAGCTACCAAACCATCTGCTAATTTTTTAACAGCAATATTACCTTGATTGGCAATGCTACCATTAGCTGCTCCATTTAAAATTACCTGTTTACCGTTGGCAAGTGTCAGGATAGCTTTATTGCCGCCTGGAACAATGTCGGGATTCTTTTTAGTAGAGGTAACCTGTTGTTGAGGGGCATAATGCAGGTATGTAGGTATACCAATTGCTAAACATAATATAACAGCGGCCGCTGCAGCTAACAGCCATTTTCTGTTTGGTTTAAGCAGATGAACTTCTGCGGAGTTTAACCTGGATTTAACATTTATTAAAGCCGCCTCCGTATCAAATGCTTTAAATTCGGCGTGTAAATTTTCAAGCTCTTTTTCGTTTATTATTTTTTGGAATAGGGCACTGTTTGCTTCATCAGTTTCTATCCATAAAAATAATTCAGTGGAATCAGCTTCACTTAAATTGCCCTTCAAATAGCTGCTGATAAGATCAGAGATCTTTAAAAGAGGGTCAATTTTTGAATTTTCCATGTTTCTATTACCGATATTTGGTGATAGAACAGGGAAGGGGTAGGTTTTATCTAAAGAATTTTTAAATAAATTTAAAAATTAGTTAACGCCTACTTAATATGATTAATTATGCCAGGCAAAAACAAGAACATGCCTAAAGCAAGTCCCTCATCAGATAATCGATTTTTGAGTAAATTAAGGCCTCTCATTTTCTGATTATTAACCGTGCTTATGGTAATGCCCAGTTCACAGGCTATTTCTTTGGCTTTTTTCCCTTCCTCAAAAGTCATGCGGATTATTTTGCGGCATTGTTCTGGCAGGGTATCAACAGCGGCAAAAACTTGTCTTAGTACTTCGGCCTGGATAATAGTATTTAAAATAGTTGCTTCTTCAAAGTCGGTATTTACCAGGGACTGCTGGTGTTTAATTTTAACGCTGCTTTTTTCGAGGTGATTAAAGCAGGCGTTTTTTACACTTACATATAAATAAGCCCTTACGGCATCCATAGTACCGGGTATGTTTTCTTTTTGCCAAAATTTTACAAAAATATCCTGTACAATGTCCTGGGCATCAAAACGGTCCTGGATGATGCGGGAAGCAAAAAAACAAAGCGGGCGATAAAATTCTTCAAAAATCTGGTCGAAAGCTACTATGTCTTTACCCCTTAGCAAGTTAAATAATTCATAGTCCGATAACGCGTTTGGATTGTCCATGTCCTAATTAGGTAACGAATATAAATATATTTTAACATTAAATTCCAATTATCAATGATGAATGCCAACACCTTACAGGTAAATTGTTACAATGCAATTAGCTCATTATTCCTGCAAATGATTGGTTTATCACCGCAGTATTGGAAATTATATAATGAGCTGACGGAAAAGGTAATCATGTGATTAATATTCAGCCCGATAACACCGGCAGCAAGCTAACGATTGGCAGTAAGTCGGGTGATGAGTATGTTTGTTTTGGACTGGGGGAGTGATGGTGGCCGAACCTGTGAATAAATTCAGGCTGATAACGCTGGCCACAAGCTAAATGGAACAATGCCGGATTTTACCGGCCTGTTCCATTTTTAATGATTGAATAAAAGTAAATGCCAAAGGGAACATTACCCTAATTATACCCTTGCACTTATCATTGCTGTTAAAATTTGAAAGCCACACTGAATGCGAAATTCACCGGGCGTTGTGGGTTAACAGACCAGTAGCCGATATAGTACTTTTGGTTGGTTATGTTATTGGCATTAAATGTAAAGCGGTAACGATCGGCGTTATAAAACAGGCTTGCATTAAGTAAAGTATAACTGGGCAAATCAAATACGCCCGTTATGCTGTTATCGATTACTTTGTATACGCCAGCATAGTTGCCGCCAACACCAAATCCAAAATCTTTAAGACTGCCTTTGGTAAATTTATAGGTTGCCCACAGGTTTGCCAGGTCCTGCGGTCCCTGTCCGCCCTGGGCCCTGCCGGGTTCATTGTAAAAGTCGGTTCCGGTTGGGTTTCCAACTAATACCTGCGAGTGATTATGGCTATATCCGGCAATAAGATTAAAGCCCTGGAACGGATTGGCGTTGATATCTATTTCAAAACCCTTGCTTCCTACTTTTCCTCCCTGGAGCGAATTGTTGATGTCGGCAGGATCGGGGTACACCCTATCAGCAACTTTTATATCATAGTAGGATACCGTGGCGTTAAGCTTATCATTAAATAAATTGGTTTTTATGCCAAATTCAACCTGGTTGGCATGCTCGGGTTTAAATGATTTTACATTGCCATCAACATTTTTTGTAGGTGCTATATTGAAAAAAGCATTCATATAGTTGGCAAATACCGAAACCTTGTTTAAAACAGGCTGATAAACTAAACCAAACTTGGGCGATAACGCGAACTGATTGTAATTATCTGTAGGATCATTTACGTCGCCTTTTGATACAAAATAATCGGCCCTTAGGCTCACCATAGCCGATAGGGCTGGGGTGAAATTGATTACATCAGAAGCATAGCCACTATATGAGCTATTGCTTAGTTTAGCATTATTTGCACCGGTGCCAGCCAGCAGGCTATCAACCGAAGCTTGTGTGGTGTAAACAGGATGGGCCGGATCGGCGTAGCTAACAGCTCCCTGTGGGGTAACATACCTCATTAATCCATAGCCGGTGCCATTATCAACAACATTGCGGTTATAGCAATCCAAACCTATCAGTAAACGATTCCTTAGTTTACCTATCTTAAAATCGCCATTAAAATTTTGCTGGATATCAATAGTGGTGCTTACCTGGTTTTCTTTATGGATGTACTGGGCAAATTCATTATTATTTCCCGGGGCGTTGCCGTATATATAGCCATAATAACCGTTGGATTTTACGGTTCCGCGCGAAAGCACCGTTTGCGAGGTCCATTGATCGGATAACTTATATAGCATTTGCGCCTGCATATTATACCTTGGGTTTTTGATAGAAAGCTCATTGCTGGTAAATGACAGATTGTTATTAAGGTTTAGTTCTTTTATGGTTTTAAAAGTAAGCGGGGTTGCCCGGTCTGTGTTGAAAAAAACGGGGGCAAGCGCCCTTTCTTCTTCCAGTATTTCTACCAAAACATTGAATGTAAGCCTGTCGTTTACCTCATACACCAGTGATGGCGCAACAAAAAAAGATTTTTTGAAGCCCGCATCCTGGAAACTATTCTCTGAATGATAAGCTGTATTTAACCTTAAAGCTATTTTTTCTGTTTTGCTTAATGGTGTATTGATATCTGCCGAGATTCGGTTTAGCCCAAAGCTGCCGGTGTTGTAGGTTACTTCGCCACCGGTAGTAAAATAAGGTTTTTTTGTAATGGTATTGATAATGCCGCCATAACCATAAAAGGAGGCGCCAAAAAGCGTACCGGATGGACCTTTAATAACCTGTATTTCTTCTATATCAGCCGGGTCAAGATCTCCGCTTGTAAAGCCTGGTAAGCCGTTATAAAGTGAAGGCTGCGCCTCAAAGCCCCGTAAAGCGAAATAAGAAGCACCATCGCCGGCTCTGCCTGTTGATTCCCATGTCCTTGAAATTCCGGGAACGTTACGAAGAGCGTCGTCAAAATTAGTAATGCCTTGCTGCTTGATTATTTCTGAAGATACGGTGCTGTAAACCTGTGGGTTTTCGAGTTTCTTAAGTGGCATTTTGGCAACTATTGTGTTTACCTTGTTGGCATTTCTGGCGGATATGGTAACTTCCTGAAGCTGTGCCGAACTTTCTTTCAGGACGAAATTCACTGTCGCCGTTTCGCCCGATCTTACTTCCACAGTTTGCTCTTGCTTTTCAAGCCCTATAAGGGAGGCCGTCAAAACAAAGGAACCGGGCTTTACGCTTTTGATCTGGTATTTTCCGTCCTTACCCGACAAAGATCCTTTGCCCGTGCCTTTAATGGCTAAGCTCACAGACTCGGCCGGGCTCCCGTCGGATGTTTTTAACGTACCCGTAATATTGCCGTTTTGGGCGAATGATAAACTTGCAAAAAATAAAAACAGAATGGAGAAATAAGCTATTTTTTTCGTCATAGTATATGTGATTTAATAACCGCAAATGTATTATTTAGAATTATTCTAAACAATTTTATTTAAAATGATTCTAAATAATGACATACTATGTTCAATAAACAAATACACATTCAAATGTGTACTTCAAAAGTTGCTTGTTTTCAATGCTTTATTGGCCCATATGTTACATCAAATTCAACTCCTGTTGGATGTTATGAGGCCAACCGTGAATGAATTTCAAGTACCGTAGGGATCGCGTAAAAGCAATTTATCGCAGATACCTATCCGATTACTTTATGTTGAATTTGAATTCCCGGCAGCCTGTTATTTCCATAATATTGCTCACATACGGGCTAATCAACAATATCTGGGTATATTTGACATGCAGCCAGTAAAATCACGACGCTGTCAAATTGACTCCTGTTTGCCATTTATCAAATTATAAAACAATGAAGAAGGTCCTGTTATCTATCTTTTCTGCCATTATATTTCTGACTATCCTATCCTGGGCATTTCCTGATAAGGATACCATATCAGCAGGGACTCAGCCGCAAATTAGTGCAGATAACAAGGGTATTATCAGGGTGGTATATGGGGATAAGGATAATATATTTTGCGCTACCTCAGATAACCAGGGTGTAACATTCTCAAAACCGGTGCTGGTAGGTCATGTACCAGCTATGCACTTAGGAATGTCGAGAGGACCTCAGTTAGCCAGTTCGGCTAATTATAGTGTGATAACTGCAATTGATAAATCCGGCAATATTCATTGGTTTCAACTAAATCATTTATCCCAAAAATGGAAAAATATGGGCGTTATAAATGATATTAAAGGTTCGGCACCCGAAGGGTTAATGGGTTTGGCAGCCGATAAAAAAGATAATTTTTACGCGGTTTGGCTTGATACGCGTACGGTAGGCAATAACCAGGTTTATTTAGCCTCCCTGCCTGGAAAAAAGGGCGCCTGGTCGAAAAATATTTTGGCATACCGCTCACCTGATGGCCATGTATGCGAGTGCTGTAAACCAAGTATCGCCGTAAAGGGCACGGAAGTGGCTATCATGTTCAGAAACTGGCTTAACGGCTCAAGAGATCTGTATGTAGTTAAATCTTTGGATGGGGGTAAGGTGTTTCAGGCGGCTCAAAAAATGGGAATGGATACATGGATACTCAATGGCTGCCCGATGGATGGCGGCGGCATCGTTATTGATGGCTCAAACAGCATTCACACCATATGGCAGCGTAAAGGAAATATATATTATGCAAAGGTGGGTGAGCCCGAAACGTATATCGGGAAGGGAAGAACCTGCGCTATTTCAGAAGCCGGTGCTAATACGGTTATCACCTTTCAAAACAGCGATACGCTTAAGTTAATGTCGATAAAAAACAAAAATCAAATAACTGTGGGTAAAGGCGGGTTCCTGAAATCTGTTATTCTGCCGGGCAATAAAATACTATGCGTTTGGGAGCAGGAGAATATAATAAAGTTTAAAAAGATCTGAGTTTACTCCTCATAATTATATTAAAGCAGTTTTTTCAAATTTACAAAGACATTTCGCTGTTAAGAGCATAAAGTATATAAAATCCTTTTTACCTATGTTAAATTGTCCTGTTTCCTTTTATCTTAGCGATAACAGCAACAAAACTAATCTTAGTCAATTAACGGCATGCAAAAACCATTACACAACCTAAAGTTTATAGTCACTTGTATATTGTTTCTTATCGGTCATTTATCCTTTGCCCAGTCCAAATATCATCCTGCTGAATTATTTCCCTCTTTGCCGCTTTTACCTCCTGGAACCGGATATCGCACCGCCACCGGCGAGCCTGGACCTGCGTACTGGCAAAACCAGGCAGATTATATACTGGATGTGGCGTTAAACGACCAAACAAATGTAATAAGCGGAACAGCTACCATTACCTACACCAATAATAGCCCTAAAGCACTTTCGTATTTATGGATGCAGTTGGAGCAGAACGTATTTAAGAAAGATTCAAAAGGAATCCAGTCCAAACTATTCCTTTACAAAAATCCTGCTGAGCAGGTGGCCGATGGTGGTTACGAAATTGAGGGGATAAAACTTACGGGCAATAATGCCGGTGATATTAAATATCATGTGTATGATACCCGGATGCAGCTGGAGTTGCCGCAACCATTAAAAACCGGTGAAAAACTAACCTTCAGTATCCGGTATCGTTATAATTTCCCGGTTAATTATAAAAATGCCGATTTCCTGGTTAACAGAACGGATATCCTGCCCACAAAAAACGGTAATATTTATGCTATGGCGCAGTGGTACCCCAGGATGTGTGTGGTAGATGAGGTAGAGGGCTGGAACACGCTGCCATATCTTGGCAATGGGGAGTTTTACCTGGAGTATGGCAATTTTGAGGTGAACATTACAGTGCCCTCATCGTACATAGTAGAAGGCTCGGGCGACCTGATAAATCCTGAAGAAGTTTTAACTCCCGTACAGTTAAAACGTTGGCAATTGGCCAAAGAAAGTTCGCAACCCGTGCAGATCAGGTCGGCCAAAGAGGTTACAGAATCATCTTCGAGGCCTGCAAAGCCAACCTGCACCTGGAAGTTTAAGATGGATAATACAAGGGATTTCGCCTGGACAGCATCCAAATCATTTGTTTGGGAAGCCTTAAGTTTTCGGTTAGCCGATGGTAAGCACGTTATGGGCAGCTCATTATACCCTGTTGAATCGGAAAAGCAAAACAGCTGGAAGCGGTCATCGGAGTATATCAAATTTACACTACAGTATTTCTCAGATAAGTGGTATTCCTATCCCTATAACAAAGCAGTTAACGTAGCATCTAATTTAGATGGCATGGAATATCCCGGCATGGTATTTTGTTCGGCAAAAGATACCGGTAATATGTACTGGGCGGTGGTGAACCACGAATTGGGCCATACCTGGTTCCCGATGGTGGTAGGCAGCAACGAACGTAAATACGCCTGGATGGACGAGGGCTTTAACCTGTTTATTGATAACATGGCTACCAAAGCATTTAATAAAGGGGAGTTTATAGGCTATGCCGAAATTGATAGTCCGCTTGATTCGCTATTTTCAGAGAAATTATTGCCCATTGTAAGCCGCCCGGATGCTATACCCGGTAACCAGGTTTATCCGCTTCAATATCAAAAAGTGGCCTACCTGTTAACATTATTACGTAACCAGGTATTGGGACCGGATAGGTTTGACCGGGCTTTCAGAAAATACATCCGCGATTGGGCCTATAAGCATCCAACACCCTGGGATTTTTTCAGGAGTATGGATAGTTCTGCCGGAGAAGACCTTACCTGGTTTTGGAAGTCGATGTTTTTAGAGAATTACAGGCTCGATCAAAAGATAACTAAGGTGGCGGGGGCGGCAAATACCCAACCGCAAATCACCATTGAAAACCTGGAAAAAGCTGCCATGCCGCTGGGAGTTGAACTAACCTATACGGATGGCTCAACGGAACATCGTGAGTTCCCGGTAGAAATATGGGAGTATAGCGATACGTATATTTTTACGGGCAACAAAAAAGCAGCCATAGTCAAAATAGTTATCGACCCTTCAAAACTTTATCCTGATGTAGATAGGACCAACAATGTTTATGAGTTAAAAAAGTAGCGGAACAATGAACCAATTATTCATCTACATATTTGCACATCTTTAATCTGCACAGCTCCCTGGTTTATCTTGGATGTTTTTTACTTTTTTTGTATATTTGTTTAGCTGCGGGCAGGTTGGTTATTCTTCGGGATAATAAACCTGCCTGATTTAATAAAAAGAGGTGGTTATTAAATTTAAGTACTATTTAACTATTTGATTGTAAATTACTTGGTTGCTATTTCCGAGGAGATGGCAGGTGTACGAGAGGTAATCGGCAGGTATTTGAAAAGAGGCGTCAAAAGGTGTTGCAAAGGTATATGAACGGTATGTGGAAAGTTGATGTTTTTAAACCAGGTTTTTTGGTAATAATTGGGGTTGAAACGGGTATTTCTTAAACGCCTGGCTCAAATCAATAACAATAAAATAATATACAGTTAAATGAATGTTTATGCTTGCCTGTTAAATTTAAGGAAGCAAAAAACTGATGACCCGTATCGCGTTTCCCCGAAGTAATTTTGATGACCTTCGCATTTGTCCTATTGATAAATTGGAGGAGGGTATATCCCGGACATCTATCCGGTTAAAATTACAGAATAATCCTAAAAATGATAACGACCGCGAACACTACCAAAAAGAATTGGATAAGCTGAGTGTATTTAAATATATCAGCCAATTAAGAAAAGGCAAATTAAGCTATGATGATTTTATCCAAAAGGTAGAATTAATATGCTGAACCCTCTCAAAATTTCTCCTCATAAGCTTGTGCCCCGGGTGTTTCCAGCTTATAATGTTTTACCTGGCCGGGGCCTTCAAACTCAAACCTGATGCCTACAACACGGCCAATGCTGTGTTTTTGCTCTACATCCATGATCTGTTTATTATTGAGGAAAATTTTTAAGCGATGGTTTTTTACACTGCATTTTAAGTTTTGGAACCGGGTAAAATCACAACCGAAGGCGCTCAGGTCATGATCTTTGCCGTCTATCCAGTTATAGCCGGTTAAAATACCTATATCGGCAATGCAGCCTTTGTTTACTATGGGTATTATAATAGCTGCTCCGGCTCCTAAAATTGTCAGGTCGGCTTTACCGCAAACAGATTGCCCTGTGGTTGAGGTGTTGCGCAAAGTACATTCGAGCACAAAATCATCTGCCCTGATGCCGGGGAATTCGCGCACGTTCGAAAACTTTACCCAGGTATTATTAAACACAGGTACGCCAAGCTTTTGCTGCATAACCTCACCCGAAATACCCATATAACCTTGTCCTTTTATTTCGCCTGGCGATAGGTATACCGGTACGGGAAAATGGTCAACAATGCCTATCCAGCCCTTGGTTTTGATGAATACGGTGCTTTCTTTTTTAATCTGATTATCCACTATCAGCTTTGCTAAAAAATAACCGGGATGATAATAGATGGATGTATACTGTTTACCATTTCCAGGTACCCGTTCGCGCCGGCTGGGATCCCAGGATTGCTGGATAAAAACATTGTCCGAATTAAAAGCAGACGCATCGTACTGAAATACTACAGAGTTTGGCAGCCCATCGGATACCTTTTTACTGCTGAATTTTACGCCTGATAAGTCGATAGGTTTTTTCCTTTTCATGCTGATAAAATAAAGGCTGCCAATTACAAGCAAGAAACTCCCTATAAGCCAGACATATTTATATGGTTTTTTTGGAGAAGTTATTATGATTTCCTGGCCGGTTACGATGGGGGCTGCAGGTTGTTCTATAACACCGTTAACCTGGTGATGTTGCCTGAAATCGCGCCAGCTGGTATAATCAAGAAAACGGGCCAGCGCGTTGAGTGTAGCTGCCGTAGGGAAGCTTTCGTAGCGCACTTTCCCCCAGATGCGTTTAAGGGTTGATATGCTTAATTGAACTTTGGTTTTTTCAAATATCTGTTTGCTTAGCTGTTCAAAATCGCTGTTACTCCAAATATTGCTATCTCCCCAGTTCAATGTTTGTTCAATTAGCTGCCGGCATAACAAAAGCAATTGTTTTTCTTTTTCCATAGGTTTTTCAGGTGGATGATGCGGTATCTAAAAATGCAAAAAAGGTTTGAACAAACTTGAACAAAACTTGAAATGCTTATAAAGCTTTATTATGATCGCAATTTGCAAGTTTTGCTAAAGTTAAAATCTAAACTCATGAAGAACAATATTTTATTCACGCTCTTTTTACTCATTACACTCTTTTGTAATGTTGGTTATGCACAGCAAAATGGCACCTATGATCTTAATAACTTATTAAAGCAAAATAAACTGGTGATAACTCCCCGCCAAAGTGTAACCGAACTCGCCGATGGCACTAAGCAGGGCTTATCCTGTAATGGCATTGTATGGCTTAAGGGGACCAGCTTTAAAACCGGGACAATTGATATTGACCTGAGGGGCAAGGATGTTTTCCAGCAAAGTTTTCTGGGTATTGCTTTTCATGGTATTGATACCACTACTTACGATGCCATTTATTTCAGGCCATTTAATTTCCAGTCGCCGGATACATTGAGACGAAAGCATACTGTTCAATACATGAGTATGCCCGATTATACCTGGGACAGGCTGAGAAAAGAGCATCCCCTGGTATATGAAAATGCCGTAAACCCATTCCCGCTTGCAACCGCCTGGTTCCATGCGCGAATTGTAGTAAAGGCTGATGAAATTATTGTGTATGTGGATCATTCTACCAGCCCATCGCTTAAAGTAAAAAAGCTAAATAACAGGCAGGATGGCCTCATTGGCTTATGGGCAGATGGATTAACAGGCGACTTTGCCAATCTTGTGATTAAATAAAATCAATACAAACCTCATTAAAATTTATCATTATGAAAAAGCTATTGTTAATATCCATTCTCTTTGTGGATATTAAGGTCTCTGCCCAGCAAAAATACCAGGTGCATGATCTTTCTGTCATCAAACCTAAAGAGTGGATCATTCCCAAAAATGATACGCTTGATTATGAATTTGGCGCATACCTGGGCCAAAAGGCGCTGTTAATAAAACGGAAGATTGGTGACTATAAATCGGCCAGCCTGGCTTATCCTAAAAACTTAAACTTCAAGGATGGCATCATCGAATTCGACCTTGCATTCGCAGGCAAAGGAAATGGTTATATTGGCCTTGCCTTCAGAATAAAAGACGCCCATCATTACGAAACAGTGTACTTCAGGCCTTTATCATCAGGTACTATCAACGCTATACAATACATGCCCGAAAAGAAGGCCGAGTTTAACTGGTGGGATTATGAAGCAAATAAATACCAGGCCAATGCAATACTGCCGCACAATGACTGGTTTCATGTAAAAGTTGTGGTTAAGGACAGCAAAATGGAGGTGTATGTAAACAATGCAGCTAAACCATCAATGACATATGCCTCGCTCGATCCATCTTTAAAACGTGGTTCTGTAGGTTACTGGCATGGTAACTCATCTTTGGGTGCTTACAAAAATTTGGTAGTAAAGGCGCTCAAATAGCGCGTTAAATATGGTGTTTCCACGTGTATTATCCGGTTTTCTGAAGCACTAAAATATTGTAGCGGGAATTAAAGTAAACCTTGTTCTTAGGCTGGTGTTAAATTATGTGCTAAAAATCTCAACAAAATTTGCAACTTTAGCGCCAGCCAAATTTACATCTGATGAAATTCAAAATCCTGCCAGTATTGTTATGTACTGTAT
>NZ_JBFUKX010000028.1:0-80211 GCF_056400605.1 Mucilaginibacter sp. P5_A4 | reverse complement strand
GAATTAAAATGAAAGCGGCCGTAGCTGTTCAAAGAAGACTATTAGAATTGATCTATACTTTGTGGACCACGAATAAGCCTTACAATGAAAACCACGTACATCAATCTGTTCAAAATGCTCAGGCCACATAAATGGGTTAGGGCAGCCATCAACGATGAACTGCCCTAAACAGGCTGGCATAAAGCCGCCTTAATAAAACAAAATTAAAAATTATTTGATAATTAACACAGAATCTCTCTCCGACTGCGTCGCATAGAGGGGCAATACAACAAAAATTGAGCTTCACCCTCTTTGCGGCACAGCCGGAGAGAGGGTCGGCCAGCGAAGCGTAGCCGGGGTGAGTCGTGGCCAGCGTTTAAGCGAATGTTTGTGTAAAACCAAACAAGTCATGGCTGAGTAATAAAAAATCTTGCCCTTTATTATCTCCACAATTTATCTTCAGATTTGGTAGCGAATTAAACCCCGGTATCTTGTACTTTAAGCATGGTTTTACCATGCTCCGGCGGAGCTTAACTTGCTGAACAGGTGCATATTATAAATCCCCAAAGCGTTTTCTCTGCGCCTATCGCGCAGAGCCCCCCTATTTAATAATTCCCCAAAGCCTGTTTCAACCGCTCCTGTATCCGTTTTTTAAAATGCTCCGGGGATACTACCCTTGCCTGGTCGCCATATCCCAGAATTTCCGTTTCAAGGTCGTAATTAAGGCAAATGTTTAATGCTACCAGGCGTTGCCCATCCGGCCCTATCTCATCCAAATCGTGCTGACTATCATGCAGCGGATAACTTTTAACATAATTATACAGCCGGGGCGTAAGCTCCAGTACCACTTCTTCTGCCTGCTGCCCTTTATAAGGTGATGTAATGCCGAAACAGTTTTTAAACATTTCCTGCGGATCATGCAATTCCAGGTGTTCAAACTTCTTCCTGGTAATATCAACAGCGCCCATCTTATCGAGCCCGAAGGTTTTCATCTCCAGGTCGACCAGATCCATAGCCAGCAGGTACCAATAGCCTTTAAACTCTTTAAGGGCATAAGGCTCAGCCTTGCGTTTGGTTATTTCCACCCCGTCGTGCTCCTGGTAATCAAACCTTACCCGCACCTTGTTTTCAATAGCTTTTAACAAGGGCCTCAAATGGGCTAACCCGATTGCCTTGCGATGATCAACAAGCACATGGCCAGCAAAATTCTCCTCCTGCAAAACCGCGTTGAGCAAATCAAAAGCTGCTATGGAGTGTGCCCCGGTCCCGGCAGGTGAATTGATGATACCATAGGTGTTACTGGCTTTAATGTAGCCAATCTCTACGTTGTAATTTTTCAGTATCGCGCTTTTATCCCGCTGAAAATTACGCGCTATATATTGATTGCCATCAATCCCCATTTTGGCAGCCATATGGTTGGCAATTTGTTTCAGGGTAACACCACCCCGCCTTTGCTGAAAAAACGAGATCAATATTTCCTGGCGGATGACGGGCGTTAGGGCCGACATGGGTTAAATATACTTTCCATTAACTTGTAATAAGCTTAGCTTTATTTTGCAATATATTGTTATTACTTTAATTAACATGGTAAGTTTTTTATCGATTTTTCTGATATATTTCTAAATTTTTCTTCAGCAGTTCCTGGTTAAAAAAGGCGCACCGTTCCATGCAAAGGTGTTCCAACCACAAAACCAAATGCGATGTACGACAAGTTGTGTCGTACAAAAATAAAAAACAAAACAGCATAACTTACTATAAATCAATAAACTAATCAATAAAACCATCATGTTTCGCATTTTTTTTGTTCACAACTCTCCGTTGCGGACGGAACACCCAAACTTTACAACCTTCAAACATTTCAACCTTACAACATCTCCCCCAAACACCTATCTTTGTTCCGAATATGATTATCCAGCAATTCTACGATAAAGGGTTGGCGCATGCATCTTACGCCGTGATCCGTATAGGTAAAATGATCGTTATTGATCCGGCCCGTAACCCGCAGCCCTATTATGATTTCGCGGCCCGGAACGATGCTGACATTGTGGGCGTTATTGAAACACACCCCCATGCCGATTTTGTGAGCTCGCACCTCGAAATTCATAAAGCTACCAACGCCGTAATTTATTGCAGCAAACTAACCGGCGCTACCTACCCACACGAAACTTTTGATGATGGCGATGTTATCGAGCTTAATGATGTTAAGTTAACGGCTATTAACACCCCCGGTCACTCACCCGATTCTATATGTATTTTGCTGGAAGATGAGGAGGGCAGGGAAATAGCAGTTTTCACAGGCGATACCCTGTTTGTTGGCGATGTTGGCCGCCCCGATTTACGCGAGAATGCAGGCAATATCACCGCCAAAAAAGAAGAACTGGCCAAACAAATGTACCACAGTACCCGCAATAAACTCATGAACCTGCCTAAAGGCGTAATAGTATACCCGGCGCACGGCCCTGGTTCATTGTGCGGCAAAAACATGAGTCCGGATCTTGAAAGCACCATCGGCCGCGAGCTGCTGGAAAACTATGCACTGCAACTGATGGACGAGCTTACCTTTGTTAAAACCATTACTACAGAGCAGCCATTTGTGCCAAAGTATTTTGAATACGATGTGGAGCTTAATAAAAACGGGGCTCCTGATTTTCAACTAAGTGTGGAGAGCGTCGCCAGGATCGATACAGACATTCAGCTACAGGAAGGCATAACCATTATTGACAGCCGCCCCAAAAAAGCATTCAGGGCCGGTCACCTCAAAGGGGCGATCAACCTGCAGGATGGCGATAAATTTGAAACCTGGTTAGGCTCCATCCTTCGGCCCGATGAAAAGTTTTACCTGGTAGCAGAGGATGAGACTACTACCAATATGCTAATTAAAAAAGCGGCTAAGATAGGGTATGAAAACAATATCATCGCAACCCTTCAATCGCCCAAAAACGCTACCGAAAAACTGCCTGATCTGTATTTAGAGGACTTTAAGGCTAACCCCGAAAACTACACAAATGTAGATGTACGTAACCGGGGTGAGGTAAATGAAGGCAAAGCCTTTAAAACAGCTATTAACATCCCCCTACCCGAATTAAGGGAACGCATTGGCGAGATACCAACTGATAAACCTATTGTAATTCACTGTGCGGCCGGATACCGGTCGGCAGCCGCAACCAGCATTGTAGCAGGGGAAATAAATAATGTACCTGTATATGACTTGGGCGAGGTAATAGCCGACTATTTAAGTGCTACCCACCCCTCCCCGCCAGTTGACGGAGCGGCTTTAAAAACTTCGCCCGCCGGAGAAGATTTAGAAGGGGCTAAATGAGCAACCTGAGCATAGTTACCACTGCCGATGGTTCAAAAACTATTTACAATGCCGAGGTTAGCGAGCTTTACCACTCCCGTAACGGGGCTTTGCAGGAGAGCCGGCATGTGTTTGTTAACTCCGGGCTGCGTTATTTTCTGCAGAACAATAATATAAATGAGGTAAGCATACTGGAGGTTGGCTTTGGCACCGGTTTAAACTTTTTATTGAGTGCTGATGAGTGCATAGCTAAAGCAATCCAGCTTAATTATACCGGTATCGAGGCCTATCCCTTAACACCCGAAATGATGGCCCAAACCGGGTACAACGAATATGTTTCGCCGCAATTATGGCAACCCTACCTGGAGCATTACCCCGAAGCCTTACTTACCAAAGTCAACCCCATCAATCATTGCCGACTGGAAATCGCCAAAGCAAAACTGCTGGATTTTAAGACAGATGAGCAATACGACATCATTTATTTTGATGCCTTTGCCGCTTCGCGCCAACCGGAAATGTGGGAAGAAACCGCCATTAATCATGTAATAAGCTTTTTAAAACCAGGTGGTGTATTTGTTACCTACGCCATAACCGGCAACCTGAAACGAATGTTGAAAGCCCTTGGTTTAAAAATAGAAAAAGCCCCGGGCGCAGCCGGAAAGCGGGAAATGCTCAGGGCAGTTAAATTCGGTGTTTAAGTGCGGTAACTGTTTACATAAACCTGAAACCCACATTAAATTTTAATGTAAAGCCATTATTAGCAGGCAGTTCACGATAGGCTGCAAACTGGCCCTGCGTGTTGCTGCTTCGGGTAGCATATATAATGGGTCCGCCACAAAGCGTAAACGCAAAGCGCGACCCTGATGGCGCATAATTTACAGACGGCCCCACCAATAACCGTGCGCCACCTTCTGCCTCATCGGTTTCCCAAAATCCTTCCAAATCCTGCCCTACAGCCTCCAAACCGCCATAAAACTGGCCGCTGATATGGCGGTGCAACCCTATACTGGTAATAATATCAAGCCCGTCGCGCCTGGCATCAAAAGCCTTTTCTAACCGTACATTTGCTCCTACCTTCCACGAGGTAACATCATAGGCAGCTGTTATGCGGCTAAATGCAACATTATCATTGTTAAACTCATGCCTGAAACCTAAGCCTCCACCAATTCTAAACCCCATGGGCTGATTGCCGCCGATAAAATCCCTTAATAACTCGGCCTGTTGCAAAGTATGTACGCCACCGTTGTTACTAAAACCGGTACCTAAGGTTGCCAAAAAAGTAAATTTATTGCCCAAATATCCCTTAACAGAAATATTTTGATCTACGCCATCAAACCCTATAGGGGTAACGGTGTGTTCGCCATACCCGCCAGAATAATTTACGCTCCAGTTTCTGCCCGCAGGATTTAATGTATTAATGGTATACAAAAACGGCTGGGGCTGTTCAAATGAGCTGTTTTGCTCGGTTGTTTTCATTAATTGCTGTGCATTGCATAAATTAACAAGCGTTAATAAAAAAACAATAGCCGGGTAAATTTTTTTCATCATAGGATTTGGATATTAGATTTTACAAGTAAAGTTAATTAATATTAGCTTTAAATTAATAGTGTGATAAGTTTGCATTAAAGATGTTATCATACATTTGCTTATTCATACACCGCTATAAAAATATGCCTTTAAAAGCTCCGGAAACCGCCCCTACTTCAACCATCGCATTTCAACGCCTGCTTATTATTATGGACGACCTTAGGGCCAATTGCCCATGGGACAAAAAGCAAACCCTTGAAAGCCTGCGGCACCTCACCATTGAGGAAACCTATGAACTGAGTGATGCTATTTTGGGCGATGATATGCAGGAGATAAAAAAAGAGCTTGGAGATATTATGCTGCACCTGGTTTTTTATTCCAAAATAGCTTCCGAAACCAGTGACTTTACCATTACTGATGTATTAAACGGCGTATGCGATAAACTGATCAATCGCCACCCGCATATTTACGGCGATGTTGAGGTACAAAGCGAAGAAGATGTAAAACGCAACTGGGAGCAGATTAAGCTTAAAGAGGGCAACAAATCTGTACTGGGTGGTGTGCCATCGTCGTTACCTGCATTGGTAAAAGCATCGCGCATACAGGAAAAAGCACGGGGCGTAGGTTTCGACTGGGAAGAGAAAAACCAGGTTTGGGCCAAGGTAGAAGAAGAAATGCAGGAGTTTAAAAATGAATTTAACGCGGAAGACGAAACCACCATCGACCATGAAAAGGCCGAAGGCGAATTTGGCGACCTGCTGTTTTCACTCATTAATTATGCACGCTTTATCAATATAAACCCGGAGAACGCGCTGGAGAAAACCAATAAAAAGTTCATTAAACGTTTTCAGTACCTGGAGCTTAAGGCTAAAGAGCACGGCAAACAACTGCAGGATATGAGCCTTGCCGAAATGGACATTTTTTGGAACGAAGCAAAAAAGCTGTAAAAACATTGTGTTTAGTGTAGCGTTTTAATAATTATTCACGTAATGGCTTTAAATGAAAAATATTATGAAACGAAATTTATTTTACCTGCTACCGCTGCTGTTAACGTTAGGTGTGGCTTGTTCGCCAAAATCTGATCCTATTGTAATCCCTACCCCAACCGGAACTTTTAATGGTCAATTTAGATTATTAACCAAAAACTCAACCACCGGTAAATATGATACTTTGAAAGATTCCATCATATTAAAAATGAACGCGTCATTCCATTTTGCTGTAATAGCTGATACTACAGTAAAACATGCAGGCAGCCACGGAACATTTGCCTTTGATGGTTATTATATCCAGTTTAATGATAGTACTTTTAAAGCATCTGCACCACGCACCAAAAACCATTTAGTGGGTGTTTACCAGTACGTTTATGATGGTACCACTTTCAAAATGCTCCGTTCAAGCTCATCAAGCAACCCGGATACTATAGGCCGGTACGACCTTAAAAAAACTGCAAATTAATTATTGTTTTTAACTGAAACTGCCGTCGCTGTATTTTTAGCGGCGGCTTTTTGAATATTATCAATCTTTAGTTAATTTTAATAGTTAGCAATAATAATTAGAGCAGCTATTAGTACGAATGAAAAAAATCTTTTTTGTTTGTATCAATAATGCTATTTGCTACGTAAAGACGTATAAACCAACACAATATTTAAGCGGAATTAAACACACTTAATGCATCCACCCATACGCATTACTGAAGAAGAGATTATCAGCCAATGCAAAAAAGGCAGCCTTAAATACCAGGAAATGCTATATAAGCAGTTCTATGGCTATGCTATGGGTATAAGCTTGCGCTACAGCCTTAACCGCGACGATGCATTAGAGGCTGTAAATGACGCTTTTATAAAAGTGTTTAATGCAATGCATAATTACAATACCGATAAGCCCTTTAAAGCCTGGTTACGCACAATTGTAGTAAACACCGCAATAGATCGACGCCGCAAGGATCTTAAATTCCAGTTAAATATTGAGCTGGATAATGCCGCGCCTATTAGCAGCAATGTAAGTACGGTTGATAATTTGAACGCACAGGATATATTAAAGTTGATGAATGAGTTGCCTGCCATACAGCTCACAATATTCAACATGTATGAAATAGATGGTTATAATCATGATGAAATTGGAAATATGTTAGCTATCCCGGCAAGCTCGTCGCGCGTTTATTTGAGCCGGGCGAAAGAACGATTAAGAAAAATACTAAGGCAAGAAGCACAAAACCATGGATGATCAGTTGGATAACGACTTAAGAGACCGTATCAGGGAGGTGTTTGATAACTATGAAGACACCTCGGCTGATGAAGGCTGGCTGCTACTCAGGGAAAAATTCCCTGTGAAGGAGGAGAAGCGCCTTGGGGTATGGCTATGGTGGGCAGGTGCTGCAGCAGGTTTATTGTTGTTTTTAAGTATAGGTGTGTGGATGCTGGGCAAAAAACAACCCGCCAATACAATAGCAGTGCAACCCATAAAACATCACCAGCAACAAAAGAAAACGCCGATTGATACCCTTGCTCAATTAGCAGCAAATACTCATCCTGCAACAAAAAACAATCTTGTTGATACCTCTATATCAACTCAAAACAGCATTGTCAAAAACTACCATCCATCACAAAAAAAACCAATAGCTCATAGCACGGCATTTGCAACCGCAGCAACGCCAAACACCACTGTTAATACCAATTTATCAAAAAAAGCTACTGTAAATGCTCCCGTTACCAACCAGCCTTTGGGAATTACAAACAGCATTTCAAACAACAATAACGCGCTTATAGCTCAACAACCTGTAAATAATAAACAAACTGTTAACCCAACGCTACCCGAAAAAAGGCCAGATAGTGTTAAAACAATCATACCAGCAAATGATCCGCAATATGCAGTTGCTCCTCCGGTTACCCCGGGGGTAAACACAACTCCGGAGCTGAAATCAAATAATGCTAATCAACAACCACCCCGCGTTAAACCTTCATCAACCAGTGCTCTGGAAAAAATGCTTGCAGCCGACAATTCCAGGACTCCAAAAGCTAAAGATCCGGGTGATGATAAAAAAGTAAAATTTGGTGTTTATGCGGCAACCTTTTTCAACTATGCCAAAGGCAGCAGTAACCAGGTAAACGCCGGGGCAGGCTTTACATCTGATATAAAGCTGAGTAAAAACTTTAAACTTTCAACAGGTGTGGCACTGGCTCAAAATACACTGAGGTACAACAGCACCACCCCACCCAATCCTAACGCAGCCCGGGCGCTAACATATGCTATTGCAAGTCAGGATAACAATCTTGTACCAGCCTCGGCCTTCCCGGTGTTTAAAAACTACAATGCCAATTTAGTAGGGCTTGATGTGCCGATAAACATTAAATATGAGTTTAATCCGCAAAAAAGTGATGCTTATATTTCGGCTGGCTTAAGTTCGGGTACGTTTATCAACGAGGCATATACAACAAGTTATGGCCTGCCAAATTCCTCACTATCCGCAAACTCAACCAATCAAACAACCGAAGAAACAAGCAAGCAAAGTTTTAACGGTTTTTATTTTGCCAAAACACTTAACGTATCCTTCGGAATTGGTACCGCACTGGGTAAACATAACCGTTTGATTATTGAACCATTTTTAAAATACCCGCTTGATGGACTGGGATCGCAACAGATAAAATTTGGAGCAGGCGGTTTAAACCTAAAACTAAACTTTTCAACAACTAAAAAATGAAGAAACATTTACTTGTTTTAGTGGGACTTGTACTTATCTCATCATCATTGTTTGCACAAAAATTTGAATTATCGGTACTGGCTAATTCTGGTTTATTTCACTTTTCGGGTAAATCGGCAACAACTACTTCACAGATTATTCAGGGATCAGCAACAGGCGATCCGAAGAACTATACCAATAATCCCTACGGAAAACAAAACGGGTTTAGCTATGGCGGCAATTTACAAGGACAATTTGTTAGCAAAGTCGGCTTTATCTGTGGCTTAGGGGCAGGGTATGAAGTATTAAAAAGCCAGGTAGACATTGATAAATATACCCCTATTGTTTACTACACCGGCGTTATTTTTGATATTACCTATAATGATCCAAGCTTCCCCGTAAAAGGGCATACCAACCTGCAAAATCAGACTATCAACCTTAATCCTTATATTGGTTATCGTTTGCAATTAAAAAAGGTTAAACTTGATATTTTACCGGGGATGGATATTGGTTTTATGCTAAAAACCCGGGATAAGGGTAAGGTTAAAGATAACAACGGCAAGGTGTACACTGTTGATTATGAAAGATCAAAATCGCCAACCGATGTACGTTTACACTTAGGGGTAGTTGCAACTTACGGTAAATTTGGTTTAAATGCCGGTTACGCATATGGCCTCACCAATTATTTGTCGGGCCTGGTTAGCACAAGTAATTCAAATCAGGGTGAAGCAGGGAGTTTTTCGGCACACAGCCGGTTAATGCGCTTAGGCGTAAGCTACCGCATTAATTAACAACTATTTAAATCTTATCGCTTTTACCGGCGAAATTTTGCTCACCAGCATAGAGGGTATAATCAGCACCAGCAGGCAAATCACCAGCGTACCCAAATTGAGCAGCAAAATATCTGACAAGCTAAATTGTACGGGCACAAAGGTCATATAATATGATGCCGGATCGAGCTTAAAAAAGTGGGTTTGTTGCTGAAAATAACCGAGGCCCAACCCCAGAGTATTCCCTAATAACAATCCCAATCCAATCAGGTATGTCGCGTTAAATAAAAATACTTTTTGAATATTCCAGTTAGTTGCCCCCATGGCCTTAAACATACCTATCATGGCGGTACGCTCTAATATCATAATAAGCAGGGCAGATATCATATTGATAACGGCAACAATAACCATAAGCACCAGCATCACTACCGAGTTAACATCCAACAAGTTAAGCCACTCAAATATAGTTGGATAATCCTCCATCACAGTATGCGATTTTAGCTTCACCGGCAAAATATTGTTAAGCCTATCAGCTGCATAATCAACCTGGTCAAAATCAGCTACCCGCAGTTCATACTGCCCTATTTCACCGGGTTTCCAATCGTTAAGACGATTAATTAATGATAAAGCACCAATAACAAATGTTTTATCTACTTCCTCAACCTCGATGTTAAAAATGCCTTTTATTTTAAACTGGCGCTTACGCAATGGTTCCTGAACAAAATACATCAGCAGTTTATCGCCTACTTTTAGTTTCAGCCGGCTGGCTGTTTCCTGCGATAGCATGATCTCCTTTTGGGCTTCAACAGAATCTTTAAAGTCGATCACATCGCCGGCTACCATCATCTTTTTAAAGTAACTAAAGTCGTAAGTTTTATCAACGCCCTTTAGTACAACCCCTTCAATTTCATTATTGGCTTTAATAATTCCTGGCTTGGTGGCTGTTGCCATTACGTGCGTAATTAGCGGACTTTTAAGCGCCCGTTTTACAAAAGCATCATCATAAGTAATGGGCGAACTATCGTATGAACTGTTTAGGTCGAACTTCACCACACGGATATCCCCGGCAAAACCCCGAACTTTTTCGCGAATCTCACGTTTAAATCCTTTTACAATGGCCAATGATAATATCATCACCCCTAAACCCAACATAATGCCAATAATGGCAATACGCACAATCAGTTTTGAAAATGTGCGCTTTGACTTGAATGTTATACGGGCTGATATAAAGGAGGCGAAACTCAATGCAGAATGATTTTTAGTACCTTCGCAAATATGCGGTTTTGCTATTAAACCTGCTACTTTTTAAATTGTTTCAATACAATATTTTATGAAGATTATTCCTGTTTTTTTACAAAGCGCTTTAATTGTTACCCTTAGTGTATATGCAGCCTGTGGCAGCCCGAATACCAATACACCGCCGAAGACAGGCAAAGCCAGCAATAAAATTAATACAGAAATAATTACCGGCGCCGATCAAATTCCGCAGTATATTGACTATCTTAAGGGAAAAAATATTGGAATGGTTGTTAATCAAACTTCAGTTATTGGCAAAACCTTTACCTCCAGTGTTGATAGTTTGTTAAAACGGGGCATCAGCATCAAAAAAGTCTTCGGGCCCGAACATGGCTTCCGCGGCAATGCCAGTAACGGTGCCGTAGTTAATGACGCTATAGATGCCAAAACCGGTCTTCCGGTAATATCCCTGTACGGCAATAAACATTACAAACCTACAGCCGATGATCTTAAAAATATCGACCTGATGGTATTTGATATCCAGGACGTTGGAGCAAGGTTTTATACCTATATATCTACCCTGCACTATGTAATGGAAGCCTGTGCCGAAAACGATATTGAGCTGATGATACTTGACAGGCCCAACCCAAATGGTTATCTTATTGATGGCCCCGTATTGGATACTACCCAGGTGCCAAGAGCTTTTGTTGCTATGCACCCCATCCCTATAAGTCATGGTATGACCATTGGTGAATATGCAAAAATGATCAACGGCGAAAATTGGTTAAAAAATGGTGTAAAATGCAAACTAAAAATCATAAAGGTGGCCAATTACAGGCATGATATGACTTATAAATTACCGGTTTACCCATCGCCCAATTTAAATACTGATCAATCCATTTTACTTTATCCCAGTGTATGTTTGTTTGAGGGCACCACTTTCAGTTTAGGCAGGGGCACCTATTTCCCCTTTCTGGTGCTTGGGCATCCTTTATTAAAAGGGCGTTATACTTATTCATTTACCCCTTTAAGTATTCCGGGTATGAGCGAAAACCCACCTCAAAAAGATAAGCAATGCTTTGGTATTGATTTAAAAAGTTATAGTACAGATAAGATCAGGAAAGCCGGGCACATCAACCTTTCCTGGCTGATAGAACTTTACAAAGCTTTCCCCGATAAAGATCATTTTTTTAACGCCTATTTTACAAAGCTGGCAGGTAATACAATACTGCAAAAGCAAATAAGTGAGGGTAAAACCGAAGGTGAGATCCGTAGTAGCTGGCAACCGGGATTAGAGAAATTTAAACGCATCCGAAGCAAATACTTGTTGTACCAATAATAAAGAAGCAGATAAAATAGCATATACCATGAGAATTGTATTTATGGGAACCCCCGAATTTGCCGTTACATCCCTGGATGCTTTGATAAAGGCCGGCTGCGATATTGTTGGCGTTGTTACCGCGCCTGATAAACCTGCAGGCCGCGGACAAAAGCTTAACGAATCGGCAGTGAAGCAATATGCAGTGGCCAACGGGTTAAAAGTTTTACAACCCGAAAAGTTAAAAAATCCTGAATTTTTAGCTGACCTTAAAGCCCTTCATGCCGATCTGCAGGTGGTAGTAGCGTTCCGTATGTTGCCCGAAGTGGTTTGGACAATGCCTGCCAAAGGCACCATAAACCTGCATGCTTCTTTGTTGCCCCAATACCGTGGTGCCGCCCCTATAAACTGGGCACTCATCAATGGTGAAAAAGAAAGCGGCGTAACCACATTTTTCCTTAAACATGATATTGATACCGGCGATGTTTTATTTACCGAAAAAATAACTCTTAATGGTCATGAATCTGCCGGCGACCTGCATGATCGCCTCATGAATAAGGGTGCAGGCTTGCTTGTAAAAACTGTAAAAGCTGTGGAAAGCGGCCGTTACCATGAACACCCGCAGCTGCACTTGTTAACTGGCGAAGAATTGAGACATGCCCCTAAAATATTCAAGGAAGATTGCCTGATAGACTGGGATCAATCAGCGTTAAACATATACAACAAGATCCGTGGACTAAGCCCAATTCCAACCGCTTACACCTACCTGAATGATAAAGTTTTAAAAATATATGCTTCGGAGTTCTTACCTAACGAACAGCCGACTGTACAGCCCGGTGGTTTCCTCACCGATAGCAAAACATACCTGAAGTTTGCCGCAAAAGACGGCTTTATCAGCTTGAAAGATGTACAGCTGGAAGGCAAAAAACGTATGGGTATTGATGATTTTTTGAGAGGGATGAAATTGTAAGTATCAATTAACTGCTTTGACTTTAGATAAATATTTTTTAGACAACTGAGTTGTTTTTGCTTTCAACCGTTGGGCTTCATTGGCCGCGTTTGCGGTACTCTTTATATTGGGCATGCTTTCGTCCTGGTATCTTTCAATAACAGGTAGTGTGGCTGCTATTTTCAAAACAGCATGATAATCATCAATCTTTACCTCGTTACTATCGATGTGCATGATTAAATTGGAAAATTGGCTAATTTTATCGAGGTATTTAGATTTACTTTCGGCTAGTAACCTACTAAGCCGGGCCCTTAATACAGTATCCTTTATACTACTTAATGACCCATTTGCCGAAGAATAATAGCTGTTGGTTTTAGCATCATAGTTATTAAATTCCCTTAAGCTATCCGGCAGGTCTCCGTAAAAATGCTGTAGCTGATCCTCCAAATTCCGCAGTTCGGGATTTTTTTTAGCAAGATCATTGTAAATATCGTTCATTAAAGATCCGTCTCTTAAGCCAGACTTTTTGAGGCCAAAACCTGATTGTTCATCCTTTAATGGTTCAGGTATTTCTGTATTGTTTTTTGGAGTATCCTTTGCTGGGTTAAAGTTACATGCCGAACAAAAAACAGCAAAAAATACTATTGGTAATAAGGCCGGGGATTTCATAATTAAAGATATATTAATTTGATTAGTAATATTAAAAATTGTTACCACTTTAAATCACCTTTAATATAACATCCTATCAACTCAAAGTCAAAAACCACAACCTACTGTTATTTAATAAACTGGTTTGCTATTTTTGCGACTTCATAATTTTTATTACCTGATGGCAAATTACAGCGACCACATTGCACTTTTAAAAACCCGGATCCAGCCTTTACGCAACCAGCTGATACAACACGAACTTTATAAAAACATCAACACACTTGATGAGCTTACCGTTTTTATGGATCACCACGTATTTGCCGTTTGGGATTTCATGTCGTTGTTAAAATCGTTACAGCAAAAACTTACCTGTACCGTTGCCCCCTGGATGCCAACCGGGAATGCCAATACCCGCTACCTTATCAACGAAATTGTCACCGGCGAGGAAAGTGACGTGGATGAGCTGGGTGAGCGTACGAGCCATTTTGAGCTGTACCTGCGTGCCATGCAGCAAGCAGGCAGCCAGGCAATTGCCATTAATAATTTATTTCATGAACTAAATTTTGGCAAGCACATTGACGAAGCCCTGATTATTGCAGATATCCCCCTGGCTGCGCGTAACTTTATGCAGCATACTTTTGATGTTATTGGCACCAATAAAAACCATGTGCAGGCAGCAGTATTTACTTTTGGCCGGGAGGACCTGATACCGGATATGTTTGTGAACATAGTAAAAAAGATTAGCCAACAGTTACCGGGCAAGGTTGATATTTTACTGTACTACCTTGAACGCCATATTGAAGTTGACGGCGATCATCACTCACAATTAGCCTACCAAATGACTGCCGAGCTTTGCGGCGATGATGATAATAAATGGGAAGAAGCTACAACTGCTGTTCAGGATGCTTTACAGGCAAGAATTGAGCTTTGGGATGGTATTTTAAATGCTATTAAAGCGCCGGTTTCTGTAGAAGAATAGTTTCCTTTTAATTTTTCATCCCTGGGAACGAAAAACCTTTTCGACACCAGGTACATCGGCGCTGCATAACGTATAATTGCTTCACTACGTTTAGCATGACAAATTAAATAATTACACTCACCTATATCTTATTCAGCTCGTCCATCAACTGTTTACTCACCCTGTTAAAATAGCGCCTTACACCAAAGCCCATCACAGTTTGGATACCGCGGGAGGCATTGGTTAAAAATACTTCGTCGGCTTCGTATAGGATATCAGGATTTATCTGGGCTTCGGTGATATTAATATTATTATCCTGTGCCAGCTTGATCACTACCTGCCTCATTACTCCCTCTACACAGCCTTCGCTTAATGCGGGGGTATACAAATGATTTTGGTAGTGGATAAATATATTGGAACTGCTGGCTTCACACAAAAAACCGTTTTGGTTTAACAGAAAAACATCATCCAGCTTATTCTGCGTTTTATAAATACCTGCCATTACATAAATCAGCGAGTTGCAGGTTTTGATGTTGGATAGATAGTTGGATGGTTTGGGCAACTCTGTAAACACGTCCATGATTAAACCCTTCTCGTTCAAAAAATAACGGGGCTCATCGGATGCAGTTAGCTCCAGGCAATAGCCCATTTTATTTTGAGTTGGTGTATATAATCCTTCGGCATCGCGGTAAACGGTTAAACGCAGGCGGCCATGCTTTACCTTGTTCCGTTTAGCTAATTCCTCCACAATTTCTTTTAAAAACCAGGCATCCATTTGCGAATAGCCATCAATTTTGAGCGCTTTCATACCACGTTGCAGGCGGTCGGCATGCAGGTCTGCAAACTTTAGTTGTCCCTTCATCAGGCGCATACTCTCAAATAAGCCATCGCCATACTTAAAGGCGCGGTTGGACACAGTAAGCACCTGGCTATTTTGAGGAAGTATCTGTCCGTTAAAATTGATAAGCACTGGTGTCATTTTCGGATATCAGATTTGAGATTTTGACTTAGGGTTTAAATTCATTGTTGTTGGATTGGATTCTTTCTCATATCTAACGTCTAAGATCTCACATCTGCATCTGTATACTTACGCCATTTTAGCAATACGCTTTCAAAATCGGGTGGTAGTGGCGATTCAAAAAGGATCTGTTTTTTTAGCGTGGGGTGTAAAAAGCCCAACGTTTGCGCGTGCAGGGCCTGGCGGGGCATCAGTTCAAAGCAATTATCTACAAATTGCTTGTACTTGCTAAACATAGTACCCTTTAAAATTTTATCGCCGCCGTAAGTGGCATCGCTAAAAAGTGGATGACCAATGTGCCGCATATGTGCTCTTATCTGGTGGGTACGACCGGTTTCCAGCTGACATTCGATCAGCGTAACGTACCCCATGCGCTCCAACACTTTGTAATGGGTTACAGACCATTTTCCTTTTTCGGGATCGTCGTAAATGGACATTACCCTTCTATCCGCAATACTGCGACCGATGTAACCGGTTACGGTACCGTCCTCAGCAAGATCTCCCCAAACAAGGGCTATGTACTTACGTGTAATAGTATGATCAAAAAACTGCCTGGCCAGCCAGTTCATGGAGCGTTCGTTTTTGCTGATAAGCAGCAACCCCGATGTATCCCTATCAATCCGGTGCACCAAGCCAGGCCTGCCATCATTGCCCGGTAAGGTAGGCAGCTGCTGAAAATGGTACACCAGTGCATTCACTAATGTACCGGTGTAATTATTATAACCGGGATGTACCACCATACCAGCAGCCTTATCCACTATCAAAACATCGTCATCCTCGTAAACAATATTAATGGGAATATTTTCGGGATAAACCTCGGTATCACGAGGCGGGTGAGGCAACACCACCGAAATAACATCCAGCGGTTTTACCCGGTAGCTGCTTTTAATAGGCTTATCATTCACCAGTACATTGCCCAGTTCAATAGCGTTCTGGATGCGGTTACGTGATGCATTCTCTACCCTGTGCATCAAAAACTTATCAATACGCAGCAGGGATTGACCTTTATCAACCACAACGCGCAAGTGTTCAAATAAATCCTGTTCTTCCTGCTCTATCAGCTCGGGTTCGTATGCCATTTGACGGCAAAAGTAATCGTTTTTTGTGGTAGGTAAAGCGTAATATTGCAATAGCATTAAGGGCAGGTTATTTTATGAATATTGATTTGGAGATTTTTAGTCCGGTACATCAAATCACAAACCCATTATTTGATGAGCACGGCGTAAAAGTTTTTTTAAAACGCGACGATCTGATACATCCCATGATATCGGGTAATAAATGGCGTAAATTAAAATACCTGCTTAAAAAAGCTCAGGAACAACATAAAAATCACATTGTTACTTTTGGAGGCGCATATTCAAACCACCTGCTGGCTACTGCCGCCGCTGCAGCAAAGTTTGGTTTTTGGGCTACCGGTATTGTGCGGGGCGAAGAGGTTAACAATGATACCCTGTTTTTATGCAAGCTACACGGTATGCAATTGATATTTACCGATCGGGATAGCTATCGCGATAAAGCAGCCCTGTTTTATAAATATTTTGGAAATAACGAAGATGCCTTTTTCATTGATGAAGGCGGTGCATCCGCAGAAGGAGTCCAGGGATGCAGCGAACTGATTGATGAGCTTACCGATGGTTACGACCATATTTTTTGCGCCTGCGGAACCGGGACTACAGCAGCGGGTATCATTAACGGCCTTACTAACCATCAATTTAAAACACGATTTAACGCCATACCTGTATTTAAAAATGGAGGCTTTATAAAAGATGAGATCAACAGATTTTTGACTACCCCAGTTGAGTTTGATATCCATACCGGCTACCATTTTGGAGGCTATGGAAAAGCGACTGAGGAGCTAATTAACTTTATAAAAAAGTTTGTAGCCTCCACCGGGACAGTTATTGAACCTGTGTATACAGGCAAAATGATGTATGCACTGTATGATCTAATCGGCAAGGGGTATTTTAAACCAGGCAGTAAAATATTGGCTATTCATAGTGGCGGGACCTGGGGTTTACTGGGGATGAAGGATAAATTTTAAAGTAATTGATTGTTCAACACTTCACAACTCATTTAATAGTCATAATTAAAGGTCTATGATTTCTAAACTTTATCCAAAACCCGTAATCACTGGTCAAATAATTATCTTTGATTTATGCCCGCCAACGACAACTCCGCCATATTTGACTACCACCGCAGCATGATTGCCTTTCATGGTAACACCAGCACGGCTGCTCTGGGCTGGAGAGATCCTGAAAGCCAGCTGATCCGCTTCAAAGTACTGTGCGAAATAGCCAATATGGATGACTGCACGGTGCTGGATGCCGGTTGCGGCCACGGGGACCTGCTAGCCTACCTGTTTACAACGTGCCAGCGATTACAGTATACCGGTATAGAACAGATCCCGGAACTGCTGGAAGAGGCGGAAAGGCGTTACGGCTTCCTGCCGGGTGCCCGGTTTTTAAAGGGAGATTTTATCCATAATGATTTGCCTTTATCAGACTATGTGCTGGCGAGCGGCTCGCTCAACTATTGCCAGGAAGACCCTGAATTTATTTACAAGGCCATTGCCCGGCTATACGGAAGCTGTAGAATGGGACTGGGTTTTAACCTGCTCCGGCACGTCATTCCCAATGGCCTGTTGGCCGCCTATGATCCCGATACCATCATGTCTTATTGCGAAACACTTTGCGAACGGGCAAGCCTGCGGATGGATTATAGTGAGGAAGACTTTACCGTTTTTATGTACCACTAATCCGGCACTTAATCGGCCCATACTGCCAGCTTAATGGCCGGAACTGTTTTGCCCTGTTCTTAACTAAATTTTATATCTTAACGGCATCAAACCAGGAAATCGCTATGCGTGAAGATCCACTTATCCAAATACAAAACCTAACCAAGTTTTACGGCTCAAAACAAGTGCTCAAAGGCCTGTCTCTTGATATTTATCCGGGGCAGGTAATCGGCTATATCGGCCCGAACGGGGCTGGTAAATCCACAACCGTTAAGATATTAACCGGGCTGATCCCTGATTTTGAAGGACAAGTAACTGTAGATGGCATCAGCATGGCAGAGAATCCGCTGGCGATTAAGCGCATGATAGGCTACGTTCCGGAAAATGCCGAGATCTATGATGTACTCACGCCAATGGAATACCTCGATTTTGTGGGCAAACTGTATGGTATGAAAGAAGCAATGTTGCATGACCGGGCAGTAAAACTATTAGCCGCTTTCGGGCTTGATGCAAACGGCGACGACCGGATGGACACTTTCTCAAAAGGCATGAAACAAAAGGTGTTGCTAATTTCGGGAATAATCCATAATCCGAAAATCATTATCCTGGATGAGCCGCTATCTGGGCTGGATGCCAACGCAGTGATTATGATTAAAGAACTAATCATGCGCTTATCGCAGGAAGGAAAAACCATATTTTATTGTTCGCATATGATGGATGTAGTGGAAAAGGTTTCAGACAGGATCCTGCTCATCAATAAAGGAGAGATCATTGCAGACGGCACGTTCGAGTCGCTGAAACAAAATCATAGCGATACATTGGAACGGATTTTTTCAAAACTGACTGGCAGGGAGGATTCCACAACCGAAACAGATGCCATTATTAACGCTTTCGAATAAACATCAACCTGCTCCAATGAATAATTTGCTGCTTCCGCTCTTTTCGATGGATAAATTATTTTTACGGTTTGTGTCTTTATTTTACCCAGTGCTTGCCCGTACGGGCGTAGACATCTTTCAGCTTGACGAAATTCTGCGCGTAAAGCTTTTGATGGATAACCGCCGCCCCAAGACAATGTTTGCCGTAAAAAAGAATGCGAAGAACAATGGGCAGCAATCGCCCTGGATGATCAGCTTTGTCCAGGTTTTGATGGGCTTTTTTATCGGGCTGTTACTTACCCTGAACCAAATGCCATATGTGGGCCAAACCTATTACTTCCTGGTATTTATGGTGCTCATGGCCTTAACGCTCATTTCGGATTTCACTACAGTGCTGGTAGATACCCGCGACCAGTTTATCCTGCTTCCCCGGCCGGTTAACGACCGCACCATCGCAGTATCGCGTATCCTCCACATCAGTATTTATGTATTAAGACTGGCCTTGTTGCAGGGCTTGCCCGCATTGGTGATCGTCGGCTTCCTGGACGGATTAGCGGCAGTACCTATCTTTTTTTTGCAGCTGCTGGAAGCTACTTTCCTGAGCATCTTTTTGGTAAACATCGTTTACCTGCTGCTTATGCGCTCTGTTAGCCCGCAAAAGTTCAAAGATGTGATCAGTTATTTCCAGATCGGCTTTTCGGTCATGATCTTCGCGGCTTATTACCTCCTGCCCCGCCTTATTAATGTATCTATTTTAGGGAATATCAATTTACTAACCCATTGGTGGGCTTATCTGCTCCCGCCCGTCTGGATCGCTGCCATGAACGAGGCGCTGCTGCATACCGCCAGGGCAAATTATGTAACTGGTTTACTGGCTGTAACTGGTTTTACCCTACCGCTGTTGGGGTTATGGCTTGTAGCAAAAGTGCTGGCACCCGGCTTTAACAGGCGTTTGGCAATGATTGCTACCTCCGACGGAAGCACCAATGTGTCTGCCAGCGTCAAAAAGACAGGCAACTTTGGATTGATCGAAAAAATCTCCGGCATCATTGCTCCCGATCCGGTGGAAAACGCGGGTTTCAGGATCACCTGGAAACTTGCTGCCCGGACAAGAGAATTCAAAATGAAGGTGTATCCGGCGTTTGCTTACGTACCAATCTATTTCCTGTATTTTGCCCTGAACGGAAAAGGAGATAACCTGAATGATCGTTGGGAAAAGCTGCAGGTAGGGCATACCTATGTGTTTCTGATCTACCTGTGTACATTCATCCTTTCTTCCATGCTGATGCACATCTCCATGTCAGAAAAATATAAGTCTGCCTGGGTTTATTATGCGCTGCCGGTCGATAAACCGGGCAAGATCCTTTCAGGCATGTATAAGGCAATCGTTACGCTATACTTTTTCCCCTATTGCCTGGTACTGAGCGCCGGTATTGTAGCGATATGGGGGCCGCAGGCTATCAATGATCTCATCCTCGCGTTCCTTGTCAGCCTTATTTACGGTTTACTCATGGCACTGTTCATGGTTAAAGGCCTCCCCTTTTCCAACCCGGTGGTTGTTAAGCAGGGTGGTGGCAAAATGGTAACTTCACTGCTAATTCTCGGTTTTATCGGTGCCATCGGCTTCGGCCATTATATGCTCATGCAATGGGAAACGGCTGTTTGGGTAGCCATCATTCCGGCTTTGTTGATGAACTGGGTAATGTTTCGCAGTTATAAAAGGCGGACCTGGGAAGATGTGGAAATTGCCGACCTATAAAAAACTTCAAAACGGCTTCTTCCTCCCAGTGAAGCAACTCCACTTTTAACATTCCATAACAGCGTTTAAAAGCGAAACAACAGGCGCTATTTCAGCCTGCACCAGTGCCATTCCACCCTTACCGTGTTCGCAAGCGGTTTATTCGTTGGCTAATCGTCATAGCTTCGGGGTTTATGTTTTTTTCGGAACCCGGCGAAGCAGAAAACTGTACTATATTCAGTACAGGACACAGCAGGATACCCGGCGGGAAATTTATATCGATATTAGTTAAACCAATTATTGCCGTAAGCCGCTAATTTAAAATTCAGCTTAATAAATAAGGTCTTACTATGCCTAACTGTAACCTGATCTATAATGGAAAATAATGTTTTAGATAATCAAAGTAAAACTTACCGTGAGACTGATTTAAAAAATTTATTTGATTGTTATTATAGCCGACTGGTATATTTTTCGTACCAGATAGTTAACAATAAACCGCAGGCCGAGGATATTACCCAGGATGCTTTTGTGAAATTTTGGGACAACTGTGATCATATTTCCGATAACCCGGTAGCGATAAAAAATTTCCTCTATAGTACAGTAAAAAATGCCAGTTTAAATATTATCAGGCATAATAAAGTAGCCGAACAGCATATGAACAGTCTGCATGGCATTCCCGTTGAAGAAACCATATTTCATACCATTATCAGAACTGAAGTACTGGCAGAGATACACCAGGCAATTGCATTGCTGCCCGGCAGTTGCCAGCAAATATTCCGGATGAGTTACCTGGATGATATGAAAAACAATCAAATAGCCGATGTTTTGGGTATATCAGTTAATACGGTTAAAACACAAAAGCAAAGGGCTCTTAAAGTATTAAGAGGCAATTTAAGTCCGGAACTTTTTGTTGTATTAATAGCCATTAGCTGCTTTTAATTTTTCGATTTTACTCAAAAAACTTTTTTTCATCTTGCTGTCACCCCGTTGTTACATTCAGGTGTCCTTATTGATATTACCAGTTATGTGCCCCAGGCACAGCCTAAATATTATTTATGGACAACAATTACGAAGCTTATCAGTATGCTGTTCTTATTGCAAAGCACTTGAAGGGCGGTCTATCTGCAATTGAAGAAATTGAGCTGAATGCCTGGATAAACGCGAAGCCCGAAAATGCTTTGCTGATGGAAAAGTTACAAAATGAGGAAATGATAAAATCCGACCTGGATTTCCTCACATCCATAAAAACCAGGGATGCATGGCAAAATATCGCTATGCGGACTCAAAATGTATCATTTACTGATAAGGTTTATATTTTCATGCGAAAGTGGAAATACGCGGCGGCTATCCTTTTAACGCTTTCTGTAACAGCTATACTTTATAAAAATTCGCATCCTGCTTTAAAACTACAGGCTGCAATCTCTAAAAACATCGCATATAAAAATGATGTACCTCCCGGCACAGACAAAGCCAAACTTACCTTAGCCAATGGTTCTGTAGTAACAATAAATGGCCGTACGGCAGGTACGGTTAAAAACTATGCCGGATTAAGAATCAGTGTCAATAGCGGTATTGTTAGTTATCATATAACAAGTAGCAACAGCGGCTTTTTCAAAAACCAACACAATATTATTACTATTCCTACAGGGTGCAAATACAAAATATCACTGCCCGATGGCAGTTTGGTTTGGCTCAACTCTGCCTCATCTTTAAAATTTCCTATAGTGTTCAACAAGTTTGAGCGTAAGGTTTATTTAACCGGCGAGGCTTATTTTGAAGTTGCCAAAAATAAATTAAAGCCTTTTAAAGTGTTTGCAAACAACACAGTGGTACAGGTACTGGGTACACATTTTAATGTACATGCCTACAACGATGAAGAAGCTGTAAAAACCACTTTACTTGAAGGCTCGGTTAAAATATACCAGGATGGTCATAGTAAAACGATACTGCCCGGACAGCAAGCCTATATCAAACGAAACTCTTCAAAAATTAAAATTCAAGCTATTGATGTTAACGAATCTGTGGCCTGGAAAAATGACCTTTTCATTTTTGACAAAGAAGATATGGAAAGCGTAATGAAGAAAATTGCCAGATGGTACGATGTTGAAGTTGAATACAAAGATGAAATACCTCAAACACATATTTCGGGAAGCATTTCACGCAGGAATAACCTATCACAAATATTAAATATGCTTGAACTGACAGGAGGAGTTCATTTCCGTATTGATGGCCGGAAAATTACTGTAACCAGGTAACGGCATCTCCCCAAATTAAATAGAATAAACAAATAAAAAGCTTTGAACAAAAACCGGGAAGCGTTGGCGCGCCCCCGGCAGATACAGGATCAATAGCTGGCCGTATGCAATTACTAACCAATCGATTATTCAACCTATACAATGCAAAAGTATGAATTTTAATTTTTACTATGAATGTTTTTGCCGGATGCGCAAGCCGGTATTTAAAACACTCCTGATTATGAAATTAACCACTGTTATTTTACTGGTATGTAGTATGCACGTAAGCGCAATTTCGTATTCGCAAACTGTTACGCTGTCAGAAAAAAATGTTTCATTACAGAAGATATTCCAGCAAATTAACAGGCAGGTTAATTATAAATTTTTATATGCCGATGAGCTGCTTCAAAAAACAAAAAAGATTTCCATTAACGTGAAAGATGTTCCGTTGGAAACAGTACTGAAGGACTGTTTTGCGGGCCAGCCGTTTACTTACCAGATTTTTGATAAAACCATTATTTTAAAGCCTAAGGCAGATGTTATGGATAATGCCCCGCCGTTGCCTCCTGTGGTTATAACCGGTAAAGTTACTGATGAAACCGGCCAGCCATTACCGGGTGTAAGTGTCAAACTAAAAGGGACAAACGCTGCTACCGTTACTGATGGCAATGGTTCATATAGCCTGCACGCTCCAGATGGTAATGTTCAGGGCAGTGTTCTGATATTTAGTTTTATAGGCTTCAAAACAGAGGAAGTTACCGTAGGCGCCGGCCTTGTTGTGAATGTTAAATTAATACCCGAATCAAAATCATTAAGCGAAGTGGTGGTAATTGGCTATGGTACACAAAAAAGGGGCGATGTATCAAGCGCTATAGCATCGGTTAATGTGGAAAAAATGGATAAAGTACCGGCAGCTAACCTGAGCACTGCTTTACAGGGACAAGCACCGGGCCTGGTTGTACGGCCAAGTTCCTATCGTCCTGGTGCAGGTTCTGCTATCCGCATCAGGGGCAACCGCTCATTAAATGCTACTAACGACCCATTATTTGTGGTAGATGGTGTTCCTGTATCTTACAGTATTGATGATATTAATCCCCTGGATATCGAATCTGTCGATATATTAAAGGATGCTTCGGCTACAGCAATTTATGGCTCAAGAGGCGCCAACGGGGTTATACAGATTACTACAAAAAAAGGAAAAGCAGGTAAGGTAACGGTTAACTACAGTGGCAGCACATCATTTGATAATATATTAAGAAAGTTAAACGTATTTAATGGGCCCGATTATGCGCAGTTTAAAAGGGATGCTTATGTAGGGGGCAAATCATATAATCCGGGATTAAGTACCACAAGCAGCAGCCAGCGGTATTTTCCGGATCCTGCATCAGATTATAAACTTTTTGGTGCAGATCCCAACGTATTAGGTAAGGTTTTGGCCGGATATACCTTTACCAAGTATGATCCTGCAAACGGCGTATTTGATGTAGCTACAAGGCCCACTACAGATGCCGAAAAGGCCTTGCTTTCAAGTTTGGGTTATCCCATACTGGATAACGTTGCTATTTATGATGCTTCCAAAGTATCTACCTATGACTGGCAGAAAAAGGCATTAAGAACAGGTTCAACACAAAACCACAACTTTTCCATATCAGGTGGTTCAGAAAAACTCAGCAATGCTTTTTCATTGGGATATTTAAAACAGAAGGGAATTATACCGGGGCAGGATTATACCAGGTATAGCATATCAAATAGTGCAAGTTTCAGGCCGATAAGCTATTTTTCTGCAGGTAGTAATATCACTTACGCCAATGCTATACAAAATACAGGTTCTGATATATATAGTGCTGCCTCGGGGCAATTACCTTTGGCCGAACCTTATGACAGCAACGGCAATTTTGTGCTGTTTCCGGGTAATGATAGTAACATTCTTAATCCTCTTAATGATGTTACCAATATCATTAATGAAAATCGCATAAGCCATTTTTTAGCCAACGTATACGTACAAGCTAATATTTTTAAGGGATTAACATTGAAAAGCACTTTTGGTGCCGATGTAACGAGTGTAAGAAACGGCACATTCAATGGTTCCATTTCCTCGTCGAGGGCTGGCGGCGCGGCAAACGCCTCTTTTAACACAAGTTCAAACCTAACCTGGACACTGCAAAACCAATTGTCATACAGTACTACTGTTGCAAAAAAACATGACATCAGTATAACCGCGGTACAAGAATTGGTGAAAGACCGAAGAGACTCCACCAATGCTTCGGCCGCCGGCCTTAACTATGAATCGCAAAAATGGTACTCCTTACAAAACAATGCCACGGGGGTGGTAACCTATAAAGGAGGCTATTCGCAATATCAGTTAGCATCATTTTTAGGAAGGATAATTTATGCATATAACGGTAAGTACATTTTAACTTTAGCAGAAAGGTATGACGGATCTTCTGTACTATCTGAACAGCATAAGGGTAAAGCTTTCCCATCAGGTTCTGTAGCCTGGCGTATCGACCAGGAAAATTTCATGAGAGCGGTGAACTTTGTTGATCAGCTAAAGTTACGTGGTGGTATAGGTTCTGTAGGTAACTCAGGTATCCGGCCATATTTAACCAATGGTACTTTAAATTTATCCTACTATAATTTTGGTGTCAGCCCGGCCCAGGGTTACGCACCCAATGGTTTACCACTCCCCGATTTAACCTGGGAAAAAACCGTAACCAAAAATATAGGCCTGGACTACGGTTTATTTAAAGGTCGGATTTCGGGTTCAATTGATGTTTATGAATCTAATTCAAATGAAATTCAACCTCAGAAATTACCTGACGCATCGGGTTATAGTAACATAACTGTTAATCTGGGCAAAGTAAGAAACCGTGGTATTGAGGTAGCCCTTTCTACTGTCAATATTAACCATGGTGGATTTAAATGGACAACCGACTTTGTATTCTCTAAAAATAAAGAGGCTATTACATCGCTTGATGGTTCAGGTAATAATAACATTTCGAGCCAGTGGTTCTTAGGTGCCCCCATCAGGTCATATTACGATTATAAAAGGCAGGGCATATTCCAGAACAGCGATGCGCAGCCAGGTGGTATTTTATATGACTATTACTGGAAAAAAGCCGGAAACAAGGCCAATACCGCATTGCAACCCGGCAGGATTCGCGTACAGGATATGAATGGTGATACTACTATTACCGAAGCCGATAAAATGCTGCTGGGTTCGCCAAACCCGCAGTGGACCGGTAGTATTAATAATACAATTAGTTATAAAGGTTTTGAATTATCAGCCTTTGTGTATATCAGCCATGGCGGATTGGTGCGCGATCCACGCCCTTCGCTTGTTGGCCGTTATCAGTCAATACAGTTAAATTATTGGACACCAACCAACCCATCAAATGATTATCCTCAGCCTAACCTCACCAGTGATATACCGCTTTACTGGCAGGCAAATGGTTTCAGAGACGGATCATTTGTACGGGTAAGGAGTATTTTGCTTTCGTACCAGCTACCGGCTTCTATACTTAATAAAATAAAGATGCGGAGTTTATCATTCTCAGTTAATGCGGTTAATCCCTTCTTATTCAGCAAATATAAAACCTACGATCCTGAAACAATGCCATATTCGAGCTCATATCCATCAAGCAGTACCAATAACCCCGGTCCTACATCATACAGTTACAGAAGTTTAGTATTTGGGATAAAAGCGGGCTTATAAGCAATTGGTTATAATTAAAAGATAATAAAAATGAAAAAATATATCATTCCGGTTATTGTATTCGTGATGAGTTTAGGCATCACATCGTGTAAGAAGTACCTTAAAGAAGATTTGGTAAGTACCCTTACGCAGGAGCATTATAATACTGACCAGGGTTTAGAGGACCTGGTACGGTCAGCTTACACTCCTCTTCGTAACAAATTTGAAGGTGAGCAGGCTTATGCTTTATATAATTTTGGCACTGATGAGTTTATAGAAGGCGATCAGTTTAACTATGAATACTATAACAGTTATGCTGCAAGCCTTAACCCTGCCGAAGGTTTATTAAATGGTTTATGGGTAAATAATTACCAGGGTATCGGGCGTTGTAACCTGGGGATCCAGCAGCTACCGCTTTTCAAAAGCACAACATCAAAAACATTGAGTACGCCGGCACAGGTTACCCAGCGAATGGCCGAGTTAAGGTTTCTGAGAGGGTATTATTATTTTCAGCTGGTACAGCAGTTTGCCGGCGTGCCCTTAGTATTGCAGCCGATTACAGGTAAGCAAACTGATTTTACGCGTGCATCTGCCGCCGATGTGTATAAACAAATTATTAATGATCTTCGCTATGCGGCAGATAATCTTACTCCAACCACAACAGATCAGGGTAGGGCTACCCAGGGTGCAGCGCAACATTTCCTGGCCAAGGTGTACTTAACCCGCGGCAGCGCGGTTACCGATGCCCGGGGTCAAAAGCCAACGGATATGGATAGCGCGGCCTATTACGCCACACAGGTAATTAACAGTCCATACTACGCCCTTGAGAACGATTATATGAATATCTGGAACGGTGTTTATCCTGCAGGCTATCCAAAAGTAGTTACACCGGCTGTTGGTCAAAATGGGTCTGCGCCCTCCGGAGACATCAGCAGGTTCCAGACAGCACAAGCCAGTAAAGAGATCATTTTTGCGGTTCAGTTCATCAAAGACCTTACATTGAATGGCAGCAGCGGTAACCGTACACATGAGTATTACATTTGCCAGTATGATGTTGGCATCCCCGGTATGGCCCGGAATGCCGATAATTTTAACGGCAGGCCTTTTCGCCGTTTAGGCCCTTCAGATTATACCATAGATCTGTTTGACCGTAAAAACGATTCCCGTTTTTATAAAAGCTTCCGTACAGCGTTTTACTCTAACACAAACGCGGGGACGCCTAAATTTACAGCTGCTAATGCACCTAACCCATCATTGGCAGGGGCTTACAAATTTGGTATTGGCGATACTGCCGCGTTATTTATCGTAAATACCAAAAGCAATCCATTAACTACAGCACAATTGGCTAAATACAGGTATACCGTTTATGCCCGGTATTATACTACTGCGCCAGGCGGGGCTATACAACAGGGCTTTAACAACAACAAGTACCTTACTTTGGTAAAAATGCTGGATCCGGTACGTGTAACGAGCGATTATAATGAAGAAAGAGGGATACGTAACGGTATAGTTGCCCGCTTAGCCGAGACTTACCTTATTGCTGCCGAAGCCTATGGGCGAAAGGGTGACTATACCACCGCGCTAAATTATATTAATAAGATACGGCAAAGGGCTGCGTATCATTCCGGTGAATTCAGAAATCCGCAAACTTATATATTTGACGGCGGCACACCCGGCGACGTATCCGATACGTATCCGCAATTGATGGCTACAACTGATTTATTTACAACTAACGCGGCAAGTGAAAATTATCCGCCTACCGCTGTCGGTGCATCTGATCGTTTTATCCATTTTATGCTAAATGAGCGTACACGTGAACTATGTGGTGAGTTTTACAGGTGGGAGGACCTGGCGCGTACGGAAACATTATATGACAGAACAAAGCTATTTAACAAGGATGCTACAAGTATTGCGCCCAGGGATAAGTTAAGACCTATACCTCAGATACAGATTGATGCCACAACCGTAAATGGCCAGCCCATGTCGCCCAGCCAAAAAAGTGGCTACCAAAACCCGGGGTGGTAGACACTACCCACCTAAAACACCTCAGACAGGAACATGCTGTTTGAGGTGTTGTGGTTTTCTTACTATCACACCATAAAGCTTTTTGAATTTTGACTTTTGAATTTTGACTTAATGTTGCCTTGGAAACATCTGATACCATAACTTTACAACCGATATATCAACCATGCCACTAATTACCGATTTAATGCTCCGATCTGACGYCATGCCAGGCAGTTGCAGGCCTTTGCGGCTTGCTTTAAATTGCTGTATTGTTACACTGTTATTACAAACTATCCCACATGCATCCTACAGCCAAAATATTTCTTCAAAAAATAATGATGCAACTTCGCCATTACATTTGCTTAAGCCGGCTTATATAACCCCTTATGGGGAAACTAAACACGCCGATGTTAAAGCTGTTCTGGATAAGGTATACCATTATTTGAATGAAGTTACACCTTATCAACTAATTGACAAATCAAGCAGGCAGGCAATCAATAATTTCGACAACGTAAACTCCAATAGTGTTTTTGCAGCCGGCGAGTTCAGACTAATAAGCTATGAATGGGGCGTAACCTATACGGGTATGCTGGAGGCAGGAGCTGCAACCGGGGATAAAAAATTTACAGATTATACGCTAAACCGGGTAAGTTATATTGGTAACGCAGTTGCCGGCTTTAAAAATTACCTCAAAACCTCGCCACAGGCAACAACACCGGTAAAGTCTGTAATTACGCCCGAGGCACTCGACGATGCGGGGTCAATGGCTGCGGCCATGATCAAAGCCGTAAGAACAGGGGCCGTAAAGCCGGATCTGCGACCGATAATTGATAACTATATCAGTTATATCCTGACAAAGCAATTTCGCCTGGCCGATGGTACGCTGGCGCGTAACCGCCCTCACCCAAATACACTATGGCTCGATGATTTGTACATGAGCCTTCCAGCACTTGTACAAATGGGCGCACTTACCGGCAATGGCAAGTATTTTAATGAAGCAGTAAAGCAATACCAATTGTTCAGTAAACGAATGTTTAACCCCGAACGCGGATTGTATATGCATGGTTGGGTTCAGGATATGGATCCGCACCCTCAGTTTCATTGGGCCAGGGCAAATGGCTGGGCTATTTTAACAAGTATTGAATTACTTGATGCGCTGCCACAGGGCCATCCGGGAAGAGCCGCGTTGATAGCAATGTTAAACAAACATGCTGCCGGCCTTGCGCAACGCCAGGATGCAACCGGTTTCTGGCACCAGTTGCTTGACCGCAATGATTCGTACCTCGAAACTTCGGCAACAGCAATTTACGCCTATTGCTTTGCAAGAGCTATTAACAAGGGCTGGCTGGATGCCAAAGCTTATGGACCGGCGGCGCTCCTTGCCTGGAATGCGGTAAGTACAAAGGTAAATGATAAGGGCCAGGTTGAAGGTACCTGCGTGGGTACAGGTATGGGTTTCGATCCTGCTTTTTATTACTACCGGCCGGTAAATAACTATGTCGCACATGGTTACGGTCCTGTTTTACTGGCAGGGGCCGAAATTTATCGCATGCTGCAAAACCATCCATTTGTAATTAATGACAGTTCAGTACAGGTACCAAAATAATATGGCCGGTTTAACCTAACTGGCTATTGAACAATATGGTAAATGAGCTTCCGTATAGGGAGATTTTACTATTAGTTTACTTGTTTAAACAATAAGGTAATGATATATTAATCTGAATTTTGCATTAAGGCAACTTAAGAAGCGGTTATTTGAATAAAAGGCGACAAGTATAATTCCTTTTTTCAGAAACGCTGTTCTATGCATTATTCACTCATCGCAGTTATCCTTCCTTTACTTGGCCAGGTTGATTTAAGCGGTTACATTTTAATCGTTTTTTTTCTGTGTATAATAGCAGTAATAGGCTTTGAATTTGTAAACGGATTTCACGACACAGCCAACGCGGTAGCCACGGTGATCTACACCAAAGCCCTGAAACCTGTTTACGCCATACCCTGGTCGGGAACGTGGAATTTTTTAGGTGTAATGCTTGGCGGCGTAACAGTTGCTATGGGCATTTTAAAATTGGTACCATTGGATACACTAATGACACTACCCGTCAGTGTAGGGGCCTGTCTGGTGCTATCAGTACTATTGGCATCCATCATTTGGAACCTGGGCACGTGGTACCTTGGTATTCCCTGCTCCAGTTCACATACCATGATCGGTGCAATGATCGGTGGCGGCCTCGCTTTCACCTGGTACCACAACGGCCCGGGTGTTAACTGGGATAAGGCTGGTGAAATCGGATCGTCGTTGATATTATCACCCATTATCGGTTTTGGCGCTGCCGCGTTGTTGATGCTTTTCCTGAAGCATGTCACCAAATCGCATGCTTTGTTTCATATCCCTTCCGGAGAAAATGACCGCCCCCCTATCCACATCAGGCTGATGTTAATAACTACCTGCACGCTCGTTAGCTTTTTTCACGGCAGTAATGACGGGCAGAAGGGCGTGGGCCTGTTTATGCTGATCCTGATTGCTTTTATGCCCGCAAGGTTTGCAGTAAACCATAGCATTCCGAACGCTAAAGTATTAACGGCACTCAACCAAACGGAACAGGTAATTACCAAAACAGTTTCTGCAGATCCCGTTCAAAAGGCCCCCCTGATAAAACTTAACGAAGCTATAAACCAAACCAGGGCTTTACTGGCTACAAAAAGTGAAAAAGATGTGGCAAAAACCTATAGCTACCGGAAACAGGTAGAAAGCGTAATTAAAGATATCAGGGCAGTTATCAAAGATGAAAACATTAAATTTTCTCAGAAAGATAGAGATACACTTACAGGCGCTTCTACAGAGATAGAACACGTTACAGACTTTGCCCCGATCTGGGTTATTGCCACGATCTCGTTATCACTTGGACTCGGCACTATGATCGGTTGGAAAAGGATTGTTGTCACTATAGGTGAAAAAATTGGCAATGAACATCTGAATTATGCGCAGGGGGCCACCTCTGAAATTGTCGCAGCTTCTACTATCGGGCTGAGCACTGCTTTTGGTCTGCCAGTCAGTACAACCCACGTGTTGTCGAGCGGTATTGCAGGTGCGATGGTTGCCTCAGGCGGTAAAGGCAACCTCAATAACAATACTTTAAAAAACATAGCACTGGCCTGGGTATTGACACTGCCTGTGTCTATTACCTTAGCCGCGTTATTGTTTATGTTATTCCATTTGTTCATATAGTTTTTGTAAATTATTAAAAAATGAAACAGATCCTGGTTGCCACCGATTTTTCTCCCAGCGCGGCTAACGCGATGGAATATGCTATGGGGCTGGCTGCGCTGCTCGGGTTAGAAGTATGTGCCATCCACGCTATTCATCCTACTGAAGGTATTGATAACAACATCTATAATGCTATTTATATTGAAGACTATTACTACAACAAAAGAGCGGCATTAAAAGAATGGGCTGATGCTTATGTTAAAAAAGATGCTTTTAAGGACGTTAAGGTTACCTCCCTTTGCGATGTCGGGTTTTTAAAAGCCGTTATCACCAAATTTATCGACAAGCACCAGGTAGAATTACTGGTTATGGGAATCACCGGAGCTACGGGTCTGAGTGGCATTGTAGGCAGCAATGCCAGTATGGTGGTTACCAGAGTGAAGATTCCGACACTGATCATTCCATTGGACAGTAAATTTCCAGGCATTCCGGCAATCACACTGGCTACAGACTACGAGACCAAACTATCATCAACAGATGTAGCAGCACTTAATGAAATAGTCAAAGCATTCGGACTGGCTGCAATGGAAGTTTTATACGTAGAAGAAAAATCGGATATCAAACACATTCAAACCGGGGAAGCGAGACTCAAAGAACTCATTCCGCAAACCATACTTAATTTTAATTATCTGAAAGATAGCAGCCCGCTCAACGGAATCATAGATTTTATCGAAAAGAACGAGGTGGATATTTTATGCCTGGTGAAACACCATCATAACATCATTTATCGCCTGTTTAACCGCAGCACGGTTAACCAGATCATGAACCGTTCTGTAAAGGCTATCCTTGTATTGCACGAATAGTGAATTACAAAACGCCGGTTTTTTCGGTGATTATTTCACTCTGTATAAATCTCTCTTGAAACATTAGTATTGCCAACATACATAGATGCTTCCACCCTGGTTAAAAAAGAGAAATGAACTTCAACTTTGTTGTTTTCAATAATTTCTTTTAATAGATAATTGGTGATACAAAAAGAAACTTTTTCGATATAATTCCAAAGATTCCATCTTAAAATTTGGTGTACCAGTTTTGGCTTTGGTACAAAAAGTAACTTTAAACAATTTAAAGTTACTTTTTTACCAATCGGTTCAAAAACCGCCTAAATTTTGTTTTTTGGGGCTTTTTAGTAAATTTGTGTAAATCAAAAATATATGTACAACTTACTTATTTCACCACAAAACGTTCAGGCTTCTTTACGGAAGCATGTACTTGCCGATGGCTTCGATCTCACTTTTGACATGGAAAAAAGTAAGGGTGTTTATATTTATGATTCGAAGAACGACCGGACCCTGCTCGACTTTTTTACCTGCTTTGCTTCGGTACCATTAGGATATAATCACCCAAAAATGCTGAACGATGAGGAATTTAAAAAAAACCTGATGCTGGCAGCTTTAACTAACCCGTCAAACTCGGATATTTATACTACACAATACGCACAATTCCTTGAAACTTTTTCGCGGGTGGGTATTCCCGATTATTTGCCCCATGCCTTTTTTATAGCCGGTGGTTCATTAGCCATTGAAAACGCGCTTAAAACCGCCATGGACTGGAAAGTTCAAAAAAACTTTGCCAAAGGCTATACCAAAGAGCGGGGGTTTAAAGTGATCCACTTTGAGCATGCTTTTCACGGCCGTTCGGGTTATACATTAAGTTTAACCAATACCGTTCCCAATAAAACCAAGTGGTTTGCCAAGTTCGACTGGCCCCGCGTATCTGTACCCTACATGAATTTCCCTTACAGTGATAGTAACCACGAAGACCTGCTACAACGGGAACAACTTTCCGTGGCGCAGATCAGGAAAGCTTTTGAAGATAATAAGGATGATGTTTGTGCCATTATAATAGAGCCCGTACAATCCGAAGGCGGTGATAACCACGTACGTAAAGAGTTTTTAGAGAAACTAAGAGAACTTGCCGATGAATATGAAGCTATGCTGATATACGATGAAGTACAAACAGGTGTAGGTCTCACAGGTAAATTCTGGTGCCATGAACATTTTGGCGAAAAAGCAAGACCAGATATTTTAGCCTTTGGGAAAAAAATGCAGGTTTGCGGCATACTTTGCAGTAACCGGGTTGATGAGGTAGAAAACAATGTTTTTCACATTTCGTCACGTATTAACTCCACCTGGGGTGGCAGTTTGGTTGATATGGTTCGTTCATCAAAGATCATGGAAATAATAGAAGAAGATAACCTTTGTAACAATGCGGCTCAAATGGGCGATTACCTGCAAAACCAATTAAGCGATATTGCATACAGACTTCCTGTTATAAGCAATGTGCGAGGAAAAGGCTTACTTACAGCCTTTGATTTCCCAGATCAAAGCAAGCGCGATAGCTTCATTAATAAGGGATTAGCTAATAATATTATGTACTTAGGCTGTGGTGAAAAGAGCATCCGTTTCAGGCCCGCCCTTATTATTGAAAAAAATCATATAGATACTGGTTTAGAAATGCTGGAGAAAATATCCAAAACACTGTAAATAGCTGTAATAACGCCCTGTCTGTCAGTTATTCCACAAAAAAAAGCTTAATATTTAATATATGTTTTAATGACATCAATAGCCTTAACAGGGCTTAATTAATAATATAGCCTATTTTTTTACCAAAATAGGCTATATTTTTAATTATTATTCCCCTTAGATTTGTACTATCCTCATTCGTATTAAATCTAATTCATCATGAGCAAACATATCGAGAAATTAAAAAAACAACTTGTTGAGGTAGCAGAAGTTGTTAACTCATTTCAATCAGAAGCTGTACAGGTACGAATTATCGACAGGCTACTGGATGTTATGATTGAGTCGGAAAAAGCAGATGCCGACGGGTCTGAGATTTTTAGCAAAAAAGGCCGTAAAATACGCTCAGACGATGAAAACCCTACAATGCCTGGTCGTAAAAAGCCGGGAGCGACTAAAATATTGAACCAATTGCTAAGTACCGATTTCTTTGATATCCAGCGTTCAATATCATCAATAGCCAATTATTGCAAAGATCAGTTTGACTCCGATTTTAAAACTTCTGAATTGTCAGGTATCCTTTTAAAGCTTGCGAATGAAAATAAACTGAGACGAGAAAGAAGTAATGAAAATAATCGCTTTGAATATATTAAGGCTTAAATATTTAAACTGATATTAAAAAATAAGTCGCTATCCTATTAAAGATTAGCGACTTATTTATTTATAGTTAAATAATATATTATTTTAAAGAAAATAAATTATCTATTCCTAAAATTTTTCTACTTGTGTAGCCTTCTGCATATTTAACACCTATGCTTTTACCAAATTCGYTGGCTCGCGCGGCTACTCCATTAATAAATTCGGGGGATGATATATAGGTTTGAGGCTCATCGCCCCATTCCGGATTAAAAAATTGCGAACCATAAGCACGTATGCTTTCTATTTTTTTGTCCCAATACTCGGTAACATCTATCAAAATATCAGGCCTGATGTAATTATCCTGTATAAAATGTAGCACCAAATCAGGTCGCCATGGCTGCTGGGATTCACCATTTTTATCAAACGTTTCTATTTTACGCAAACCTGATAAAAACGCAGAATGCTCCACCAATTCATTGGCCCGGCCATGATCGGGATGTCTGTCATGATAAGCATTGGTTATTATAATTCGGGGCTGATAATTACGGATAGCGGAAATAACTTTCAACTGGTACTCTTTTGTATTTTCAAAAAAGCCATCAGGAATACCTAAATTATCTCTTACCGAAAGGCCCAATATGTTTGCCGCTGCCGCAGCTTCCTGTTCACGAATATCTGCAGTACCACGGGTCCCTAACTCGCCACGAGTAAGATCAACTATGCCTGCTTTATGGCCCATAGCTATATGCTTTAAAATAGTGCCCGAGCATCCAAGTTCGGCATCATCAGGATGTACCGATAAAACTAAAATATCTAATTTCATTATTGTATTTATGTTTAGTGAGCTGTCGATAAAAGACGCTCTATTCTCTTCCGAATCTTTGAAGATGTTGGTTTGGTAAAAGGGTAATAAAAATCAGTAACATGACCGTCTCTATTGATCAAAAACTTATGAAAGTTCCATCTTGGAATCGATTTAAGGTTACCGTTCTGTTTTTTATCAGCAAAAAACTGGTATAAGGGATGAGCAAATGGCCCACGCACCCGTATTTTATCAAACACGGGGTAATTTACTCCGGAATTTTCACAAAAAGTGGTAATAGCAGCGCCTTCCAAAGGCTCCTGCCCGCCAAAATCATTTGAGGGAAATGCAAGTATTTCAAAATCCGCATCACCAAAAATTTCTTTTAATGATACAAGATCTTTAAGCTGAGGGGTAAAACCGCATTGAGAAGCGGTGTTAACTATTAAAAGTACTTTATTTTTATAAACCGATAGACTGATGTCATCACCGTTTAACTTTTGAACGTTAAACTTGTAGACGCTTGTGTTATCCATTATTAGAAGTTAGTGGAATTATATCCGGCCTGGGTAAGAATGGCCTCGATATCTTTCTGCTCATCAGGGTCATATGTTTCTTTAAGGTTATGACCAAATATGCTGGCTACAGATTGAAACATAAATGCTTTAAAACCACCTTTAAGCTCTTTAACCATAGTATAACTGGTTGTGCCGGTTTCCCGGTCAATCAACTTAATCAAAACTTCGCCCTGACTAATTGTCAGATTTTTAATTTCCTTATTAAACAATGTTTTTATCTCTGTTTCGCACGTACCAATCAGTTCTTTCTGCTTCTTTTTATCTCCGGTAAGTGCAAGGTCGCGCTGCAGTTTTGCGTACCGCTGGCCCGCAAAACGTGCATAAGGTAACACCTTCATAACATTATACCTTAAACGGCGGTAATTATCTCTGTCGGCATCACTGGCAAATATGCGGGTATCAACAATTCTTACAGGAGGGCATACTACCCAAGGAACCAATTCTCCGTCAATACTTGTAACGGCAACCCGAATGGTATCATTTTTGCCCAGAATCATAGGTACAGGTTTATCTGTTTGGGCTTTTACTTCGCCCATAATGCAACAAAACATCAACAGAAAACCAATAAATTTCATATTTTTACTTAATACAAAATTAAAGCAAATTTTTGTGGTATTTTAATATAATCTGTAATAATAATTTTTTAGTTACAGGTTGATCCATTTTTTACCACTAATATTCATATATGAAAGAGATAGTGATTGATCTGGAAGCTGAAAAAAATGAGATCCTAAAAAGATATCGTGCTTTGCTGCGTGCCTGTAAATCAACCCTGCAAAAGGGCGATAAGCGAATGATTCGCAAGGCATTTGACATGGCCCTTGAAAGCCACAAGGATATGCGCCGCAAAAGCGGCGAACCCTATATATACCACCCTATTGCTGTTGCCCAGATAGCTGCCGAGGAAATTGGCCTTGGTACAACTTCAATTGTCTGCGCCCTGCTGCATGATGTGGTTGAAGACACCAACATGACGCTTGACGAAATTGAGATGGAGTTTGGTAAAAAGGTAGCCAAGATTATTGATGGCTTAACCAAAATATCGGGCGTATTTGATACCAACAGTTCTTTACAGGCCGAAAACTTCCGCAAAATGTTGCTTACCCTGGCAGATGATGTGAGGGTGATACTGATAAAACTGGCCGATAGGTTGCATAACATGCGTACTATGGAGTTTATGCCACGTGATAAGCAGCTTAAACTATCATCAGAGACGGTTTATTTGTACGCCCCACTTGCGCACAGATTGGGCTTATATACTATAAAATCTGAATTGGAAGACCTGTCTATGAAATACATGGAGCGGGAAACTTACCAGTTTATTAAAAAGAAGCTGAATGAAAAAAAGGCCGAGCGTGAAAGATTTATCCGCGATTTTATTGAACCGGTAAACAAAGTGCTTGAGGGCCAGGGATTACATGCAGATGTTTTTGGTCGCCCAAAATCTATCCACTCCATTTGGAATAAGATGAAGAAAAAGTCTATCCCTTTTGAAGAGGTATATGATCTTTTCGCTATCAGGATAATTTTGGATAGTGCTCCCGACCAGGAAAAAGCAGATTGCTGGAAGGCATATAGCATAGTTACCGACCAATACCGACCAAATCCCGACAGGTTACGGGATTGGATCTCGTCACCCAAAGCAAACGGTTACGAATCATTGCACACTACAGTTATGGGCCCCCGCGGTCAATGGGTTGAAGTACAGATCCGTACCAAACGAATGAACGAGATTGCTGAAAAAGGATTTGCCGCGCACTGGAAATACAAGGAGTCATCAACCGATAGCGGCCTTGATCAGTGGGTGCAAAAGGTTAGGGATATGCTTAAAAATCCTGATTCAAATGCACTCGACTTCCTGGATGATTTTAAAATGAATTTGTTCAGCGATGAGATCTTCATTTTTACGCCGAAAGGCGCACTTATCCAGTTACCACTGAACGCTACCGCGCTGGATTTTGCCTTCGAGATCCACACCGATGTTGGCGCCAGCTGTATTGGTGCCAAGGTAAACCATAAACTGGTACCATTAAGCTACAAATTACAGAATGGCGACCAGGTAGAGATCATTACATCCGGCAAGCAAACGCCCAAGGAAGACTGGCTTAACTTTGTGGTTACCGCAAAGGCTAAGGCCAAAATAAAGTCGGCCCTAAAAGAAGAGAAACGGAAAATTGCTGAGGATGGCAAGGAGATATTGGAGCGTAAAATGAAATCGCTCAAGATCACTTACAATTCTGAAAATATACATAAACTGAGCTATTTTTTCAAGCTACAATCAACCCAGGACCTATTTTATAACATTGCCAAGGGTGTTATTGATATGAAGGACCTGAAAGAATATCAGGCATTTGAAAAAATTGTTGAAAACAAGCCACAGGATAAAATAGAACAGGAACAGGTTCAAAGCCTTATCCGCAACCTTAAATCGAAAGACAGCGATATGCTGCTGATTGGTGAGGATATGCAGAAAATTGACTATAAGCTGGCCAATTGCTGTAACCCTATCCCCGGCGATGACGTGTTTGGCTTTGTTACCGTAAGCGATGGCATCAAAATTCACCGTACCAATTGCCCTAATGCTGCCAAACTGATGGCAAATTACGGCTATCGTATAGTAAAAGCACGGTGGACTAATCAACAGGAACTGGCATTTTTAACCGGACTCAGGATAACCGGTATTGACGAAGTTGGTCTCATTAACAAGCTAACCACGGTTATTTCAACTGATTTTAAGGTAAATATCCGCTCTATTACTGTTGATAGTGATAACGGAATTTTTGAAGGATCGATCATGGTATACGTTAATGATACCGATCACCTTGAAAACCTGATCAAGAAAATAAAACAGGTTAAAGGCGTTACAGGCGTAAACCGGTTTGACTCGGCTATTGAAAAAGTGTCGTGAAAGAGAATCAAGAGTCAAGAAAAAACACAGTGAAGCTAAAATCCTGATTCTTGACTCTTGTCTCTTGATTCTATTTTTTATTAATAACTTTGCCTGCTTAACAGACTATTATGCCCCAACCGGATACTATAGCATTGGTTAAAAAAATTTTTGAGGCCTACCTTGAAAATAAAAACCTGCGCAAAACGCCAGAGCGTTTTGCTATACTCGAAGAAATTTACTCTCGCTCAGATCACTTTGATGTGGAATCATTATACATCCACATGAAAAATAAAAAATACCGCGTTAGTCGTGCCACTGTTTATAACACGCTTGAACTACTGGTATCATGCGACCTGGTTACCAAGCACCAGTTTGGTAAAAACATGGCGCAGTTCGAAAAATCATACGGCTATAAGCAGCATGACCACATCATTTGCATTGACTGTGGCAAGGTAGTTGAGTTTTGCGATCCACGCATACAACAGATCCAGAGCATGATGGGCGATTTGTTAAAATTCGAGATCAAACACCACTCTTTAAATCTTTATGGTAACTGCGAGAAATTAAGAGCAGGTTTTTGTGACAGAAAAATATAACTTTGCCACCTTTCTTATTTAAGTATTGAATTTACAATAACATAAATGGCTGTTGACGTATTATTAGGCCTCCAATGGGGCGATGAAGGTAAAGGAAAAATTGTTGATGTACTTAGCGCAGGTTATGACCTGATTGCACGTTTTCAGGGCGGCCCTAATGCCGGGCACACTTTGGAATTCGACGGTAAAAAATTCGTTTTGAATACCATTCCTTCAGGTATATTTTTTGAGAATACCATGAACCTTATCGGTAATGGTGTAGTGATTGATCCTATCACCCTAAAAAAGGAAATAGATAAGCTGAAAGATGCAGGACATGATCTTTTAGCTAAAAAGAACCTGCTGATAGCTAAAAAGGCACATTTGATCCTGCCTACTCACCAACTACTGGATGCTGCATCTGAAAAGAAAATGGGCGAAGGTAAAATTGGTTCAACCTTAAAAGGTATAGGTCCAACTTATATGGACAAAACCGGCAGGAATGGTTTGCGCATCGGCGATATAACCCTTCCTGACTTTAAAGAGAGGTATCAGAAGCTTGTTGATAAACATACAGCTATGCTACAGGCTATGTATGGCGAGGTTGCAGATTTTTCTGAACGTGAGCAGGCGTTTTTTGAAGCTATTGAATTTATTAAAAAATTTCCGCTGGTTGATTCAGAACACCTGGTAAACGATTATATTAAAAAAGGCAAAAAGGTTTTAGCCGAAGGCGCACAGGGAGCCATGCTGGATATCGATTTTGGATCGTACCCGTTTGTAACTTCATCAAACACAACAGCAGCCGGTGCGTGTACAGGTTTAGGGATAGCACCACAGCAAATTGGTGATGTAATAGGTATCTTTAAAGCTTATTGTACCCGCGTTGGTGGCGGCCCCTTCCCTACCGAACTGGAGGATGAAACAGGTGAAGAACTACGCCGTATCGGCCATGAATTTGGCGCTACTACAGGCAGGCCGCGCCGTACAGGCTGGATTGATCTGCCTGCATTAAAGTATGCTATTATGCTTAACGGTGTTACCCAACTGGTAATGACCAAGGCCGATGTATTAAGTGGTTTCGATAAGATCTACGCTTGTACGCATTATAACTATTTGGGCGAAAAAATAGACTACATGCCTTATGATATCTGTTCGGTGAGTCCCGAGCCAATTTTGAAGGAGATTGATGGCTGGAACGAGGATTTAACCGGTATCACCGAATTAAATGAGATTCCTGCAAAACTGCAATCGTACATTGATTACCTGGAAGCAGAACTGGGCGTTCCGATAAAATATCTGTCAGTGGGACCAGACAGGGTACAGACTTTGGTATTGCACTAGTATGTAAACTCCCGAAGGTTGTGTCCTCACAAGCTTCAAAACAAATATTATTAAAGGTCGGTATAACCGGCCTTTTTTCATTTACTTGGTTATTTTTGCAGGGTGATAGTACAGGTAGATGATCTGCAAAATTTCAAGCGTAAAGCCCTGCAGTGGGCATCGTCATTCAATTCGGTGTGTTACCTCGATTCGAATAATTTTGATGATCCATACGGCAAATTTGATACCCTGATAGCTATTGGAGCCAAGGCAGATGTAACAGCCAATACCGGCAATGCATTTGAAGCGTTACAATCTTTCCGTAAAAGTAATCCGGAATGGCTTTGTGGCTTTTTGGGTTATGATCTGAAGAATGAGGTTGAAAACCTAACATCCCAAAATCCAGATAGACTGCAATTTCCAGACCTGTACTTTTTTGCCCCCGAACATCTTATTATAATTAAAGGGAATGAGGCAGAGATCACCAGCGACGAACCGCAACGGACTTTAAGCACGATAAATCAGCAGGAATTAACTCGTACCGCAATTCAGCCACCTATAAGTTTACAAAGCAGGTTTAGCAAACATGAATACGTTGATGCTGTAACAGCCATACAGGAACATATTACCCGGGGCGATATTTATGTGACCAATTTTTGCCAGGAGTTTTATGCCGAGGATGTGAACATCAATCCACCAACCATTTTTTTGCAATTAAATAACATCTCCCCTAACCCATTCTCTACCTTCTTTAAATGGAAGGACAATTTCATATTAGGGGCCTCTCCCGAACGTTTTTTGGCTAAGCGTGGCAGTAAATTGGTATCGCAGCCTATTAAAGGGACAGTTAAAAGAGAAACGGAGCTGCAAGCCGATGAGCTGGCTAAACAGGAACTGCGCAATCACCCAAAAGAATTACAGGAAAACGTTATGATTGTAGACCTGGTACGCAACGATCTTACCAAATCAGCTAAACCAGGTACTGTAAAAACCGAAGATTTATTTGGCATTTACAGTTTCCGCCATGTGCATCAAATGATCTCGACCGTTGTATGCGAATTACAGGACGAATTATCGGCCATACAGGCCGTCAAAAACACTTTCCCTATGGGAAGCATGACTGGAGCACCCAAAATAAGTGCAATGCAACTGATGGAACAATACGAGCGTAGCAGGCGTGGCGTTTACTCTGGTGCAGTAGGTTATTTTAGCACTGACGATGATTTTGATTTTAATGTGGTAATAAGATCGTTGCTATATAATGCTGCAAACGGATACCTTTCTTTTCATGCTGGCAGCGCTATTACTTACCATGCCGATCCGGAGAAGGAGTATGAAGAATGTTTATTGAAAGCAAAGGCTGTTTTAGAGGTATTGGGAGGATAGATCCGTTCTAAAAAGCTTTGATTGTATATTAAGCGCATTTTTCGTATTTTTACTTTAGAATTTCAAAATCATGGCATTACAGTTTATTTCTGATAATTCTGGCAATCATACAGCAGTAGTTATTCCAATTGATGAATGGAATAACATTACTACCTTACACCAGGATCTGAAAAAACTGGAGAAAGATAATAAACCAGTTCATAATCGTAAGCCTTCTGATTTTATAGGTATTTTATCCAAAGAAACAGCCCTGGAGATGTTAAAGGATATTGAGCAAAGCCGTGAAGAATGGGAAAGAAATTCTTAATCGACACAAATATTTTATTGGAATACCTCGGCAATCAACTTGCTACTGATGCCCAAAACTATGTAAACAAAATCATTGCAAATGATTTCAACATATCTGTAATAAACCGGATTGAAATATTAGGCCACCCCTCAGCAACCAATCAGCTATTAGATTTTTTAAATCTGGCTAATCAATATGAACTTACGCAAGAAATAGTAAATCAAACAATTGAGCTCCGTAAGGTTAATAAAATAAAATTGCCCGATGCCGTGATTGCTGCTACTGCATTGGTTTATCAACTCACCATCATAAGCAGAAACGCCAAAGACTTTGATAGAATTAATGGCTTGAAAGTGATTGATCCACATAAGCAATAGATTTTGAGAAAGATTACTTCTTTACCACAATCTTATCTCCCATCCTCACCTTGATATCCGATCCTACGGCAAAAAATGCCGAAACAGGCTCTTTCTCTAAGTATGGTTTAAACGCTTCACTATAAAGCCCGGTTATATCGGCATCAAAAACATAGTCTTTTACCTTTCCGGTTTGCCATGGTATATGCTCCACCTGGTACTCCATGGTACTAATGGTTGTGAGCTTGTTGTACCCCCAATAATGTTCAAAAATAAACTCTTCGGCGCTGCCAGGTTTAATATCAAGCAATTCATTACTGGCAGTAGCACCCAGTTTGTTCCATTTACCATTAAACTTCCACTCGTATAAAAACTGCGTATGGTTATCCGTAGTTTGCGTTATAGAACTGCGCATCGGCATAGCGCTGTAATGTTCTTTGTATAAATTATTCGCTATAAGTGCTATTATTGGCTTAGGCACAATTTCACTTACAAAAAACAGCTCCGCGCTTCCATTCTGTCCCCTTAAAATACCTCACATAAAAGCGCAGGTTTACTTCTTCGAAATTTACATGCCAGGGCCATTTGATGCCCAGTACTTTAGTATCCAGAAACATAAACCCGACCATACTTACCAAGGCCTTTCCCCGCCACAGATCAAGTTCTGTTCCGGGCGGTAAATACATATCCAATACTTTGGCATCAACTTCGTAATTGAGCATTACAAGGTTTTTCCACTGCGCTTTTAAAAACTCGGGTTTTGCCATAGGGCGAATGGTTACATAGTCAACAAAAAATTAATTGCAAAATAGCAGAAAACCACTCACCATTCACCCCTCACTAATTTATTTTTTATAATACTTCATAGCCTCTGGTATAAGGTTTTGAATATTGGCAATACGGGTAGCATCGGCAGGGTGAGTACTTAAAAGCTCAGGCGGAGCCTCTCCTTTACTCTGTGCAGCCATTCGTTGCCAGAAAGCTATTGCGGCATGAGGATCATAACCGGCCATGGCCATAAAAGTTAACCCCAGGCGGTCGGCTTCTGATTCCTGGTTGCGTGAATACTTTAACAATACCAATTGTCCGCCTACACCGTAAAGTTGCCCTATAATGGCTTGTGTAGTTCCCGATTTATTGCTTGTAGCAGCGCCAACTGCCGCACCGCCAAGCTGCGCGGCCTGTTGCTGTGAAATTCTTTCAGCGGCATGCCGGGCAATGGCGTGGCCAATTTCGTGCCCCATAACAACTGCCAGATAGGCATCGGTATTGGCAACGGGTAACAGGCCGCTATAAACAGCTACCTTACCGCCGGGCATACACCAGGCATTAACCTCGCTGCTTTGTATCAGGTTAAATTCCCATTGAAAACTGTACTGGTCGCCATAACCATTATCTTTTAAGTAGCGCTCAATAGCCACGGCCAGGTTATTACCAATTCGCTTAATGCGTTGTGCATCGGTACCACTTGATACAACTTTGGTTTTAGGATCGGATAGGAGTTGTTTGTAACTGGCAGCAGCAGATTGATTTACTTCGGCGTCGCCAACCAAACTTAATTGCCGGCGACCAGTTAATGGTACAGTTGAACAAGAGAACAGGGCAATGATCATAATCATTGCCAATGCAGGTTTAAAATTTTTCATGATGATCAGGCAGCTTTTTTCTTTAAAAAATTAACTTTCGATTCGGTCCCCTTTAGTAAGCGTTCGATATTTTTTTGGTGGGTTACCAGTATCAGCATGCATATACACATGCCATAAATTACAACCGACCGAATGGATGTAGGGAAAATAAACGAGACCCCTATCGGGTATGTAAACGCTGCTGCAATTGAGCTAAGCGATACATACTTTGTAATTAAAAGCACCACCACAAATACCAGCACACATAATAAAGCGGCATGTAAATGAATAGCTAAAATCATTCCAAAGAGTGTGGCAACGCCCTTGCCGCCCCTAAAACCGGCAAATACCGGGAACAAGTGCCCCATAACAGCAGCTACTCCTAAGGCCAGTGCATAGTTCATGTAAGATGACGAATTGTAGGCTCCTGTGGTAGAAACCCCTATAAAGAAGGCAAGGTTGGTAGCTGTCCACCCTTTTAAAATATCAAGAAGCATTACAGGGATACCTGCTTGTTTACCAAGTACCCTGAAAGTGTTTGTAGCCCCGGCATTACCACTGCCATATTCCCTTACGTCGATATCGTAAAATGCCAGCCCTATCCAAACAGCAGTTGGTATGGACCCGCAGAGATAGGCCAGAATGAGAGCCGAAACGGAGTATACGTTGATCATTTCCCTGCAATATTACAAAATTGATGTCGTACTAAAGCTTTAATCATAATTTGAACGCCATGCGTTAAACTCCAAATTTCAATAACTAAACCTTAGGTTAAATCCTAAAAACAAGGTTCCAGGATAAATTTACTTTACAGCCTTTAAGCTAAGATCGAGGCTTTTTACCGAATGCGTTAGCGCACCAACAGATATATAATCAACCCCACAATCAGCATACTCCCGTATATTATCAATGGTTATACCGCCGGACGCCTCGGTTATAAACCGTCCGTTAACGATATTAACCGCCTGCCTCAGTTCGGCAAACTGAAAGTTGTCTAACAAGATACGATTTATGTTGCCTGTTTGCAAAACCTGTTCTAATTCTTCCAGGTTTCGTACCTCAACTTCAATGGCCAGTTTTTTATTGTTATCTATAAGATATTGATTAGCACTTTCAATGGCCTGCCTTATGCCGCCGGCATAATCAACATGATTATCCTTTATCAATATCATATCATATAAGCCAAAACGATGATTAGTGCCTCCGCCTATTTTTACCGCCCATTTTTCGAGGTATCTTAAACCCGGGGTTGTTTTACGGGTATCTAAAACTTTTGCATTGGTGCCTTCCAGCAGATCGACAATTTCACGGGTTTTTGTAGCAATTCCCGACATTCGCTGCATACAATTCAATACCAGGCGCTCGGCCTTTAAAATGCTTTGCACATCTCCCTCAACCTCAAAAGCAACATCTTTATGCTTTACCGCAGCACCATCCTGCAAAAACACGGTGAGTTTAAGTCCGCCATCAATTACTTTAAAAATTTCGGCGGCGAGTTCAACACCAGCCAAAATACCTTCATCCTTTACCAAAAGCTTTGCCTTACCAATGGTACCGGCAGGAATTGTTGATAACGAGGTATGATCACCATCGCCCACATCTTCCTTTAAAGCATTAATTATAAATTGATCTACAAGTTCCTTATCCAAGCCTGTTATTTTAAGCCCCAAAAGTAATGATTTTTTTGATTTACAGATGGGGAGCAGATGTGCAGATTTTAAGATTTGCAGACATGCAGATTTTTTTTGGCCGGATATTTTTTGGTTAAACCGGGATTTATTGAATTAAAAGAGTGACAGGATTTCATTTGCGCATTTGAAATCTGCATATCTGCACTTCCATCTTTTATCTTTTCATATGCAAAATCTGCATATCTGCACATCTATCCTTTCATCTGCATATCTGAAATCTGCATATCTGCACATCTACTTCACTTTCTCATCCTCAATCCTAAACTCAATAATGCTCATGGTGCCGCCCTCCTCTTTAAGGGTAAAGGCTATGCGGTATTCCTGCTTATCGGTGGTGGTTAAAATATAAACTCCAAGATGAAAGCTGGCCCTTGAATTTATTTTGTGCAGTAATTTGATACTTTGAGGTTTATTTTTGGCGAAAAACCTGTCGAGTAATTGCACAGCCTGCCCCCTTGAATATGTATTCTCATCATCCATGATGTTCATATCAACGCTGGCTGCAAATAATTTGGCCAATTCTTTTGTATTACCCTGCTTTACAAGGTTGGCTACATTATCCAGCGGATCGGCCAAAACTATATTCGGGATTAAAAGCAAAAACATTAACGATGATATGTAAAATAACTTCATACAATAGATACGTTATAAAACAACTTTATGTTACATTTTGCAAAAACAGGCGGGTAAAATACCTTATTAGGCGATGTTAACATATAACTGTTTTTACTTTAAATTATTACCTTAATAATCAACCCCGTATAAGTATAAATCTAAATTCAAAATTTATACCCATAAGTTGAACGTTGCATTTATATTTGCAATGTGGAAAATAAAAAAAAACTCGCATTAATTATCCTCGATGGCTGGGGTTATGGCCGTAATGATCAATCGAACGCTATTTTGGCGGCCAACACTCCATTTGTTGATTCAATGCTGCAAAAATACCCGAATTCTAAACTGGAAGCATCCGGAACCGCTGTGGGTTTACCTGCCGGCCAAATGGGTAACTCGGAAGTCGGACACATGAATTTGGGGGCCGGTCGCGTGGTTTACCAGGAACTGGGCCGCATACATAAAGCTGTTGACGATAATGAACTGCCAACAATCCCGGTATTAAAAGATGCTTTTGAGTATGCTAAACAAAACAATAAAGATGTTCACCTTATTGGATTGGTATCAGACGGAGGTGTTCACTCGCATATCAGGCATGTAAAAGGCTTATGCGATGCAGCCAGGCAATTGGATGTAAATAACGTATTTATTCATGCTTTTTTAGATGGCCGTGATACCGACCCAAAATCCGGGTTAGGTTTCGTTACCGAATTGGAACAATATATAGAAGGCACATCTGCAAAAATAGCAACAGCCATTGGTCGTTATTACGCCATGGACCGTGATAACCGCTGGGAACGTGTTAAACTGGCTTATGACCTTATGGTTAAAGGCGAGGGCGAAGCCACTCAGCATATTACCGACCTGATCAAAAAATCATACGAAGCCGATGTTACCGATGAGTTTATTAAGCCTATTATAAGGGTAGATGCTGATGGCAAACCGCTGGCTGTTATAAAAAACGGCGATGTGGTTATCTGTTTTAATTTCCGTACCGATAGGGGCCGCGAGATTAGCGTTGCATTAACACAAAAATCTTTTCCTGAATATAACCTGCACCCTTTAAATGTACGTTACATCACGATGGTGCCATATGATGAAACATTTAAAAATGTACAGGTGGTATTCAACAAAGAAGATTTGACGAAAACATTGGGCGAGATATTACAAAATGCGGGCAAAACTCAAATTCGTATTGCTGAAACCGAAAAGTATCCGCACGTTACCTTCTTTTTTTCGGGCGGACGTGAGCGCGAATTTGTTAACGAAAAGCGCCTGTTAGTACCGTCGCCAAAGGTTGCTACTTATGATTTGCAGCCCGAAATGAGCGCGGCTGGAATCCGTGATGCTATCATCCCCGAATTGGAAAGCGGCTGGCCTGATTTTGTTTGCTTAAACTTTGCCAATACCGATATGGTTGGTCATACAGGTGTTTTCAGCGCGGTTGTAAAAGCCGCCGAAACCGCCGATAGCTGTACAAAAGCCGTTGTTGAGGCTGGCCTGGCCAATGGCTATTCCTTCATCATCATAGCCGACCATGGTAATGCCGATTATATGATCAATGAAGATGGTACGCCAAACACAGCACACACTACCAATTTGGTGCCCTGCATTGTGATAGACAAGGATGTTACTCATGTAAATGATGGCAAACTCGGCGACATTGCACCAACCATTTTAAAAATACTGGGTGTAGCAATCCCTGCCGAAATGACCGGTAATGTATTGGTGTAAGCTAAAATCAATACACTTAGCTGCCCTCTTATGCAGTACAATGCTATTATCCGGCTTGCAATCATGCAGGCCGGATAACACGCAATCAAACGGTAGCTTAAAGTATTTTGATGTAGCCGGGTATTTTAAAGCAGATACAGCGAGGCTCAGAACGCTTAATCCTAAGGTTGATAAAACAGTAACACATAACGGTGTAATCGAAAATAAAACTGTACATATTCCAAATTGGGGCCAGGAACTTAACCTGTTCATCCAATCGGACATTAACCGGCCGGCCTGGAAAAATAGCTATAATATTTTAAACACTGATTCCCTGGTCATTTACAGGGCAAAAACTCCCGATCTTAGAACAACCGAGATCATGATCAGGAAAGACAAAGATAAAGTGAAATGGATAGTGATATTTAACCATACCAAAAACCTGCTTTACGAAACAAATGAAAAACTAAGCTATTTCCCAGATTCGGTTTACCAGATAGAAAAATCGCAGCGTGTTAAATTGATGGGGAAAAATCTTTATAGGATAAAGGGATTTTTAAAAAAGTAGAATTACTCCTAAATTCTTAATACTTTTTCCGAAAATCTTAATGTCTCGCTACAACTGCCGAAGTAGCCTGGCCAAGTTTTTCCTTTGATTGATCTATCAGCACAGCAATATCGTTTCTCCCCGGGTTGTTATTCAATATTTTTTCAAGATCGGCAATAGATGCCTTCAGGGAATTAATACCGCGGCCTCTATCATAAAAATGCGAGTTGGTTTGCAGTTTAAAAATACCGTAATCACGGTAAGCTATGCCCCTGTTTTGGTAGTATTTACTGTCGCTTGGGTCGTTGTTGATAGATATGGCTTTTGTAAGGTCAACTATCGCTCCCAATAAATACAATTCCTTATCGGCGTCTTTTGTCTGGTTATCCTTACCCAAATAGCTTTTTGCCCTGGCTCTATAATAATAAGCGGTTGCATCGGCTGGTTTTATAGCAATTACGCGGGTGTAAGCAGCAATTGATTTTTTGTAGTTATCACTGTGATAATATGAATAACCCAGCATCCACAAAGCATTGGCGTTAGTAGAATCGGTGATGCAGGCTTTTTCAAGGTGTGTTACTGCCGATCTGAAATCACCATCCATCACGGCCTGCTGCCCCATTTTTACATAGGCATTTTGGGCCAATGTGGTTTCAATGGACGACAACAGCAGGAAGGGTAATATAACTGAAAGCCTCATCAACGGATCAATGGTAAACAGAATTGTATATCATTAACTAACTTTACTTCAAAATATTATGCCAAAATCTTCAATTGTTAAAAAAGATTTGCCGGCTTAAACATTGAGGAAGCGATACTATGACTTTTTTTCATCTTTAACAACAAAACCCAGGTTATTTAATAAATAGCTGATAAATTTACAATCGACACAAGATCAAAACATTACAAAGCCAAATTGATTGTTATTAATTAATACCATAACTTGGCACAGCTCTTGAAACATAATGTTGCACAGGTTTTAACTATCATTTGCCTGTATTTTACAAGCCCTAAAGTTTTATGGGCTGACAACATGACGTTATTTTCTACACAAAAAATATAATTAATGAGTTTTGACCCTTTTGATTTTAAAAACGCGTTACCGGTTATAAACGAAGATTCTGAGTTTTTTCCCCTTATGTCTACTGAGGATGAGGAGGAAATGAACAACGAACAGCTGCCCGATGTACTGGCGATACTGCCTTTGCGCAATACTGTGCTATTTCCCGGCGTAGTTATCCCGATAACAGTTGGCAGGGATAAATCAATTAAACTGATACGGGACGCCAATAAGGGCAACCGCATGATTGGGGTAGTTGCGCAACAGGATGTGGGGATTGAAGACCCCAATTTTAGCCAATTGAATAAAGTAGGTACCATTGCGCTCATCATTAAAATGCTGCAAATGCCCGATGGTAACACTACCGTTATACTACAAGGCAAAAAGCGTTTTGTATTAAAGGATGAAGTGCAATCCGACCCTTACATAAAAGCCACCGTTGAGCCTTTTAAAGAAACCAAACTAAAAGAGGATAAAGAATTTAAGGCTATGGTATCGTCCATAAAGGATATGGCCATGAATATTATCCAGCTATCGCCAAATATTCCAAGTGAGGCAGGTATAGCTATCCGTAACATTGAAAGCACTTCGTTTTTGGTCAATTTTATATCATCAAATATGAATGCCGATATGGCGGCCAAACAGCGTTTATTAGAGGTTGCCAGCCTGCGCGAAAGAATAAACCTGTTATTGGAGCACTTAACGCTTGATTTGCAAATGCTGGAGCTTAAAAACCAAATCCAAAGCAAAGTACGTGTTGACCTGGATAAGCAGCAAAGAGATTATTTTTTAAATCAACAGCTAAAAACCATACAGGAAGAGTTGGGTGGCAACTCCCCCGATTTGGAAATTGACAGCCTGCGCCAGCGTGCAATTAAAAAGAAATGGGCAAAAGAGGTTAAAGATCATTTTTCAAAAGAACTTGAAAAACTGGCGCGTACCAACCCTGCCGCGGCAGATTATTCGGTGCAGATAAATTACCTTGAGTTATTGCTTGAATTGCCATGGAACGAATTCACAAAAGATAACTTCGACCTTAAACGGGCCCAAAAAGTTTTAGATAAAGATCATTTTGGTTTAGATAAGGTTAAACAACGTATTATTGAATACCTGGCTGTGCTTAAATTAAAGCATAATATGAAAGCCCCTATCCTTTGCCTGGTAGGCCCTCCGGGAGTAGGTAAAACTTCGTTGGGTAAATCTATCGCAAAAGCATTAGGACGCAAATACGTTCGTATGGCCCTGGGAGGCATCCGCGATGAGGCCGAGATAAGAGGTCACCGTAAAACTTATATTGGCGCCATGCCGGGCCGTATCATACAATCAGTTAAAAAAGCCGGAGCCGCCAACCCTGTGTTTATTTTAGATGAGATAGATAAAGTGGGTAATGATTTTCGTGGAGATCCGTCATCAGCTTTATTAGAAGTACTTGATCCTGAACAAAACAGCACCTTTTATGATCATTATGTCGAGATGGATTTCGACCTATCCAACGTGATGTTTATTGCCACGTCAAACTCCCTGAGCAGCATCCAGCCCGCTTTGTTAGACAGGATGGAAATCATTGAGGTGAACGGATATACGATTGAAGAAAAGATAGAAATAGCAAAGCAACACCTGGTACCAAAACAACGTGAGGCACACGGCTTAAAACTGAAAGATGTGACCCTTAAAAACGACATTTTGGAGAAGATCATCGTTGACTATACCCGCGAATCGGGTGTGCGTGCTTTGGAAAAGAAAATTGGTTCTGTTGTACGCGGCCTCGCAAAAAATATCGCATTAGAAGAACCCTACAACCCGGTGATAAATAAAAAAGAAGTAGAGAAAATACTGGGTGCGCCTATTTTCGACAAAGACCTGTACGAGGGCAATGATGTAGCAGGTGTTGTAACAGGCCTGGCCTGGACATCAGTTGGCGGCGACATCTTGTTCATCGAAGCAAGTTTAAGCCCGGGTAAAGGCCGGTTAACACTTACAGGCAGCCTTGGCGATGTAATGAAAGAATCTGTTACCATTGCGCTGGCATATTTAAGGGCTCATGCGGGCTACTTTAGCATCAACCCCAAACTATTTGATCTATGGGATGTACACGTTCACGTACCAGCCGGCGCTACCCCTAAGGATGGCCCATCGGCAGGTATCACCATGCTTACAGCATTGGTTTCGGCATTTACCCAGCGTAAAGTAAAACCCAACCTGGCCATGACTGGCGAAATTACACTACGCGGCAGGGTTTTAGCTGTAGGTGGTATCAAGGAAAAAATATTGGCGGCCAAACGTGCCAATATTAAGGAGGTAATCCTCTGTAAATCCAATCAGAAAGATATCCTCGAGATCAAAGAAGATTATATAACAGATCTTAACTTTCATTATGTAACCGACATGCGCGATGTTATTAAACTCGCCTTGTTGGATGAAAGGGTAAGCGAACCTCTTGATCTTACTGTTAATGAAGAGGAAACGAAAGCAGTTTTAAATTAAATAACAAAGGCACTAATCAGGTGCCTTTGTTATTTGCATAAAATATTAATCGGCCCTGACCTACTGTTCCCCGGCAGGTATTTGGGGTGGCGTTGTACGGAGGTGTCAGAGGTAGTGGGAGGGCGTTCCTATGGGCTCGAAATGGGGTTCGCAGGATACTCAAAAAAAAGCTCTGGAGTGCATCTAAAAGTGAGAAAACAGTGCTTTGAAACCTTTTGTGACCCATCAGCGTAATACGAGGTGAATTGTATATTAATTCAATACACCTAAAGAATGAAGAAAACTTTTACGCTAACTATCACTATCTTATCTCTACTCCTATTATCTGGTTTTAACTCCTCAGCACAGATTGTGGAACCTAACATGCAGGACACAGTAAAAAAGGCACATCGCCCAGCTACAAATGCCGCTACAGTTGATTCTGCCAGGATGGATTCAGCTACCGAACAAAATGGCGAAAAAACTCAAAGTGTTTATTTTGAGGTAGGCGGTCCGGGCCTTGCGCTCACCGTTAATTATGATGCACGTTTTGGGCACAAACGCAATGGTTTTGGTTACCGGGTTGGCGCGGGCTATTTCGCATCGGGGGGTAATAGCGTATTTACTATTCCAATACAAGTAAACTACCTGGCAGGTAATGGCAGCAGTTTGCTGGAACTTGGTGGCGGCACCACCTTCTTAAACTCTTACGGAGACAATAAAGGCAAAACTTTTATTTTTGACAGGGTTACCGGCTTTATTGGCACTGCCACAATAGGTTACCGATACCAACCCAAAGAAGGAGGTATTAACTTAAGAATAGGCTTTGTGCCGATATTTTATGATGAAGGCATTATTGCTGCAGGCGGCGTAAGCGTGGGCTACACGTTTAAATAATTCATACAAACCTTATCCTATAAAAAGGGTTCCGGGCGGATAAACGCACCCGGAAACCCTTTAATTTTATATGGTTGATGACAGCGATTCATAATTCAATTTTTTTATATTAGTCGCTGATATATTTTATACCTAAATGTTAAATAAGCTATTTATAACGCTGGTATGCCTGTTGGGTAGTATTGGTTTATTTGCCCAAACGCGCGGCCACGAATTTGGGATCCAATCAGACAACGACTCGTATTTGGGACAAGGATCTGACAGGTATTACACAAATGGAATTTTTTTTTACTACCGTAAGGCTTTAAAAACAGGTGAAGGAAACAATCTTCGAAATAAAGTTTTAGGGATAGAACTGGGACAAAAAATGTTCAACCCGCAATCGGGTTATGTACGGGACGCTGCTGACGTTGACAGGCCCTTTGCCGCGTATACTTATTTAGGTACAACCCTTAATTTGTTGTATAAAAACGAAAGTACCCTTAAGCTGGGCGTACAGCTTGGTTTAGTTGGCCCTGCAGCGGGTGGCGAACCAGTTCAAAAACTTATCCACGATACATTTGGTTTTTACACATTAAACGGCTGGCAGTATCAGATAAGGAATGATGTTGAACTAAACTTATCTGCCGAATACAATAGACTTCTTGCCCGCGCATCATGGGTTGATTTAAGTCTTACCAGCTATGCCAATTTAGGAACAGGCTTTACAGGTGTTGGGGCCGGACCACTAATACGTATAGGTAACTTCAACCAGCTATTTAATTCGGCGAGTACTCAAAGCACAGTGTCGGCGGTTGAACAAACAGGTTTATTGCATAAGCATGAAATATTTTTTTACTATAAGCCTCAATTAAATGCGGTTGTTTATGATGCTACTATTCAAGGAGGTTTGTTTAACAGCAAAGACCCAAATAGCCTGGAGATAACACAAACTAAAAAGCCTTTTGTATTTAGCCAACAATTGGGTGTGGCTTTTACCACCAGCCGTTTTACATTTGATGTGGCAGCTATTTTTCACACCCGCGAGGTTAAAACAATGCATCGCTCCCACCAGTGGGGAGCTATAACGGGCGCTTACAGGTTTAAATGATAGATTTCAAACGCGCAGATGATCGAAACGGGGAATTCAGATTAACAGAATCTATGGATGCCTCTAAAATTAAAATTCCGCAGGCTTAGTAAATCTGCTTCATTTCCGTTCAACCAATAATCTGCAGATCTGAAATTAGAAATTTGCACGTCTAAAAGAACATCTGCACACCGTTAATCATCAAGATTGGTCCGCCGGTTTTCCTTTTTTGCAGATTGCTTCTTTTTGCTTTCTAAACGGGCCGCTTTAATGGCTTTACTGATTTTGGTAGGTTTTCGTACCTTTTGTACTTGTAAAGCTCTCCCTAAAAGCGTTATGAGCCTTTCAATTGCTTTTTCTTTATTGAGGTACTGGCTGCGCTCTTCGTCGCAAATTACCTGAACAAAACCTTCCTTGTTGAGGCGGTTATGCAACTTGCTGGCAAGTAATGATTTTTCATCATCAGTAAACAGTTCAGAACCCGCCACATCAAACAAAAGTTCTACCTTACTTGATACCTTATTTACATTTTGGCCTCCCTTTCCACCGCTCCTTGATGTTTTATAGGTTATTACTTTTTGCAGATCGGCTTTAGTCAGATTCATTTTCCAAAAGTAGTGTTTTTGGTGAATGGTTAAGTAGTAGATTGGGTTAAGTTAAGTGGTTGGCTTATGTATATCATAATTATCTAAGTTCAATTTAACCAAAGCAATCACTTAATCAAGGCTCACAACTAATAAAACACAAAAATTCGTACTTTAGTAGCTCTTATGAACAAGAATATCGTTGTAGCAATTGATGGTTATTCATCTTGTGGTAAAAGTACATTAGCAAAAGCTTTAGCAAAAAAGCTTCATTTTATTTATGTAGATAGCGGTGCAATGTACCGTGCTGTGGCCCTGTACTTTTTACGTAATAATATTGATCTGCAAAATCACGATCAAATTGCAGAAGCATTAACAAACATCCACCTTAACTTTCATTCGCGTGATTATCAAACCCATATTACACTTAATGATGAGGAAGTATCTGACGAGATCCGCCAGATGCACGTGGCCGACAAGGTAAGTGCTATAGCCGCCATACACGAAGTACGCGTTGCACTGGTTAAGCAGCAGCAGCGTTTAGGCAAATCAAAAAACGTTGTTATGGATGGACGCGATATTGGTACGGTGGTGTTCCCAAATGCGCAGTTGAAAATTTTCATGACTGCCGATCCTAAAATACGGGCAGAGAGACGTTATAAAGAACTACTTCCTCAAAACCCGAACATAACTTTAGAAGAGGTATTTGATAACCTTGCCCACCGGGATTACCAGGATACCACACGAAAGGAAAGTCCCCTGATACGTGCCGAAGATGCTGTTATTTTAGACAATACCGACCTAAGCCCTGCCGAGCAATTACTATTTGCCCTAAGCCATATTGAGCCTTTTATGGCCGATTCAAGTCAGAATTAATTGAATCGGGATTTTGAGCCTGAATCAAAGGTTCGGTACAGATCTATCTTATTTTGCTAATTGGGGTTCAGGCCATCTTTACTGTATTTACTCCAAACCTGTTTAAAAAGTCGACCCCTTCATCACTGTCGAGGCCTTTGAATTCAGCGTATGACTTATCAAAATAAACTTGCGTTATACCTGCCGAAAAAATAAGCCTTGCACAAGCTATACACGGCGATAGTGTGGTATATAATGTGGCACCTTCAAGCCTGGCCCCATTTTTAACAGCGTATAGTATGGCATTTTCTTCTGCATGCAGGGCAAGGGAACAACTCCCCTTTGAATCACGTGCGCAGCCCCTCTCCGGCCATTCTTCATCGCAGTTATGTGTGCCCGCCGGCGGCCCGTTATAACCTATGGATATAATACGGGTATCCCGGGTTAAAACAGCCCCTACATGGGCTTTAACGCAGTGAGAGCGCTTAGCCAGGTCGGTTGCCAGGTTCATAAAAATTGAATTAAAACTTGGTTTCATATCATCTGTCATTGTCATTAAAAGTCATTGGGTCATCACTTCATTTTTAAATGACTTAATGACCCAATAACCTAATGAGAAAAAAAATTAGTGGCCTGCTGCCAGTTCCACGTGGTCAAGGTCAATGCCCTGGCTGCGCAGTTCGCGGCTTACTTTCCACGCAAAATAAGCAAGGTATGCAAAGCCCAACACCGGTACGATGTAGGAGAAGTGAATACCACTCATACCCGCTATAACATTGTTACTGCCATCGGCAACTTTACCCTGCAATGGAGGTATGATAGATCCACCAAGAATCATCATAATTAAGAAAGCTGAACCCTGGCTGGTATATTTTCCCAAACCCGTGATAGATAAAGAGAAAATTGACGGCCACATAATAGAGCAGCATAGGCCCCCACTGATAAAAGAAAATGTAGCAACTTTACCCGTAGTTGCAAGTCCTGTTAACATAAAGGCAACACCCAATAAGCCTAAAACAGCTAATGTGCGTGTAGGTTTTTGCTGCCCTATAAAGAATGCTACAATAAGGATACCAACGCATACGGCATACCCGTAAAGGTTGCTCACATTTACACCAGTAGCAGCGTTTACAAGCAATACGATACCAAAGGCCACAAATGGCACAAGGACATATAATATATATTTAACAGTTTTTGAAAGATTAAATGCACCTATTGCGCCTGCAAAACGGCCAATCATTAAACTACCCCAATACAAAGAAATGTATGGCGCAATATCCGATTCGTTATAGGAACCAAATTCCGGAGTTTTTAATAAAGAGCCCATATTACTTTGAATAGTTACCTCAGTACCCACATAAGTAAATATGGCCAGCATACCTAAAATCAGTTGAGGGTACTGCATGGCCCCCCAGCCTTCCTTGCTTTTTTTGGCGGCAAATATGGTACCTACCAACGTAAGTACAATAATTGCCAGGGATGCATAAACAAAGTACTGACTTTTTACGATATCAACTATTTTGTTTGCATCCGAAGATAACAACTTGTTAAGATAAGCGCTCAACGGGTCTGCAGCCAGGATTAGCAGAAACGCCAAAAACATAATTAAAAGCGGGGTATTCGCTTTATTACTCGACTCTATTTTCTCATCGCTGGTAACCTTTGGTAAATTAGAGAACCAGAAGAATATAGCAACTGCAATAAATAAACCAGCAAGCATGTAATAAAGGTTGTTTACGGATGATATCTGAACATCTTTTGCGTCTATTTTAGCTGAAGCCGAACCGAATAAAATAATCCCTACAACTACCGGACCTAACAAACCACCTATATTATTAATGCTACCTGCAAAATTCAAACGGTTTGAACCAGTCTCCGGCGGACCTAAAGCAACCACGAAAGGATTTGCCGCTGTTTGTTGAAGTGAAAAGCCTATTGCTATAATAAAAAATACTGTTAATATTAAACCAAATGAACCCGATGCTATTGCAGGGATCATACCTATAGCGCCAATTGCCGAAACTATTAGGCCTAATATGATACCATTTTTATAACCCATTTTATTCATGATATCAACTTTGCTGATAGACGAAGCAAAATACAGGATCAATGAACCTATGAAATAACCACCATAGAATGTAAAATCAATCAGCTGGGATTCAAATTGAGTTAGATGAAAATGTCCTTTACAAAAAGGTATAAATACGCCATTTGAAGCGGCTAAAAAGCCCCAGAAGAAAAATACAGTGATTAGCGTATAAAGTGCCGAGCTGTAACTTTTAGCATTTTTTTGTTCCATTTTTAAATTAGGTTATACAGAGTTATTTTTTCAGTCAATAAACATAAATCAAATTTTGTAAAACTGGCTATATTATTTTTAATTAAATAAATCACAATTTTAAGTTTCGTTGTTTAAGAGATAAAATTGCATATTCGCAGTGTTCAAAAATGAACACTGCCTAAATTAATGATAGAAGCCATTATTTCGGGAATTGGGTTTGGATTAGTGTTGACGTTTATTACTGGCCCGGTCTTTTTTGCTCTTATAAAAACCAGCATTGAAAAAGGTTTTCATGCCGGTGTTGCCCTTGCCCTTGGTGTAGTATGCAGCGATGTGGTTTTTGTAGGCGGTATATTATTTGGTTCTCAATATGTCGACATATCTGAGCACACCAAAACTATAGCCGGGATAGGTGGAGCTATCATTCTTTTTACCGTAGGTGTGTATTATATGTTTAAAAAAGCCGAGATCAATTACGGCAACAAAGTACCATCAGGTATTGATAAAGCGGGCTACTTTTTCAAGGGATTTCTGATGTGTATTTTCAATCCTACTCTCTTAATCCACTGGACAGTTGTAATAGGTGCGGCCAGCACTACTTTCCATGTTGGTGCACCTCACCGTTCCCTCAATATAGCAATAATGTTTTTAACCATCCTTATTGTACAGTTTGGGATGGATACCATTAAGGCTTTTTATGCCAATAAACTTCGGGATAAAATTTCTGTTAAACTGGTACACCGCCTTAACGAGTTAGCCGGTGTCGCTCTTATTATTGCATCATTGGTATTGATAGATAAACTGGTTACCCACTTTGTATTTGCTGCTCCTGCGGCATCGTAGCCCCCAGCCCCTAAAGAGGGGCCCTTGATTAACTATAGCGAAAAACTATTCTGCAATACCGACCGGTAATTTCTTTTTCTTACAACTACAGATGCAACTTATTAAACACAAAAAAGGCGATAAGTATAAACTCATCGCCGCTATATTTCATTCCCATTTTAGGGGATTAAGGTGCTATTACATATAGGCTCTTTGATTCTTTCCTTCCATCCAGTTAACAAAGGCGCGGTTTACTACTTTGTTACCCCCCGGGGTTGGGTAATCACCACTGAAATACCAGTCGCCGGTATGATCGGGGCAGGCAATATGCAGGTTATCTAAGGTTTGATAAATCACTTGAACCTTACATTTTATTTCTTTTGGAGTGATGATCTGTGCTATACGGTCTGATACCTGCTGATCGGTAAACAGTTCATATATCGCTTTTACGTGGTTTTGTACCTTCTCTTTCGGCAGTTTAATACTATCCTTACATTTCTGGTAAACATCAAGAATAATGTCTTCCCTGTCCATTTCTTTTAACAGGCTGATGGCCGCTTCAAAAGCAACAAACTCACCCATACGCGACATATCGATACCATAACAATCGGGATACCGGATCTGTGGTGCCGATGATACCACAACAACCTTTGTAGGCCCAAGCCTGTCCAGGATCTTGAGGATGCTTTGTTTAAGTGTAGTGCCACGTACAATGGAATCATCAAGTACAACCAGTGTATCAGTGCCTTTTTTAATTAAGCCATAAGTGGTATCATAAACGTGAGCTACCATCTCGCTGCGGTCGGCATCCTGGGTGATAAAGGTACGCAGTTTTACATCCTTAATGGCTATCTTCTCAACCCTTGGAGCCATCTGCAACACCTCTGTCAACTCCTCTTCACTTATCTTATCCTCCCTGTTAAGTAACCTATCGCGCTGGTATTTTTTAACGTACTTGTGAACCCCCTCAACCATGCCATAAAAGGCGACTTCGGCAGTATTGGGAATATATGAAAATACGGTGTTTTTAATATCATGGTCAACCGCGTTCAATATCTGAGGGCATAGCAGCCTGCCCAATTGTTTACGTTCACGGTAAATGGCCGAATCGCTACCGCGTGAAAAGTAGATCCGCTCAAATGAACAGGCTTTCTTTTCCTTTGGCTCGCTAAACATATCCTCGGTTATCTTACCATTCTTTTTAACAATAAGCGCATGACCGGGTCTTATCTCCCTGATTTCTTCAATAGGAACATTAAATGCTGTTTGAATAGCAGGGCGCTCGGAAGCGGCAACAACTATCTCATCATTGTAGTAGTAAAATGCCGGCCTTATACCAACCGGATCGCGCATTACAAAGGCATCACCGTGGCCCAATATCCCGGCAATGGTATAACCACCATCCCAGTTTTTGGCCGATTTGGTTAAAATTTTGGCTACATCCATATCGTTGGCTATCAGCTTGCTAATCTCAACGTTATCATTCAGCCCTTCGCGTTTATATTGATCAAACAAGCCCTGGTTTTCGGTATCAATAAAGTGGCCCATTTTTTCGAGCACTGTAATAGTATCCGCCTGCTCCTTGGGGTGCTGACCAAGGTCATACAATTGCTGCAATAACTCATCAACATTGGTCATGTTGAAGTTACCTGCAATAACCAAATTCCTGGTTTGCCAGTTGTTTTGCCTCAAAAACGGGTGACAGCTTTCAATGCTGTTTTTACCATGGGTTCCATAACGCAGGTGCCCCAATAAAACTTCGCCGGTAAAGCTCACATGTTCTTTAAGCCAATCGGCATCAAGCATTTTTTCGGGGGTTTCTTTCTGAATATCCGCGAATTTCTTCTGAATATATTCAAAAATATCAGCAACAGCATTTGACGCCATTGAACGGTGACGACTGATGTACCGCTTGCCCGGAGCTATATCTAATTTAATGGTTGCAACACCCGCGCCATCCTGGCCCCGGTTATGTTGTTTCTCCATTAAAAGGTAAAGCTTGTTCAGGCCGTACAGCGCAGTTCCGTACTTTTTCTGATAATAAGACAGTGGCTTTAGTAAGCGGATAAACGCCACACCGCATTCATGTTTAATCTGATCGCTCATGATTTGGAATGAGGCTGCAAAGGTATCATTTTTAATGGATTCTTTGTAAAATCATTTGTCATTAAATAGTAGTTTAAACACGGGTTTGATATACAGGTAAAAAAAATGTGCAGATATTGTCTGAACCGGAATTTACCGAATTAATGAATTAACAGATTGGCGTTTATAATTCTGCTTATTCTTAAAATTCGGGTTCAGAAAAAACGCGATTCAGAAAAAAAATCTACACATCTTAAATCTACTTGGTAAAACCAACCATCTGGTGCAATTTTACCGGATCATAAACCTTACCACTTTTAATCACTACCGATACTTTACGAATCTCACTGATATTTTTTAATGGGTCGCCATCTACAATAATTATATCTGCCTGTTTACCCGCATCTATGGAGCCGGTCATGTTATCTGTGTGCATTACCGTTGCAGGTATTATGGTGGCGGTTTTAATGGCTTCTGCAGGGGTAAGTCCGGCGGCTACATAAAGCTCCAGTTCGCGGTCAAGGCTATACCCGGGGAAACCCATATCGGTACCGGCAACAATAGGTACTCCGGCATCATAAAGTTTTTTCACAAGCATCTGCATACCATTTACCAGCGGCTTATATTTTGCCGCCTGCGCCGGCTCCATTCCCATATTTTTAAACAAAGCCTGTAATGGCAGGGGCAGATTATAAAATGCAGGCTCAAGTTGGGTAACATCATCTTTAACGTTCCTGAACGCCATTTCAAAAACTCCAATAGTTGGATCGATAACCACATGATGCTGTTTGATAAAGTTTATAGCAGCTATACTTACCGAATCATTTATATCAATCGAGCGGTCATCATTGCGCTTCATCATAGCATACACGTATTGCATATGGTTTACCATGTTCATACCCGAATCAACTCCCTGCTGCAGCGTCATACCATTTGGAATATGACCGGTAACTGTAAGACCTAAACGGTGCGCCTCGTTGCAGATGGCCTTTACAATAGCTGGCTTTGCCGAACTGTAGATCTTTATTTGCTGAAAACCATTCTGCTGGTAACGGTCAACCGCTTTAATGGCTTCTTCTTTAGTATCCGCCTGGATGATGCCTAAAGCATACTGACCTTTACCATCAATAATACCTGCTTTTATAATATTAGGACCAACACCTTTGCCCCCATCAATAGCTGCTTTTATGGCATTGATGTACCCAAACTCATTACCGCAATCGCGCACGGTGGTTACGCCGGCTGCAAGATACGCCGGCCCCCATTCGGCCTGTTCAAAGTGCGAATGCATATCCCATAGCCCCGGTAAAATAGTTTTACCCTGCGCGCTGATGATCTTAGCATTTGCAGGAATTTTAATAGTGCCGGCTTTGCCTGTACTTTTAATCAGGCCATTCTCAATTAAAACTACAGCGTCTGTTATAGCGGTGCCGGTTTTTACATCTACCAGTGTACCGCCGGTTATCGCTATCAGTTTATCAACCGGCCCGGATGGCGCAGCGGCTTTGGCAAATATCTGCATGCCATATACAGCTGCCCTGCTGATGAGTTGGGGTAACAATTCTTCATATTGCGCACGCATCATTTCCAGCTTATCACCTTCGGCATCGTTGGTGATAAGGCAAATGAGGTTATCTTTACTATCTGTCCAAACCAATTCGTTACCCCAAACCAGTCCGCTTATCATAAAGCGATCTAACTTTAAGGGTTTACCTTTAAAAACCAGTTCATCAACACCATCTTTTATTATTTGTACCGATCCAAACGGCAGTGTGTTAATGCTTTTTGGCTGCTTATGTTGTTTCCAATACTGAACTAATGCCTGCTGGACCGTACCCGGCGAATACCCGGCAACCGGGAAACTTAAAGGCAATAGCTTTTGCGTATATGATGAATCATTAACCCTGATAGCTACATCATTACCTTTGATTGTAACTTTATCATCAACTGTTGAAAACCGGGAGGTGCTGCCTTTAATGGTGAGTTCCAACGGATCAGCAGCCGGGTTTACCTTTAATTCCGCTTTCAACGGCACCGGCGAACCCCGGTCAACAAACTTAAAATCGATGGTATAATGAACCGCGTCTTTATACTTATGCACCGTGTAGGTTTCTTTACCTATGTGCTGCTCAAACTTATGTAAAAAGAAAGTTCCGCTATCGGCAGGTAAATCAGTTTGTGCGTTGGCAGCTATGCAAATTGTGGAAAAGCACAGGCATAATAGATATTTTTTCATAAGGTATTTGATAAGATGAAGATATTACTTAAAAAAGGATTTTTACGATATCAGCATACAAATAGGGTTAAATCACCCTTTTTGCTCGGGGTAAAATGAATGGGTAATTTCAATAAACCCGATAATGTTATTGTTAAATTCTTCCAGTTCTTCCGCAGGCACCCAAAGCTCGTCATGAATAATTCCCCCTACGTTTTGAACCTGGTATTTTTTTAAATAGCTGGCAGGCAAGTTAAACTTGGTAACAAAGCCCGATCCGGAGGCGGGAATATTCCAGTCATGGGCTATCTGGATGGCATAAGCTTCATTCATCACCGGATAAAAAATAGGCTGTTGAGCCAATCTTTTAGGAAATTTTTTAAAACCCGACTCCTCTATCAGCTTTAACTCCTCAGGTCCAACCGGACGCCATAACGTTATAAGTTCATTTGCCTGCATGGAGGCAATTTATGGAAAATGTCTGAATTTTTTCTGAACCCGAATTCACCGAATTAAAGAATTAACAGAATAAAGCTCCAAATCCGGGCCATTCCCAAATTCGAAAAATTCAGGGCCACACAATCACCTGCACATCTAAAATCTGCACATCTGAAATCTGCACATCTAATACTTTATATCCCTAAACGTAATATTTATCCTCGGTCCAGACTCCTTACCAGTTTTGGGGACCTGGTGCAGCCAATGATGCTGGGTTTGGCCTTGCATAATCAGCAGGCTGCCATTGTTCAATGCCAACGATACTTTGGCATTTTTTTGCTCTTTATGTTTAAACTGGAAGGCACGTGTTGCCCCAAATGAGACAGAAGCGATAACCGGGTTGCCACACAGTTCCGTTTCATCATCGCTGTGCCAGCCCATGCTATCGCCGCCATGGCGATAATAATTGAGCAGGGCAGAGTTAAACTGTTTGCCGCAGCGCTGTTCGGCAGCCTCCTTTATCTTTATTAGCAAAGGCGTAAAAGGGATGGGTGTATTTATGACGCCCGAGTAGGTGTAGATTTGATCGCCATCGGCATACCAGGAAGTGAGCCGTGGAAAGTTCACCATTTTATTGTAGATCTTCATTTTATCCTGTTTCCAGAGGATAGTATGTTTCAGCTGCTCAAAGATATCATAAACTCCTTCCTCCTCATAAAAATTAGGATACAGGAAAACCTCACCATCAAAAGGTAATATATTTTGATGGGCGGTATTAAACATACCTAACTGGTTATCTGCAAAAAGATCCATGTTAAAAAGAGTCAAGAAATAACAGCCGGAAAACAAGACAAACGAAAAATTGACATGCTTCTTGTTTCCATTTAAAAAATTAGACAAAATAAAATGAAAACCGTTTAACCAATATAGCAAAACTCAGCACATTTTTCTGTATTGTCCGAACATTTTAGTCATTTCTCCTTCTATCCTCGCTCCATCAACCTTTACTCCAAAAAAAAATCCGGCTTTTCAGCCGGACTTTCAGGTTTATTGATTTGGTATGAAATTCGATAATTAAAGTTTTTCGCCATGCTGGCTAATATCCAACCCAAGCTCTTCATCCTCTGCCGATACCCTTAAAGGCGATATCATATCTGTTATTCTTAACAATAACAATGAGCCGAAGAACGAAAATATGGATACCCCGATAAGCGCGATAAGCTGCACCAAAAACAGGTGGGTTTCGCCAAAAAACAAGCCGTTACCTGTACTATTAGCCGCATTTACATGCTGATTGGCAAATACCCCTGTAAGCAGCATACCCACCATACCACCAACCCCATGGCAAGGGAACACATCGAGGGTATCATCAATGGTAGTGCGCGTGCGCCACTCCACAACCAGGTTGCTCACCACGGCCGATATGATACCAATAGCCAGCGAATGCGGTACAGTTACATAACCTGCAGCCGGAGTAATAGCCACTAAACCTACCACAGCACCAATACAGGTACCCATAGCAGATGGCTTACGGCCACGCAGCATATCAAAAAATATCCAGGTGATACCACCGGCAGCCGAAGCCGTTGTACTGGTTGCCAGTGCAGTAACTGCCAAAGCATTGGCGCCAAAGGCCGAACCTGCATTAAACCCAAACCAGCCAAACCATAAAAGCCCCGTACCTATCATCACGTAAGTGATACGGGCCGGTGAATGATTGGCTTCGTTACGTCGTTTTAAGTATAAAGCGGAGGCTAAAGCAGCCCAACCTGCCGACATGTGCACTACCGTTCCACCGGCAAAATCAAGTACGCCCAATTTGGCCAAAATGCCATCGGGGTGCCAGGTACAATGCGCCAATGGCGAAAATATAAAGATGGAGAACAGTACAAGAAAAATAATGTAGGAGTTAAAACGGATCCGCTCGGCAAAAGCACCGGTAATAAGCGCCGGGGTTATTATCGCAAATTTTAACTGGTACATGGCAAACAGTAGTAAAGGTATAGTTGGGGCTGCCTTCCACGTAGCATTACCCAGCATTCTCTTCATCATAAAATAGGTGGCCGGGTTACCAATAAAACCATGGAAACTTTCGCCAAAGGCCAAACTAAAACCAAATATGCCCCAAAAAACAGTAATAATAACCATGCAAACAATACTTTGCAACATGGTTGAAATCACGTTCTTTTTATTAACCATACCACCGTAAAAAAACGCAAGGCCGGGAGTCATGATCAAAACAAGAGCTGTCGACATCAGCATCCATGCAATATCACCGGTATTAAAATGAGGATCCCCGGAATTCTTAAACTCAACAGATGGAAAAATAAATGTCAGCGTTAGAATTGTAAGTATAATTAAGAAAGGAATATACCGCTTCATGTGAGAATATAGAACTGATTTTAAAACGGCCTGAAATTAATACTTTTCCGGTAATAAATCTACAATTTGGCCAGTTTTTTATTAAATAGGTAATAAAAAAACAGCATTATAGGTATTTAAGTACAAAATCAGGAAAAATCCCTAACAAAATCAATATAAAACTTACAACTACAGCCAAAATCAACAAATTATAGGATTTTTTGTAGATAATCTCCTGATTTTCTGATCGTTTTAAAAACAAGTTTAGCGGTATTTTTATGTAGTAAAACAAGGAGACAACAGTAGTTAAAGCGCCGGTAGCCATCAGCAGCATCAGCCAGATACTATGGCTTTGCTGGTAAACACTATACACTGCCGAAAACACAAATATTTTACCTGTAAACCCCGCCGAAACAGGCAAACCCGTAAGGGATATGAGTATAATGGTGAAGCAAACAGACGCGATGGGATATTTTAAACCAAGCCCTTTATAACCATCCAAGTTCTCTGCATCGGCAACATTACTAAAGTAAGAGGCCAGCGCCAACGCGCCAATATTTGCCAGCGCGTAAACCAGCAGGTAATAAGTTAATGCAGCCAGGCCCTGCAAATTTAGGATCACTACGGCCATTAATGCAAAACCCGTATGCCCTATGCTTGAGTAGGCCAGCATACGTTTAACATTGCTTTGCATTACTGCTGCAAAATTACCAGCTATCATGCTGATAATACCTGCAATAGATAATATGATAGCAAGATCAAAACCTGTTTCTTTACCCAAAACCATTACCGGCGCCAAAAAATTAACCAATAAGGCAAAGGCGGCTATTTTGGGCAGCGTTGACAGGTACGCTGTAATGGGTGTAGGCGCCCCTTCGTATACATCAGGTACCCAAAAATGAACCGGAACAAAAGAGAGTTTGAATCCTATGCCCACCAATACCAACATAATGGCGAAGGATGAGCTCAAAGGATTTACCTTTAAAAGTTCTGCAATGGTCGACTGAAAAACTATATCTAAAGAGCCGCTGAAACCATACAGTAACGAGATTCCGTACAACATAATTGCCGAAGACGCGGCCCCAAACAACACATACTTTAACCCGGCCTCGGTGCTGAAAGCATTCTCAGACCGGTAGGCTACCATCAGGTACGATGCTATGGAAACCATTTCGATAGCAAGATAAATAGATAGCAGGTTTACTGCCATCACCATTAAATGCAGCCCTAATATAGAAGCAATGGCTATAGAATATAAATCAGACAATCCTTTTTGATGACTATTCAGCTTTTCATCCCAGGTAAAATACAACAGGATAATGAATGCCAGTATATCAATAAAAAGTTTAAACCACACACCGGTATGACTAAGCAACAGCATGTTGCTAAATATAAAATGCTGCACGCCCAGTGTCATTCCCACTTGCTGCAAATCTTTAAACAGCACAAACAACAGCCCGGCGCAAGCCACTGCACGGCAAAGGCCGGTTGATCTTTTACCAAATAACAAATCGGTTATCATAACCACCAGGAACAGCAGGCCAAGATAAACCTCGGGCACAAAATAGGTTACGCTGCCAAAAACATCGTTTAACTGATCGGATATATGGGTTAGCAGATCGTGCATTATTTTGCTTGTAAAAATTGTATCAATGCAAGCACCGAATCGTTGATCTTATCAAAAACCAACGATGGCATAATACCTAATACCAGGGCTATTAAAGCCAACGGCGCAAGGGTTAACTTTTCGCGCAGATTCAAGTCGGTAAGGGCCGTTTTCCAAACGCTGCCCCCTTTTAACGATTCCTGGCCAAAGAACATGCGCTGCAATGTCCATAAGAAGTAGGCAGCACTTAAAAGTATCCCTAATGTACCGCAAACAGCCATCCAGTAAGGTAACAAACCGTTAACCGAATGCGATTTGAACACCCCGGCTAAAGTAAAAGCCTCGGCCACAAATGCCGAAAAACCCGGCAACCCCAGCGATGCAAAAAACGCGATCATTACAAAAGCGGTATACTTTGGCATCATAGTACCTAATCCACGGAAATGGTAAATATCCCTGTCATGAACCCGGTTGTAAATAACCCCTACCAGGAAGAACAGCATGGTTGATAAAAATCCGTGACTTACCATTTGCATTACCGACCCACTGATGCCTTCGGCAGTTTGGGAGGCGATGCCCAACAGTACAAAACCCATGTGAGATACCGACGAATAAGCTATCATCCGTTTCAGGTCGCGTTGAGCAAGAGCGTTAAGGGCACCATATAAAATAGAGATCACCCCAAGTAAACCAAGCCAGAACGCATGCGTGGTGGCCACATCAGGGAAAATCCCGATACAAATACGGATGATACCGTAACCACCAATTTTTAGCAGGATACCAGCCAGTATAATAGATACTGGCGTTGGTGCTTCCACGTGCGCATCGGGCAGCCAGGTATGCAATGGCACTACCGGCACTTTAATAGCAAAAGCGATAAACAGCACCACAAAACCAACTGTACGCGCAGGCATACCCAATATGGTTTGATGCCCGGCTATAGAGAATACTGATTGGGCGCTGTAATTGGCCGGGTTCATCATTTGCACCATGTTAAAGGTATGATTGCCCGTGGCAGGGTCGGTAACGGATAGGTATAACCCAACCATCACCAACAACATAAATACCGAACCAAACAGCGTGTAAAGAAAAAATTTGATGGCCGCGTACTCCCTGCGCGCGCCACCCCACATCCCGATAAGGAAATATAATGGCAACAGCATCAGCTCATAAAACATGTAGAACAGGAAAAAATCCAGCGCGCAAAACACGCCGATAACCGCCATATCCAATAATAAAAACAACAGGAAGAAGCCTTTAAGGTTGCTTTTAATCTCCCACGAGGCCAAAGTTGCAATCACCAATACCAGCGAAGTCATAACCAGCAGCGTGATAGAGATCCCATCGATACCTACAAAATAATCTATCTGCATTTTCCCCATGCTGCCCAGGTTAAGCGCTATCCAGGGTAGCTTTTGAACAAACTGAAACTGGTTTTCATGATTAATGCCACCATAAGTTGCCCCCGTTTTAAAGTGCAGGTATATCCAAACGCTGATACCTAATTGTACCAGGGTAGCCAGCAATGTAATATATTTAAAACTGCCCCGCATAGATGAAGGCAGCAGCATGATGATAAAGCCGAACAGTACAGGTATAAATATGAGTAAGGTTAATATATTCATCAGGTTTACATCAGTATTTTTAAAATAAACAGCGTTAGTACAATTATCAACATGCTAAACAAATAGTACTGTACTTTACCACTTTGGAAGCTACGTGCAAAATTGCCAATACTTTGCACAATGGCCGCTATTAAATGCAAAAAGCCATCTACAATGTACTTATCGGCCCAGGCGGTTAACAGCGCAGCGCAGCCACTTATTTTAGTTAGCAAATGGATAAAGCCATCAATAATATTTTTATCGAACCAAAAACATGCTTTGCCAAAACCAAGTACCGGTTTCACAAAAGCACGTTTATATATTTTATCAATATACCATTGGTTGTAGGACAGACGATATAAAAAGCCCGTTTGCGGGAGCGAGAAGCTGTTTTGCTTTACATAGATGGCATAAGCCGCATAGAGCACAAACAAGCTTAATACGTTTACCCCTGCCGGAATAATTGTGTGGTATATATTTTCGCGAACGAGGTAATTAGATGGTGACAGGCCGTTAAATACCCAGGCATGCTCATACAGCAGGGGATGGAGCGAGAACAACGGGAACAAACTGCAAATGGCTAATAAAGCCAATGGCAATTTATATTGCCAGCCCCCATCGCCGATGTGCAGCTTAATATCCGGGTTTATCTTCAATAACCTAAATTCGCCAAAAAAAACTCTAACGATAAGCCTGGCTACATAAAAAGCGGTAAGCCAGGTAGTAAGCAAAGCTGTAACCGGAATAATTTTGAACCATGCACTCCTGCTATCGCTCCATTCAAATGTCTGGATCAAAATACCATCTTTAGATAAGTAGCCCGAGGTTAGCGGTAAACCAATCAAAGCCAAACCGCCAATAATGGCAGCTATAAAAGTAAATGGCAGCTTTTTACGCAGGCCACCCATGTACAGGATGCTCTGCGGATCTATGTCCAGGTTGTTATCTTCCTTAATGTGCTGCACCTGGTGAATGACTATACCTGCCACCAAAAACAACAGGCATTTAAAGAACGCATGCGTAGCCAAATGGAAAAGCGATGAGGCATATGCCCCAACTCCCATTGCCAGTATCATAAAGCCTAATTGCGATATAGTGGAATAAGCGAGGATCCGTTTCAGATCGTTTTGAGTGAGGGCTATAGTGGCCGCCATAAAAGCCGTAAAGCAACCGATACAGGCCAGTATGGTGAGCTCGGTTTCTGTAAACACAGGGTACACCCTACCCAATAAAAACACGCCTGCGGCAACCATAGTAGCTGCATGGATCAACGCAGAAACCGAAGTAGGGCCCTCCATGGCATCGGGAAGCCAGGTATGCAGCGGAAACTGGGCAGATTTGGCAGCGACGGCCAGGAAGATGCCGGCGACAGCAATGTATTGCCAGATGGCAGGTAATGAGCCTTTGGCGCCGTCAGCCAGCCAAACTGAGCCCATAGATTTTGGCAGCAGATCCGGAGTAACAACCCACAGCCCATCATGAACTGAAGTAAAACTTACAATTCCTTGCGGCCCAAATAGTGAATTGATATCAAAAGTGCCATACATGGTAAAAATGATGATAATTGCGCTAAGCAAGCCAATATCGCCAATACGGTTCATGATAAAGGCTTTTTTATTGGCCTGTACCGCTTTGTCCCTGGTAAACCAAAACCCTATCAGCAGGTACGATGAAAAGCCCACCAACTCCCAAAAAGCATAAAACAATACCAGGTTATCAACCACTACCAAAGCCAGCATGCTGAAGCAAAAGAAGCTGAGGTAAGTAAAGTATCTGCTGTACCGCCCATCATACTTCATGTAAGCGGTAGAATAAATATGCACCGGCAAAGCGATAACCGATACCAGCAACAGCATCAACACCGATAGGTTATTCAATAATATCCCGGCGTAAACCCTGGTATGGCCTATAGTGAACCAAACCTGTTTTACATGGACCTGAGGGTTATTCCAAACCCCGGCAAATACTTTAGCTGCCAAAACACAACTCAACAAAATCCCCAAAGTTGATATCCAACCTGCCGCCTTACTTTTTTCCGGCAGGCAAAAGTTTAGCAAACCGGCAAGCAGCGGTGAGGCCACAGCCGCGATGGTGCAGGTGATGAGGGTGAGATCCTGGTATGGTAAAGTGTTATTCAAGTTTTAATTTTAATATTCTACGATTTATCAATCCTTCAAATTATTTATCTTACCCGGATCAATGGTTTTATATTTTCGGTACACATTCAGGATAATGGCCAACGCTACCGCCGTTGTTGCGGCAGCCAGTACAATGGCAAACAGGGCGAAGATCTGCCCGCTGTTGCTTATGCTATCGTGTTTGCCAAAAGCCACCAGGTTTAATATGGCGGCATTCAATATCAATTCAATACCGATAAGGATCTGGATAGCATTACGCTTTGATACGATCATGTACAATCCTATGCAAAAAAGTGCTGCACTTACCACCAAAAAATCGGTTAATGTGATCATGCGCTGCCCTCCTTTCGTGACAAATGCGCCGCGCCAACCAAAGCCATCAGCAATAAAATAGAGATGGCCTCAAAGGGCAGCAAATACCGGGTCATTAAGTTAACACCAATGTTATCTATCATCACCGCATTTGGTGTGATGGTGTTGTTATAAGCGATAGAATCCTTTACCCAGGCCAGGTTATCGGTATCGGCCTTTAACACTACGTTGATCATCACTATAAAGAACAATGCTGCCAGCAATATGGCAGGCAGTTTCCCCAGGCTAAAAAATTTCCCTTTCTGTTGTTGTATCACGTTTAAAGTTTCTTTACCCGATAGCATAAAGGCAAAAATGATTAGCACCAATATACCTCCTACGTAAATTACCACCTGGGTTACGGCCACAAAATCGGCCAGGGCCAAAACGTATAATCCGGCCAGGGCAAACAGCGTTACAAAAAACACAAAGATGCTGCGTACTAAATTTTTGGTTGATGCCGCGTACAATGCCGAAGCAATGGCAATAGCACTCATAAAGTAAAATAGCACACGGATTAAACTCATGCCCCACCCTCCTTTTTTTGCATAGCGGCCAGTTTAGCAGCCTGCTTTTCGGCCTGCTGCTTATCAAACAGGGCGCGCTTCTCGGCGGCAACCTCTGGCGGCATATCCGAGAACTGGTAGGTAAGGTCGCTTAGCTCAAATACGGTTTTGTCATATTGGTTGGTCATCACAATGCACTCGGTTGGGCATACAATAGTGCACAGGCCGCAATACATGCATTTGGCCATGTCAATATCAAACTTAGCGGCATACAGGCGTTTTGTTGTACCATCTGATGTTTGCCCGATGGCTTCCGTAGCCTTAATGGCTTCAATATCTATGCAATCAACCGGGCATACTTTGGCACATAAATCGCATACAATACAATCGTCCATCTCCACATCCAGCTGGTAGCGGCCTATTTCGGGAACGGGCAGCTGTTGTTTGGGGTATTGGATGGTGTTGGTACCTTTTTCCAGTTGTTTAAAGTAATTACTGTCGCTTACGGTAATAATTTTCCTGGCTGAATTAGACGCAAAGAGATGCCTTATGGTAAGACTTAAACCTTTCCATGCCGTTGCAAAACCGTTGATTACTCTTTTGAACACTAATTATTAAATTCTAAATTTAAATCCTCTCAAATTCGAAATCGAACATTCTAAATCCGAAATTATATTCGCTACATCAGCCACAATCTCCATACTCCCGATACCAATATACAGACAAAGGCCAGTGGGGTTAGCACTTTCCAGCAGAGATTCATGAGCTGGTCTACCCGGAAACGGGGTAGTGTCCACCTGATCCACATTTGTACGGCTACTAATCCTAATGTTTTTATTGTCACCCACAAAATGCCCCATGCCATGTTGGTTGTCCAGTCGGCTAAATGAACCCGGCCTATGTTTGGCAATGGTGTGTTCCATGYGCCTAAAAATAGGATAACCCCTATCATGGATACCAGGAACATCATGGAATATTCGGCCAGGAAAACCAGCGCGAAGCGGATGCCCGTAAATTCGGTATGGAAGCCTGCCACCAGCTCCGACTCCGCTTCGGGAATATCAAATGGGGCACGATTACTCTCGGCCAGCGAAGCTATAAAATAGATCACAAAGGCGATAATGAGGTGCGGGGCGCGGAATATGTTCCAGCTAAGCAAGCCTCCCGACGTTGTTACGTCCCAAAAACCAATAAACTTTATTTTCTCTGGTGATAATATCCCTTGCTGCATAGCTATTGCCTGCAGATCGAGGGTTTGGGCTATCATCACTACAGATATGATGGCAAAACCAGCCGGAATCTCGTACGAGATGATCTGTGCGGCCGAGCGCATAGCCCCCAATATAGAATATTTGTTATTTGATCCCCAGCCGGCCATCAGGATACCCAATGTTTCGATAGAGATAATGGCAAAAATATAATAGATACCAAGATTGATTTTTGAGGGGATAAGCCCGGGGGCCCAGGGCAACGCGGCAAAGCCCATATAAACAGCAATAAAGATTACAGCAGGAGCCAACATGAAAAGCCATTTATCGGCGGCAGCGGGGATAATGAGTTCCTTTTGGAGCATCTTCATGATATCGGCAAGCGTTTGCAGCGAGCCGAATTTACCTGTCTCAGTGGGGCCAAGCCTGTCTTGTATAAATGCAGAGATCTTTCGCTCGGCATATACACCAAACAAAGCAAAAAAGGCCGAAAAGCTAAACAACCCTACCGCAACAATAAAATATGTGATATAATAATTCAAGTACCTTTTTGCTTAAGCTGCAAACTTACTAAATGTTGAACTATTTTAGACGACAAGTTTAGTATATTAAATTGGTGAGTGGTTGATTGGGTTAGCAGTTGATTAAGTTGGATTGAGTTGAGCGGTTTTAGAAGTTTTTTTTGATGGAATATGAAAGTGCCTGGCTTTATATTTTAAACTTTATTCAGCCACTCACTAACACCTCACCAAATCATTCGCCGATATAAACTTTGATTGTACCGGTGATGAAAAAAACAGCGAGGCGTGATGATCAAAATCGGTGGTATCGTCTGTGGTAGTATAAAACTGGTTGGTACCGTTTTTGGTTAATTTATTCTCCATTTCGGGATGGCGTTGCAGGTAATCAACCAGGCTTTTGGCAACTATATCTCCCTGGGCAACCACTTTCACATGGGCAGGCAGGGCAGCCTCTATTTTATCTTTTATGATGGGATAATGCGTACAGGCCAATAAAAGGGTATCAATATCGGGCGATTGGGCCATAATCTCATCCAGGTACAATTTCACAAAATAATCAGCGCCGGGCTTGTCGTACTCGCCATTCTCTATCAGCGGCACCCATAGGGGGCATGCCTGCTGGTAAACTTTTACACCCGGAAAAAAATGCTGGATCTCGAGAAGGTATGACCCGGATTGTACCGTGCCTTTTGTACCCAGTACCCCTATTTGTTTGGTTTTGGTAAAATCGCCAATGATCTCGGCAGTTGGCCTTATCACCCCGAGTACCCGTTTTGTAGGATCGCCATTTATAAGATCCTGCTGTTGTATGGTGCGCAAAGCTTTGGCCGATGCTGTATTACAAGCTAATACTACCAGTGGGCACCCTTGCTCAAACATCCATTGCACACACTCCCAGGTATACTCGTGTATGGTTTTAAACGACCGGTTTCCGTAGGGTGCACGGGCATTATCACCCAGGTATATATAATCGTAACCCGGCAATTGCTCAATAATAGATTTAAAAACCGTTAGGCCGCCAAAGCCCGAATCAAAAATACCGATGGGTTTATTTTGCATATACAAACATAAAAAAAGCGCCCCGTAAATACAGGGCGCTCTTTTATAAATGACTAATAGTTGATATTATTTTAAACCTAATTTTAATTTTACCGCAGCCATCAGGTCGTCAGCATCCGGAGATACCAGCAGGCTAACCTGTGAAGAATCCAATACATAAGCGTATCCTTTTTCTTTTGCAACTGCTTGTACTGCAGCTGTAGCTTTATCAAAAAGTGGTTTACCTAATTCATTTTTCTTTGCTTCAACCTGTTGCTGAGCATTAGTTTGATAATCAGTCATACGTTTTTGTATATCCTGAAGCTCGTTACCTTTTGCTGTACGTACAGCATCGGTCATGGTAGCCTGATCTTTTTGAAAAGCCTGGCCTTTTGTTGTGTACTCATTATTCATGGTAGTAAGTACATCAATAAAGGTTTTTTGGTAAGCCTGGATCTGAGTTGAAACAGTTTTAGTTTCTGGCATTAAGTCAATCAGCTGGTTAAAATTAATATGGCCAATTTTGGTCTGCGCATTGGCAAAGTTGCCGGCAAATATCATTCCTACTGCAACTAAAGCAACTTTAAATAGTTTTTTCATTTTTCTTGTTCTGTGTTTAATAATAGTTTTGTTCTGTTTTTATTTATTCAAAAAGTTATTTGGCAAGTACTCCGGGTTTAAGCCCTAATTTGGTTATTACTTCTGCACTTTTGTCGAGCCTTGGGCTTGCATACAGCATAATTACTTCACTGTTTTTATCAAAAATCATATCCAGATCGTTACCCTCGGCTACCGCCTGTACGGCTTTAGACACCCGATCCTGAATTGGTTTAATCAAAGAAGTGCTCTTTTGTGAAAGTTCACCGTCCGGGCCAAATTTTTGACGTTGAAAATCCTTTGCGGCCTTTTCTTTGTCTACAATCTCGGCCTCGCGGCGTTTTTTCATATCGGGCGTCATCAGTATCTGGTCGGCCTGGTAAGCTTTGTACAAACGGTCAATTTCCTGGAAACGCCCGTCAACTTCTTTTTGCCATTGATCGGATAACGCGGCAAGTTGCTTTTGCGAAGAAGCATACTCGGGCATGTGCTTCAATATATAATCCGAGTCAACATAAGCAAAACGTTGTGCATAAGCTCCTGCAAATGCTGTAAACGTTAAAATTGCTATTAAAATTATCTTCTTCATATTCGGTTCGCAAATTAATTAAATCCGCCGGATAAACTCTGAGAAATTGTAAAATGGAATTGCCCTTTATTTGCATCAGGGGCACCCGGTATTTTATCAAACCCGTAACCATAATCTAATCCAAGCAAGCCAAATATAGGTAAAAATATTCTTGCGCCCACACCTACCGAACGTCTAACGTTAAACGGATTGAACTGGTTAAAATTGTTCCAAACGTTTCCACCCTCAGCAAATGCTAATAAAAATATAGTTGCCGATTGGCTGGCGATAACCGGATGGCGCAATTCCAAGGTGTATTTGTTGTAGATGGTGCTACCAGTATTATTGGTTTGGTTTTCATTTGAACCTTCGGGCACTATGGAGAAGTTTTGGTAACCCCTTAAGCCGATGATTTCACTACCCTGTAAAAACTGGTAACTCTGCATACCATCACCACCTAACTTAAAGCGTTCAAACGGCGATGGACCAACTTCTTTGTTGTACATACCCAGGAAACCAAACCTCACCTGCGACATCAGTACAAATTTACCAACCAGTTTGGAAAACCATTGCGCATCGTATTTAAATTTATAGTATTCTACAAAATGGTAACGTTCCTGTGGAGTGGCCACCTTGTAGTTAACATTATTGAACAACGAATAAGGAGGTGTTGCCTGTACTGTAAATTTAATATTTGAACCTTGTGTTGGGAAAATAGGTGCGTCGATTGAGTTACGGGTTAATTCCTGTGTTAACTTGATGTTGAATGATGTACCATTTTGAAAAAGGTAGCCTTGATAATTATCAAGATTATAGTGGTCAAAGTTAAGGGAGTAGTTCAGCTGGAAATAGTTATCAGGCCATTTTAAGCGTTTACCCAAAGTAATTCCAATACCATTAATACGCAGGTTATTGTAGTTCGGACTGGTTTTTGCATAATACTGACCTGTTGAACTTCCTTGTGTATATGCTGATAATGCAAAGTAAATAGGTTTTTTACCACCCAACCATGGTTCGGAGAAAGTGAACGAAAAGTTTTGATAGGTACGACCGCTTGACTGGCCTCTTAAGCTTAGTTTTTGTCCATCGCCTTTTGGCAGTGGTTTGTAAGCTTTAAGGTTAAATATATTCCTTAACGAAAAGTTGTTAAAGGTAAGCCCCAGTGTACCCACCAGCTGCCCGCCACCAAAACCGCCCGAAAGTTCTATCTGATCTGAAGGTTTTTCAACAACGTTGTAAATAATATCTACAGTACCATCCTGCGGGTTAATGTTGGTTGGCTTGGGTTCGGTTTTTTGTTCGTCAAAGTTACCAAGCTGACCAATTTCACGTGCACTGCGTATTAATAACTCTTTGTTGAATTTTTGGCCTGGCTTAGTCTGGATCTCGCGCAATACAACCTTATCGTTGGTTACATCATTACCTTTAAGACTTACGCGGTTAATAGTGTATTGCGGGCCTTCATAAATACGGATGTCCAGATCCACAGTATCATTATAAACCCTTGTTTGTACAGGGTCGGCATTGAAAGTTAAATAACCATCATTTAAGTAAAGCGACGAAACATCATCATTACTTGGTGTTGGCCCGCTTAACCTTTTATTTAATTCATCTTCGCTAAATACATCGCCTTTTTTAACGTGTAATATTCTTTCCAATAACTCGGTAGTATATTTCGCATTGCCAGACCAACTTACTTTACCGAAGTAATATTTGGGGCCTTCGTAAACTTTTATCTTTACGTTAACCGTCTGATCGTCGTGTTTCCAAACAGAATCGCTTATCAATGCAGCATCACGATAGCCTTTACCCTGCATTTTTTCAATAAGGTTTAACTTATCCTCTTCGTACTTATCCTGTTTGAATTTTTTTGATCCAAAAACATTATACCATCTTCTTTTACGGGTTTTGCTTAAATACCCCCTCAGATCACCTTGCGAAAAAGCTTTGTTACCCTCAAAGGTAACATCGTTAATTTTCACTTTGGTTTTCTTGTCAATTTTTACATCGAGTATAACACTGTTGGCATCTCCCGGATCTTTACGCTGTGACATAGTAACGGTGGTATTCATAAACCCCTTCTCGTTAAAATGCTTTCTAATAATAGCCGATGTAGTGCTTAATAAATTCTCGTTTACAATTTTACCGGTCTTATCGGTTAATTTTTTCTGTATATCTTCAACTTCGCCTTTACGGATACCTGTTATATGCAGGCGGGATAAACGCGGGCGCTCCACTACTACAATTTCAAGGTAAACGGTATCAAGGTTAATTTTAGTAATGTTTAACTGTACATCATCAAACAAGCCTTGCTCGTATAATTTCTTTATTACTTCGGCATTACGTTCGCCCGGTAAATTAATACGATCGCCTTTTGTTAATTTTGAAAGCAATATCAAATTATCCTTATCAAGATATTTTACTCCACTTACGGTAATACCACCTATGATATAATCGCGCGGATTAAGGTAACTTAAACTATCAGCCGGTATCTGTTTTGTGAGTGGTTGCCTCGGTGGATTGGAAACCTGGGCCAGTGCAGCGGTACCAAAAACAGAGAAAAGAATAGCAAAAAGAAATTTATACATTCGAATATTTTAGTGGGCTAAAATTAATTTATACAGTTGTTAAAAAGTGTTAAAAGAAAAAATTTAGTTAAGCTGCTCACTTGTCATACCAAAACGACGTTCGCGTTTTTGGTAATCAAGTATGGCTTCGTACAAATCTTCCTTCCTGAAATCGGGCCATAGCTTTGCCGTAAAATACAACTCTGCATAGGCAATTTGCCATAATAAATAGTTACTTATCCGATATTCGCCGCCGGTTCTGATCAGTAATTCAGGATCGKGCATATCGTTGGTGAATAAATTTCTTTCAAAAACATCTTCATTAATATCTTCCACTTGCAGGTCTCCGCTTTTTACCTGCAGGGCTATGTTTTTTGCAGCGTGTAAAATTTCGCGTCTTGAGCCATAGCTTAAAGCCAGGGTAAGTACCACTCCCGTATTTAACGAGGTTTTTTGCATGGCAGCATTAAGTTCCTTTAAGCATTTTGGAGGTAGCATGTCCAAATCGCCAATGGCATTTAGCTTAATATTGTTTTTCATGAAGCCGGCTATTTCCTTATGGATGGTGCTTACCATAAGTTCCATTATAGCCATAACCTCAAATTTGGGTCTGTTCCAGTTTTCTGATGAGAAGGTATATAGTGTAATATATTTTATACCCAGTTTATCTGCGCCCTCAACAACGTCCCTAACAGATACTACACCATTATGATGACCAAATACCCTTAATTTGCCTTTTCCTTTTGCCCAACGGCCGTTGCCATCCATAATGATAGCTACATGCTTAGGGAGTTTTAACAAATCAATCTGATCCAAATATTCCATATTACTCATTATCAAAAACCGTGTAATGGTTTAAAAGACATGCCTTTGTTTTTAAATTCTATCAACGCTATGTCTAATAAATATTTGTTTTTAGACTAATCAACCTTAAAAATTAACCGGTTACAGCTTACAGC
>NZ_JBFUKX010000027.1:0-81222 GCF_056400605.1 Mucilaginibacter sp. P5_A4 | reverse complement strand
AGTAATAACAGCCCGGGAGATAGCTGAAATAGATCCTTTTCTGGATGTGACGTGTTTTTTTGAAGGCCTGACAGAAAAGAATATGGACGATTTCTTTTTGAAAGATGGAAAGCTCGATATTTTGGTGGATGAATGTGATGGGCTTGATATGAAAATAATATCACGTTTTAAAGCAAGAGAGCTTAAAATACCGGTAGTTATGGATACCAGCGACCGTGGGATGCTGGATGTGGAAAGATTTGATCTGGAACCGTTAAGGTCTATATTGCACGGAACGGTTGACAATGTAGATACAGCAACGATAAAAGGTTTAACTAATGAAGAAAAAATACCCATTGTTTTACAAATGCTGGGTATTGAAAACGTATCATTACGGATAAAAGCCTCGATGATAGAGGTGGAGCAAACCATTAACACATGGCCTCAGCTGGCAAGTTCTGTTGCATTAGGGGGGGCTGTGGGTGCTGATGCATGCCGGCGTATCCTGCTTAATCAGTTTCATGATTCGGGAAGATATTATGTTGACCTGGATGAGATTGTTGCCGATAAAATACCTGAGCCATTTATTTCGCAAGTGCCTGTTAATCCCTTCTCGCCGTTACAGGAAAATGAAATGTATCTATTGGCACAAAATTATAATCCGGAAGTTAAGCCCGGCGGGATTAGTATTGATAATGATTTGATACAAGAATTGGTTAGGGCCGCCTGTGCAGCCCCCTCAACCGGGAATGACCAGCCCTGGAAATGGTTATATCATAACGAGACTTTATTTCTTTATCATGACGAATACCGTTCTTTTTCTTTCGGCGATTTTCAAAAAACAGCTTCATTTATTTCATTTGGCGCGGCATATGAAAACCTGTATATCCATGCGCTTAGTAAGGGGATAGAAACTTTTTATGAGTTTTTACCCGGACAGGATGAAAGATTGGTGGCGGCAATCCGGTTCAAAAAGATTGAAAACCAGGTAAATCCCCAATTAAATAATCTCGATGCCAGCATTTTTAAACGGCATACCAACAGAAATCCATCACCGAAAACAGAACTTTCTTCAACTGTTTTTGAGCAGTTGGCAATTATTACAGAATCAATTCCGGGGGCTGCGTTTCAATATTTCACAGATGAAGGCATTATAAAAGAGTTAGGAGAGATTATTGGTGCGTGTGATAGGGCCCGTCTATTAAACCCTGCCGGGCATAACGATTTTATTAATCATGAAATGCGATGGACATCTGAAGAGGCTTTAATCAAAAAAGATGGTATTGATGTAAAAACGCTTGGTTTCACTAATTCGCAACTGGCAGCTTTAAATATCATCAGGAATGAGGAAGTGATCAGAACCATTAACAAGCTTGAAGGCGGTTACGGCTTCGATTCGCTTTCGAAAAAAATAGTGAAAACAGCATCGGCACTGTGTATGATTACTTTGCCCGAATATAACTTAGAGAATTTTTTTGAAGGGGGGCGTGCAATGGAACGTTTTTGGCTCCAGGCTACTAACCTTAAGCTGGCGGTACACCCGGTTATCTCTCCTTTTTATTTATTTTCAAGAATATTACATGGTAACGGCGAAGGATTAGATACTAAAACCATTAAGGAGCTCACCGGCTTAAGAAAAAGATTTAATGAAATTGCCAAATTGGGGAATAACCGGGCTGAGGTATTCTTCACTAAGATTGCGATTGCAGAAGAACCTGTTTTAAAAGCCCATAGATTGCCATTGGAACAAGTATTAGTTTTTGATTAGCATTAAATTAATATATTTTAGTATTAAATTAGTTTTTTTAATATTAAACACAAACCTACATCAACCAATAGCGTGACTTACCATCCCGTGCCTGTTAATATGAAAAAAATTTATTTAAGTCTGATATTCTTTCAAATACTTTGTTTAACAAACGGTTTTGCACAAAAAGCGATACTTTTTAAAGGCGATAATATAGTCATTGGTGAAAACGTGTCGGTTTTGGAAGATGCTACAAGGCATCTCGATATACAATCAGTGCGTAAGGCCTCGGGGTTTGTACAGTCACATACTCAGGTTCCTAATCTTCAGCTTAGTAATTCAGCTTTTTGGCTACGGTTTATAATTAAGAATGAAACCTCCGAAACGAACCTTATTCTTAATCTTGAATATCCCACATTAGATTTATGCCAGTTTTATTATCCTGTTAATGGTGTTTTTTATAAAGAAACATTAAGCGACAATAATCCTTTTGTAAAAAGAAAATATAAGCACCAGGATTTTCTTTTCGATGTTAAAATTCCAAAAGACAGTACAGCTACTTTTTATCTGAAGGTTGAAAGCAGCCAGCAAATGGTTTTACCATTAGTAATAGGTACGCCGCAAAAAATAGCCGAATCGAAGCTTAGTCACGATCTGTTATGGGGCGGGCTTACAGGCGTGTTACTGGTTATGATGGTTTATAATTGTTTTGTATTTATATCAACCAGGGATATCAGTTATTTATACTATGTTTCCTATACGTTATTAATAGGGCTTACTCAAACCTCATTATCGGGCTATACCTACCGGTTTATTTTCCCGAATTCTCCGGCTGTGTTTAACATGGGTATAATTATATTCCCGGCATTGGCCGGCATATCTCTGTTATTATTTGCCGAATCGTTTTTAGGCATAAAAAAAAGAATGCCTGTGATGAGCGGAGTACTTAAATTTATAATCTTATTGTATACCATAACAATTATTGTAAGGCTTCTTGGTTATGCACATGTCAGCTATCGGATGATTGATATTAGTGCCTTATGCTTAACGGTTAGCGTGTATATTGTTATCATTAAGCTTTCATTAAATGGATATAGGCCTGCAAGGTTTTTCCTATTGGCCTGGACATTGTTTTTAACAGGGATCATCTTATTTGTATTGCGTAATTTAGGGATATTACCCTATAATAATTTAACAAATTATACAATGCAGGCAGGCACTGCATTTGAAGTTACATTACTTTCTCTGGCACTTGCCGACAAGATAAATATTTTTAAAGCCGAGAAAGAAAGATCACAGGAAGAAACATTAAAAGCATTAAAGGAAAACGAACGGATTGTTAAAGAGCAAAACGTATTGTTAGAAACAAAGGTAAAAGAGCGAACCGTTGCACTAAGTGCATCAAACCAGGAACTGAACAAAACTCTTGAAGATTTAAAGCAGGCGCAATCGCAATTAGTGGAATCAGAAAAAATGGCTTCGTTAGGCCAGCTGACTGCAGGTATAGCCCATGAAATTAATAATCCCATAAACTTTGTTTCATCCAATATCAGGCCTTTAAAACGGAATATTGATTTAGTGTTTGAGGCTATGGCGGTTATTGAAAATGTTGGCATATCTAATTTGTCTGTGGCTGATAAAGAGAAACAGATCAGGGAATATAAGGAAGAGCTGGATTTTGATTATCTCACCATTGAAATTAACCATTTGATAAAAGGGATTAATGAGGGGGCCAGCAGAACAGCCGAAATTGTTAAAGGATTAAAGATTTTTTCGCGCCTGGATGAAGACGGATTGAAAAAAGCAGATATTAACGAGGGCCTGGAAGCAACCATGGTTATTGCAAATAATCTGCTAAAAAAAATAACGGTAACTAAGATTTATGGTGATTTACCTCTTGTAGAATGTTATCCAGGCAAGTTGAACCAGGTGTTTTTAAATATTATTTCAAATGCCATTTATGCAGTGCAGAAGCGTTTTGGCGAAAACGATGGTGGTGTAATAGTTATTACAACAACTTGTGATGAGGGCGATGTAATAATAAAGATAAAAGATAATGGAATCGGTATGGAGCCTGAAGCACAAAAAAAGATATTTGAACCTTTTTTTACAACAAAAGATGTTGGAGAAGGAATGGGCTTAGGCATGTCAATTTCCTATAATACGGTAAAAAAACACAACGGGAAAATAATTGCGAACAGTTTGCCGGGAGAAGGGACAGAATTAATTTTACAGATACCAATAATATTTAATTCTAAGTCAACATAAAGCTAAATTAATGGGTATAAAGGTTTAGCGATATTATAATGTAGTTTAAGTAATAGGAGCATTACAATTATGGGTATCAAATACTTAGCATAATGTCAGAAAAAATAAAAATACTATATATAGATGATGAGCAGGAAAATCTTGTAGGTTTTAAAGCATCGTTGAGGATTGAATATCAGATTTTTACAGCTGTAAATATACCACAAGCTTTAAATTATCTTAGTAATCATCCGGATATCAGAGTCGTTTTTTGCGACCAGCGAATGCCGGGGCAAAGCGGCGTTGAATTTTTTGAGGAAATACGAACAAGTTATCCATTACCTGTTCGTGTTTTATTAACCGCTTATACTGATATTGAATCAATAATTGATGCAATAAACAAGGGTAATATATTTCGATATGTAAAAAAGCCCTGGCTTGAAGCTGATATTATTTCGGCTATTGACGAAGCAAATAAGTTTTATATGGCTAATTCAATGCTTTCTGTTAAGAATGATGAATTGCAAAAGGCATATAATGAACTTAATAAGTTTGCATATAGCGTAAGCCATGATATCAGGGGGCCTATATCTGGAATTTTGGGTGCTATTAATGTAGCACGTGAAATTGATGATGTAGAAGAGATGAAAGAGATGTTGTTTCTGATGGAAAAATCACTCAAAAAATTAGATACTTATATTTTAAGTATGCATGATTATTATAGCTTACAAAGAGGAGAGCTAAAAATAAAAGAGATTGATTTTAATGACATTATTGATGAAATGAAGTCCATTTATATGGTGCTTTCAAAAATAAATAATATAAAGTTTAGTATAACCGTTAATCAGGACGAGGTTTTTAGGAGCGATAAGGTGCCGGTAAAGCTTATCTTGAATAATCTTTTATCCAACGCCTTTAAGTATCAGGATAAAAACAAAGATGATAAATCTGTTGAGGTAATTGTTGACGTGCATAAAAACGTAGCAACAATTTATGTAAAAGACACAGGCATAGGTATTTTAGGTAGTCATATAGGCGAGATATTCAATCTTTTTTATCGTGCAAATTCCCAGGAGGTTGGGTCGGGTTTTGGATTATATAACGTGAAAAGTGCATTAATGAAATTAAACGGGCAAATAGAAGTTAACTCCGTGATGCACGAGGGAACAACTTTTAAAGTAATCATTCCATCTATCTGATTAGTATGGCGTTATCATTTATAGTTATCGATGAAAGTGAGCTTGATTGCTTCATTGCCCGAAAGGTTATACAGCAGGTAGATAAGAACTTAATTGTCAATGTTTTTCAAAGTGCACAACTTGCATTGGACAGTATTCGTGAAAACCGAATAAGCAAAGGTTATATCACGATAATTTTGCTTGATATACAAATGCCCATAATGAATGGCTTTGAGTTTGTTGAAGAATTTGAAAAGCTCCCGGTTGAAATCCGGAGCAGATATAAAATATGTATTTTATCATGTACCAGAAATGCCAGCGACATTGCCAGAATCATGGCCTTTAAAACTGTAATTAGTATGTTAGAGAAGCCGCTTATTAAGGCAGATATATCTTTATTAATTACGCATTTAGCCCCGGATGTATAACAAAGATAATTAAGACTATGAAAGTAGTTTCTGCCTCAGCAAAAATTCTAATTGCTCATTTGACCCTGTAAGCTTTTCATTCATGTTCTTCAGATCAAGAAGTTCAAGGTACTTTTCATATGCGCGGTTTATAGTTAAATCCAACTCTTCTTCGTTCCATGGTTTATCAAGGTAATGATATATTTTACCTTTATTAATAGCATCTACCACTGCGCTCATGTCTGTATAACCTGTTAACAGAACTCTTATTGGGTCAGGAAATTTTTCTAATACTATCTCAAAAAATTCAACGCCGGTCATCTCCGGCATACGCTGATCACTAATAATAACGTGAACTGGCTTTGTTGATAAAATGGTTAAAGCCTCTTTGGCACTAACTGCAGTTAATACCTCATATTTCATTCGGAAAGTAGCCTTAAATGAAAAAAGATTATTTTCTTCATCGTCTACATAAAGTACCGTGATTTTATTAATTGCTGACATGTTGATATAATTAAAATACATCATATTAACGTATGTAAAGACAATGAAGTCTATACATCTATAGCTAATAGAGTTTATCTGATAGGTTTATACGGTATTTTAAAACTTAAGTTTTGCGTAATAAATTCCATATGCTTTTTATTCAAAGATTAATACAGTAATAATAGATCCTGGTTTTTTTACCCGCAGTTTCCTGCCGGGTGGCCCACTTATTGAAGCAACTGCTGTGCCAGTATAAAGTAAAGCCGTCTGGCGGGTAAGATATTCATATTAATTGTTTGGTGTTAATGAAAGCTTTGCTTTTTAAAGGAGGCTTACCAAAACAATCAATTATTACTGTAATTTTGCAGCAAATTTAAAGGGCTAATTTTTTAGATGCGTTTTTTTGTCGGTTGCTTTGTGATAATTGTATGGAGTTTTTCTGCTGCATTTGCTCAGCAGGATACAACCGCCGCTAGCGCTGATACTCCAACCTACAGGCATAGCAATGTCAGGGGTAATTCTCTGCTCGATTCGGTGGCCAATGCTATGCAGGCGCGTAAACTTTTCGTTGCCGATTCTATCAATATGCGTTATATCCGCATACCCGATTCAACCACCCGCAGTGAATTTACTGATAGTTTATTTGCCCATGTTTTATATAATAGTTACGGCTTTTTAGATATTCATTTAAAAAACAAGAGCAAGGTAAAGGATGGCCTTACACGCTCATCGCGTGATCCCTGGGTTATTGTGTTAATTATAGGTTTGTTGTTGTATACTGCTATACTAAATATAGCACTCAACAACGATGTAAACTTTGTGTTGCATTCGTTTTTTAGTAAACGTGTGCTTTCCCAGGCCGGTAAGGAAGATGGTGTGGTAAGTTCATGGGCCTTTTTGGGCCTTTTTTTATTGTTCTGTTCAACGTTTAGTTTGTTTTTATACCAGTTGGCGGCATACAATGGAGTGTATTACGTTGTGAGCGGCAGCAGGCTATTTGTTTCGCTTACCATAATTGTAATAGCTTTGTTTGCCTTAAAATTTATTGTGTTAAAATTCCTTGGTTTTGTATTTGATATCAGTCGCCTGGTGAACGAATATTTGAATATATTACACCTTACTTATTTTAATATAGCATTTGTTTTTTTACCGGTTGTAATATGTTTTAGCTTGCTGGGTACTCAATACATACCTGTTTTGCTTGGCCTTACACTCACCGTTGTTATCGTTATTTTTATATGGCAATACCTCAGGAGCAGCGTAAATATAATTTCTACTTTCAAATTTCATAAGTTTTATTTATTTACGTATCTTTGTGCCCTCGAAATTTGCCCTATTTTAATCTTAATAAAGGCATTGAATATTAAAATTTAGGTAGTTAAAAGAATTGACTTGGAAGATAGAAAGAAAAAGGTTAAAAGTATATTAGTTACTTTATCAAAGCCTGAGAATGACAAAAATCCGTACGCTGAGTTGGCTAAGAAGCTAAACCTGAAAATTGATTTCAGGTCATTTATTCATGTGGAAGGCGTGCCGGCCAAGGATTTCAGGAAGGAAAAAATTAATCTGGGTGATTTTACCGCAGTTATTTTTACCAGCCGTAACTCTGCCGATCATTTTTTTCGTATTTGCGAAGAGATGCGTTTTGAAGTGCCTGTTGAGATGAAGTATTTTTGTCTTTCAGAAACTATTGCACTTTATCTGCAAAAATATATCCAATACCGTAAGCGTAAAATATTTTTTGGTAAACAAACCGCTGCCGACCTGGCCGAGGTGTTAAAAAAACATGCTGCCGAAAAATTTCTTTACCCATGCTCGGATGTAGCAGCCGAAGAAACACAGCGTTTCCTTCTTGAAAATGGTTATAACTTTACGCCGGCTGTGCTCTTCCGTACCGTTTGCAGTGATCTTTCCGACCTGGCCGAGGTGTTTTATGATGTTATTGCCTTCTTCAGTCCATCAAGCATACAGTCTTTGTACAAAAACTTTCCCGATTTTAAACAGAATAATACGCGCATAGCGGCTTTTGGGGCAACTACCCATAAAGCAGTGCTTGAGGCCGGATTGATCCTTGATATTCCGGCGCCAACCCCGGCTGCCCCATCCATGACAATGGCTATTGAGCAGTACTGTAAGCATGTAAATAAATAAAAAAAGGAAATTTATTTAACCCAACTGCAACTTTTTTGGGGGTTACAGCGTATTAACGGCATCTGATTTACACAGGTGTAGTGAGGTAATTTATTGTTGTTTATACAATTATTTATGGTTTAAACGATGCTGAATGCATCTTAACGGGCTTTTTATTGCTTAAATTAAATGTTTTTTTGGCATCGTGAAGCAAATTTGATATATTCGGGGGTCTAATAATGTTATATTTTTATGACTGAATTTTGATTTTAAAATGAAGCAGATATACTTTTTAATAGTTGTTTTAGCTGGTGGAATATTGAGCGGTTGCGGCGGTGGCGGTGACAGGGGTGAAATAACCGGCGTGCCACAAAGGTCATTTAAGGCCGAAGTGCCTTATGGAATGGTTTATATTCCGGGTGGCTCGTTCATGATGGGGCAAACCGATCAGGATGTTACTTTTGGACAAATAGCACAACTCAAACAGGTTACGGAAGCTCCTTTTTTTATGGATCAGACCGAGATCACCAACAGTCAATACAAGAAGTTTGTATTCTGGGTGCGTGATTCCATTGCAATTACCAATTATGTTAATGATAATAAATATTACCTGCAGCCTAAAGGCGCCGCAGCTAATAACAGCGGTAAAAAATATATCAACTGGGCTTATGTAAAAAAGAACCCGGTTTGGAGCAATAAAAAAGGGCAGGCGGGTAACTCTTCAAAACTTCAGGGTATGTATTACCAGGGAGAAGATCGTGTGTTTGATCGTAATGAACTTGATGTACGTATATTGAAATACAATTATGCACTAATGGTATTGCGCGATGCAGCCAATCACAGGAACGATCCTAAATCAAGACGCTCTGATTTTATTTTGCGCGATACTGTAAATGTTTATCCGGATACACTGGTTTGGCTTAGTGATTTTTCATACGCTGCCAATGAGCCAATGGTTGAGGGGTATTTTTCACATCCTGCTTTTCGTAACTACCCGGTGGTGGGTGTAACCTGGAGGCAGGCAAGGGCTTTCACCGTATGGCGTACGCGTTATAACGAAGCTTATAAAGATTCAAGACATTTGCCGCACCGCGCAGATTACAGGCTACCTACCGAGGCTGAGTTTGAATATGCAGCCCGTGGTGGCCGTATAGGTAATGATTATCCATGGGGTGGACCCTACATTAAAAATGCTAAAGGATGTTTACTGGCCAATTTTAAACCAGGCCGCGGTAACTATACAGATGATGGCGGCGCGTATACAGTAAACGTTCGTTCGTACTTTCCTAACGATTTTGGCTTATACAATATGGCCGGCAATGTGGCCGAATGGACATCATCAGCCTTTGATGAGTCGGCTTCAACATTTGTACATGATCTGGCGCCAACATTCGCCGTTGAAGCAAAATCTTCTGACCCCGAAGTGCTTAAACGCAAAGTTGTGCGTGGTGGATCATGGAAAGATATCGGATACTTTCTTCAAAATGCAACCCGTACCTATGAGTACCAGGATACAGCGAAATCCTATATCGGTTTCCGCTGTGTAACCAGCTACCTTGGCCGCGACATCAAAGACAAACGATAAACAATCAAATAAACAAAACATCAAACAAAGTTATTTCTGATTATTATGGCAGGAAAGAAAAAACCATTCGGGATAGGAAACATAATTTCAATCGGTGCAACGGTTGTTATCATCGGTTTGTTATTTAAAATACAACACTGGAAATACGCATCAGAATTTATTACCTTAGGTTTAAGTACTGAGGCTGTGCTTTTCTTTATATTGGGTTTACAGCGCGACGACAAAGATGTTGACTGGGTACGTGTTTACCCCGAACTTAATGAAGATTACCAGGGCGAATTGCCAAAATCATCATTTTCCGGCGCTATTGGTTCAGGATCAAATAGCACAGCTGCATTAGATAAAATGCTTGATGATGCCAAGATAGGTCCAGAATTGGTTCGTAGCCTGGGAGATGGCTTAAGAACTTTTGGCGATAAAGTAGCCGCTATATCAAGAGTTACCGATGCCGGCGAAGCTACAATTGCTTTTACAAGTAAAATAAAGGCAGCTACTGCAAGTTATGAAAATTTAAGCGTTTCGTTTGACAAGGCATCAGCTAACTTATCTGAGCTGGCTGATTCAAATGTTGACGCAAAGGCATACCATGAGCAAATCAACAAGCTTGCTAAAAACCTGGGGTCATTAAACGCTGTTTATGAACTGGAATTACAGGATTCAAGCGCACATTTAAAATCAATGAACAAGTTTTACCAAAACCTGTCTTTAACCATGAATAATTTTAACGAATCGTTAGATGATTCAAAAAAGTTTAAAGATGAGGTTGGCCGTTTAGCTAAAAACCTTGGAGCGTTAAATGCTATATATGGTAATATGCTTACTGCTATGAACCAGCCACGTGTTAATTAATAATTAATAGATTTTTTACAAGCTAAGATTTATAATACATGGCCGGAGGTAAGGAAACCCCAAGACAGCGGATGATAGGTATTTTATACCTGGTGCTTTTAGGCTTAATTGCCCTGAATGTGCCTGAAAATTTGCTGGATGCTTTTAAAAATATTACCAGGAGTTTGGATGCATCAACAAAAAATGTAAACTCAAGCCTGCAAGCTACTTATAGTGCCTTTGATGCTAAAATAAAAGCCCAGCCCGACAAAGCTAAATATCTGAATTCGGCTAAAGAGGCAACTAAGATGGCCGGTGATTTGAACGGTTACATTGAAGAACTGAAAGCCGAATTGATAAAAGAAGGTGGAGGCATTAACCCCGAGATTGATGATGTTACTGCAAGAGATAATTTAGATATATCATCAGAAGTGATGATAAACGGAAAAAAAGCCGACGTTTTAAAAGGAAAAATTGAGGCAACAAGAGCCAAATTATTACAATTGCTGGGCAAGGATAGTGCAGGTGTTAATTTTTCTTTGAATGCCAATAATCCGCCAGGGCGTCCTGGGGTGCAAAAGAAAACATGGCAAAATGCCTACTTTGGCGAGGGCATCCCATTAGGGGCTACTTTAACTACCCTGGCAAAAATACAGGCGGATACCAAGAATGCAGAGAACGAGGTTGTAAAAAAATTATATAGTAAAGTAGACCAGGCGGAAGTTACCCTGAATGCGTTTAAAGCAGTTGTGGTAGCGCCAAGCAGCTATGTTTTGGCCGGCCAGCAGTACAAAGCAGACATTTATTTAACTGCTTATGATTCACATTCAGATCCAACCATCACTATTGGTGGCTCAAGGGTACCAACAACCAACGGTGTCGGTACCTATACGGTAACAGCAGGCGGTGAAGGTTTGCATACGGTAAACGGAGAATTGTCAGTAAAATCTGTTGATGGAGGTGCGCCTAAAACATATCCTGTTTCTGCAACTTATATGGTTGCAAAACCATCCGCGGTAGTATCACCCGATAAAATGAATGTATTGTATATTGGTGTGCCCAATCCCGTTACGGTATCTGCCCCGGGTGTGCCTACTGCAAGTATAAATGCAAACATAAGTGGTGGTTCACTTAGTGGTTCAGGCGGGCATTATATCGCTTCGGTGAGCTCGATAGGTAAAGCCCGTATTACAGTTACCGGCGAAAAAGGTATGGTATTAGGTACAACGGAGTTCCGTATTAAACGGATCCCCGATCCTAAGGCACAGTTTGCCGGTAAAAGCGGTGGTAGTACCGGTTCGGCAAATATTCGTGCCCAAGACAGGTTATTTGCCCAGTTAGATGGTTTTGATTTTGATGCTAAATTTAACGTAACGCATTTTACGCTGTTGGTTGTAAAACCGCGCCAGGATGCCATTATATTATCGGGAAGCGGAGGCGAACTTACGGGTGCTATGCATTCAGCTTTAAATACTGTAACTCCCGGAACTACTGTTATATTTAAGGATATTGTTGCAGTAGGTCCCGATAGGTCACCACGATCACTTGATCCAATTGTATTATCCGCAAATTAAACGCGTATGAAAAAGAGAATTTTGGTAGTTGTACTTTGTTTAGCCTGTATTGCTTCTTACGGGCAAACAAAAAAACGTGCAAAACGCGCTCCGGCAAAAAAGCCGGTAACTACACAGCCTGTAAAGCTGCAGCCCAATAGTGTGGTAAGTCAGGCGGCGCCACTGCCGGTTGATACAACCAAAAAAACGCCAATGAAACCTTTTGAAAGGCCGCTTGATGGCTATTTCAAGAAAAATAACATTTTGAGTGCCAGGGTAACACCTTACCCTAATCTTCGCGAAAGTGATGTTGCTTTTGCAAAAAGGGTATGGCGCGAAATTGATGTTCGTGATAAAATGAATACTTATCTGGCATCGCCAAAACGCCGTTTGATAGATGTTTTACTGGATGCTATAGCCGCCGGTGAATTAACTGCATATGATCCAACTCCAGGTAAAAAGGATGACCCTAACGGCGATAGCTTTATGACGCCACTAAATTCTGGCCAGGCTCGCGGACGCCTATCATCTGATAGCAGCGTGGTTGAAAAACGGGACAAGGATAATAACGTAATATCATCAACAATGGTAGCGGGTGAGTTTAACCCGGATAGTGTTGTCAAGTTCCGTATTAAAGAAGACTGGGTTTTTGACAGGCAGCGCTCTATATTTGAGCCACGCATTATTGGTATTGCCCCGCTTATTAAACCCAAAGGTGTAGGTATTGCCGGTGATATGGTTGATTATCAGCCTGCTTTTTGGATCTATTTCCCTGAAGCACGCCCTATACTTGCAACCAAAGAAGTGGTAAGCCGTAACAACGATGCAACTGGTTTAAGCTTTGATGATGTTTTTATGAAACGCATATTTGCAAGTTACATTGTTAAGGAAAGTAACGATAAAGACGAACGTATTAAAGATTATGCTCAAGGTATAGATAAACTTTACGAATCGGAGCGGGTAAAGAAAACACTGATGGATTGGGAACTTAACCTTTGGCAATACTAATATTTAAGTCAAAATTCAAACGTAAAAAGTCAAAACTAATGTGGTTTTGACTTTTTGCGTTTATGACTACGTATGACTTTTTGCAATTAAACCTTTTGTCATGCTGAACGCAGTGAAGCATCTATTATTCGCTATGCTTCGTCGCCCTGTACAGTCTGCGAATAGATCCTGCACTCCGTTCACTGTTGTCCGGTAAACAAATTTTTGGGAAAAAGATGAGGGGTAGCCGAAAAGCTACCCCTTTTTGTGTTGATATTAGAGTTACCACACTTCAATATACAACATGAGCAAAAATACTTTTTTTACCGGACAGCCGGTATTGAATCAACTATTGAGTTTGATAGACCGGAATGCTGTCAGGACATTGGCCCGTGTTGGAAAACATGACCGTTATTACCGTTATTTTGATACCTACACACATTTGGTAACGATGTTATACTGCGTGTTGAATAAGTGCACAAGTAGCCGGGAGGTGGTTAGCGGAATGAAAGCCTGCTGTAATAAACTGAAACATGCAGGCATAAGGAAAGCTCCGGGAAGGAGTACTTTATGCGATGCCAATATGAAACGCTCTTTTGAAGTTTTTGAACAGTTATATGACCAGCTTTATCGCAGACATAAGCAACTTTTACCGGACAGCCGGTTAAACAAGGATGCTAAACTTTTTATTGCAGATTCTTCCACGATCACTTTATTTCAACAAATACTCAAAGCGCCAAGTCCTGGTAAACTCAATGGCAAACGGAAAGGCGGTATCAAGGTGCACACCCTTATCGATGCCGCAGACGATGTTGCCCTTAAGATCAGTTTCACTGCGGCCAGCGCCAATGATATGACCTTTCTAAAGGAGATCAGTCTGGAGGCAGGTTCTTTCATTGTTTTTGACAAGGGCTATGTAGATTACAGCCAATATGAACGCCTGTCTAATGAAGGCGTATTCTTCGTTACCAGACAAAGAAAAGGGGCTTGTTATACAGTAACGGATTCCAATGCTGTTAGCTCTGAAAGTAAAAGATCAGGTGTAATAGCAGACCGGACGATCATTCTGGGCACACGGACACACCGAAAGTCTGTCAAGCTCAAAAGTAGGCAGGTGACTTTTTTTGACAAGGAAAAAGAAAGGACATTTGAATTTCTGACCAATAACTTCGCTTTAACAGCTGAGCAAATAGCCGATCTTTATAAAAAGCGTTGGCAGATCGAAACGTTGTTTAAAAGGATCAAACAAAACTTTCCGCTCAAGTACTTTTTAGGTGATAATGAGAACGCGATAAAGATCCAGATATGGTGCGCTTTTATTGCTGACCTGCTTATCAAACTTGTACAAGTACAACTGAAGAGAAAATGGGCATTCTCAAACCTGAGTTCTATTATCAGACTACATCTGATGAGTTATATCAACCTGTTCGATTTCTTAAATAATCCTGAAAGGCTGTCCGTAAACTCCCCGCCCGGCAATCAACTTAAAATAATGGGCTTAGAATTGGGATTCATCACATAAACCCAATTCTAAGCCCCTCAAGCAATATTATTTCAGCTATTCTAACTTTTACCGGACAACAGTGCACTCCGTTCAGGATGACAAATTTTTTAAAACGTCATTCGCCCTTCAGAGTTCCCTTCAACGAAGTTAATCTGCACATCAATTTTCCTTCTCATCTCTGTTAAAATACCCCAATATCGCCTTAGCCTGTTTTAAATTGACAACCTCAAGCAATAGTTCTTCGTTGGCTTCACGGATCTTTTTAACGGATTTGAAGTATTTGAGGAGCTTTTCGGCGGTGGTTTTGCCAATGCCGTCGATCAATTCTAATTCGGTAACCAGGGTTCCTTTATCACGGATTTTACGGTGGAAGGTGATGCCAAAGCGGTGTGCCTCATCGCGCAGGTGCTGGATCACTTTAAGCGTTTCTGATTTTTTATCCAGGTACATGGGGTACTGGTCATTGGGGTAATATAATTCCTCCAATCTTTTGGCAATACCTATAACCGTTACCTGCTTATCAATACCCAGTAGTTTTAAACTGTGCATGGCCGATGATAGCTGACCCTTACCACCATCAATGATGATGAGTTGGGGTAGTTCTGTGCCTTCATCAAGCATGCGCCTGTAGCGGCGGTGCACGGCCTCTTCCATAGTAGCAAAATCATTAGGGCCTTCTACTGTTTTTACATGGAAGTGGCGGTAATCCTTTTTAAATGGCTTTCCATCCCTGAATACCACAATTGCCGATACCGGGTATTTACCCTGGAAATTTGAGTTATCAAAGCACTCTATATGGCGTGGCAGCTGGTTCATGCGCAGATCTTTCATCATTTGCGTAAGCAACCGTTCGGTACGGATTTCGGGGTTCAGTTTTTCGTACTGATCTATCTTTTCCTTCTTAAAGAATTGTACATTCTTTTGCGACAGATCAAGCAGTTTCTTTTTTTCGCCCAGTTTGGGTACGGTAAACTTAATGGATGATTCTTGCAGGTCGATATCAAATGGCACAATTACCTCTTTCGAGTTACTGTTATAGCGGCTCCTAAACTCTATAATGGCCAGCGTTAATAGTTCTTCATCGCTTTCATCCAGCCGTTTTTTAAGCTCGATGGTTTGGGTTTGGATGATGGTACCGTTCATCACCTTTAAATAGTTCACAAAGGCAAGTTTTTCTTCGGATGCGATGTTGAATACATCCACATCGGTAATAGATGAATTTACGATAGTTGATTTACTTTGGTAGTTTTCCAGTAAATCAAACTTGCGTTTAAGGCGATGGGCCAGCTCGTAATTATATTCGGCAACGGCTGCTTCCATTTCGCCTTTAAGGCGGCGTAATATTGCCCCGATCTTGCCGTTCAGGATATCCGTTATCTCTCCTATGCTGTTGTCGTAATCATCTTCCGTCTGGTAGTTTTGGCAGGGGCCTTTGCAGTTGCCCAACTGATATTCCAAACAAACTTTAAACTTTCCTTTGTCGATATTTTCGCGGGTAAGCGCCAGGTTGCAAGTGCGCAGTGGATATGTTTCCTTAATCAGCCCCAGGATATTATGCATCATGCTGACGGATGCATAGGGCCCCAGGTATTTCGATCCATCCTTGACAATACGCCTGGTCCAGAAGATACGGGGAAAGCTCTCGTTTTTGATAATGATCCAGGGATAAGTTTTATCATCCTTAAGCATTACATTATACCGTGGCTGGTGCTTTTTGATCAAGCTGTTTTCCAGCAGCCATGCATCCACCTCGGTATCAACTATGGTAAACGTTATACCGCGTATTTTAGATACCAATACCTTTGTCTTGGCATTTATGTAGGCATCCTTATTAAAATATGATCCTACGCGGTTGCGTAGATCCTTAGCCTTACCAATGTAGATCAGTTCTTTCTCACTATCCCAGTATTGGTAAATCCCCGGTTTATGAGGTATATTTTTTAATGCTTCCCTGTAATCGAATTTTTCCATTGCCGGTCATTGGTTCATTAGTTCATTGGTCTGCTTTGAGATCCTGAACAATTGGCGATACACTAATGGTTTACTAATTCATTGATCTGCTTTATACGCAGCGGTTTTACCAATGAATTTTAAATATGCATTTAGTTTGAGATGGATAGATTGAAGTTTTTCAAATAGCATATTGAATTCATCTTCGTTTATAAGATTAAGCTTTTACCAATGAACTAATCAACCAATGAACCAGGTAACAATTTTAAAAATCTAACTTTTTATCCACCTCATTAGTCCCTTGTTGCTGCTGTGTATACTGGCCGCAATCAAGAATGATGCTTACCCCGGTTTTGGGAGCGTCGAAATCAACGGTTTTTTTAATGCCCAGTGCGGCGTTGGCGTATACCTTTTTCATGTACATGGCAAATATAGGTAATGCGCTGTTGGCCCCCTCGCCCAGCCTGGTAGACTGGAATGCAATGTCTCTGTCTTCGCAACCCGTCCATAAGCCCGTTACCAGTTGTGGGGTTATCCCGATGAACCAGCCATCGGAGTTGCCGTTGGTGGTGCCAGTTTTGCCGCCAATGGGATTGCGCAGGCCATATTTATAGCTCAGCCTGGAGCCCGTGCCATCTTCAATTACGCCTTTCAGCATATAGGTCATTACGTAAGCGGTTTGTGGGTTCATGGCCTGTACTACTTTTGGGGTATGGGAATATAGCACGTTGCCGTTTTTATCCTCAATGCGTAATATATAGGTAGGCTCGGTCCACAAACCGTGATTAGCAAATACCGAATAAGCTGCCGTCATTTCAAATACCGATGCATCAAACGTACCCAGGCATATAGAAGGGTAGGCGGGTACGGCGCTGGTAATGCCCATTTTTTTAATCAGCTCTACCACAGGTTCCGGTTTCACCTCGCTCATTACATGGGCTGTTACCCAGTTTTGTGAGTGGGCCAATGCCTGGCGTAGGGTAATAAAACCCGGTAAAGTTTCTGATGGCGATGAGCGCGGGCACCATGGGTCGCCATAACCCCGTATAGTATCCGGCACGTTATTGATTTTCATACAGGGCGAATATCCATTATCAATAGCTACCGCGTAGGTAAACGGCTTGGCGGTTGAACCCACCTGCCTTGTGCCGTTTTTTACCTGGTCGTACTTAAAGTGCTCAAAATTGGTACCACCCACCCAGGCTTTAACATAGCCGGTTGTTGGGTCCATACTCATGAGGGCGTTACGCAGCAACATTTTACAGTATACAATCGAATCGATAGGTTTCATCAGGGTATCGATATCGCCATGCCATGTAAACAGGTTCAATGTATCTTTAGTGTTGAAATTGGTTTTAATTTCATCATCACTCAAGCCTTCCATTTTCAGCTGCTTGTACCTGTCGCTTTTCAACATCCCCTGGTTAATGAGGAATTTATAGTTATGAATGCTTCTTGCCAGATTTTTCCCGCGCCAGTGATCGTTAAACTGCACCTGCAGGTTCTTCATGTATTCCTGCTGCGCGTCTTCGGCATATTGCTGCATGGTTGCGTCAATGGTAGTATAGATCTTCAAGCCGTCGCGGTCAAGGTCATAAGGAGTACCATCGGGCCGGTTAATATTTTGATCTTTAAAGATCTTCTGGATCTCTTTTTTTAATACCGACCTGAAATATGGTGCAGGTCCGTCAAAATGATTATTCTGGTGAAAGTTTAATCCCAGCGGCTTCTTTTTAAACTCATCTGCCTGGCCATTGCTCAGGTAACCCTGTTCTTCCATTCGGTTAAGCACAAGGTTGCGGCGTCTGAGCGCATTTTGCGGGTGCCTTATAGGCGAGTAGATGCCCGGACCGTTTACCATACCTATCAACAGGGCAGCCTGATCTGGGGTTAGTTTATCAGGTGTGGTATTAAAATAGGTACGCGCCGCCGATTTGATGCCATAGGTGTTGTACGCGCCAAAGTCAACCGTGTTAAGATACATGGTTAGGATCTCCTGCTTGGTATAATGGCGTTCCAGTTTAACAGCTGTTACCCATTCCTGCATTTTTTGAATCACACGTTTAAACGGATTAGCAGCCCTTTCGCTGAAAAGATTAAGCGCCAATTGCTGTGTAATAGTACTGCCACCTTGTTTTTGCCCGATAAGTAGGTGCAGGAATATCGTGAAGCTCCGCCCGAAATCGATCCCCGAGTGATCGTAAAAGCGCTTATCTTCGGTTGCCACCAGGGCGTTAACTACATTGGGCGAAAGGCCGGCAAATGTAACGTTGGAACGATTCTGGATATAATAGGTGCCTAAAATTTGCTTATCTGATGATATTACTTCTGATGCCTGATTGCTTTTAGGGTTTTCCAGATCGCGGAATGGAGGCAACTGGCCAAATACGTCAAAAACGGTAAGCGTTATCATTATAATTACAAATACAAAGGCGGCAATTACAGCGCGCCATATGTACCAGTTATACCGTCTTATATCCTGTGGGGTAAGCGCAGGTTTTTTGTTATAGGTTCTCATTTCAATAATATTTTTGATAGTAATCAATATAACTATCTAACGTTTTTTGGTCGGCTAATTTATCCAGATTTTCCTTGGTAATGATAAAAAAACTGTATTTATCCTTTGGCACCTTCATAATATCGGGCATCAGCGGGATAATTCCCCGTGCATATTTTTTTACATCCTCAAGACTATAAAAACGACCAACAAATATCAGCTGATCATCAGGCCCAATAGGTTTTAAATCATGCTTAATGGTACTGCCCGAAAACCTGGTACGGTTAAACTGCCCTATACCAAAACGCGATGAAGCAAGGTTAGTTGTACCACTGCTAACATTTACCACAAAATAATAATTGCTGCTATCGCGCATAGAGAATATGTAGTTTACCGGGACTGGTGGTTTTATTGTTGGCGCCTGTGCAGCTTGTTGCTGAGGCTGTTGGGCTTGTGATGTTACTGGCGGTTGATCGGCAGGTTTATTAAACGAATCCGCAGGCGGAGGCGTAATTGCCGCTGTTTCTTTTGGTTTGATTTGTTCGGCAGGTTTGGGTATTTCAACAGGTGTAGTTGGTTTTGCCTGAGCCACTATGGGCGGGGTTGCTTTTGGTTCCTGCCTTACCTGTGCTACCTGTGCCTGGGGCGATGGATGGTAATCTGGCCGGTACTCTGTTTGTTTTTGATAGGCTACCGGCGGGGTAAAAGGTATTTCGTTTATATCATCACCTGTCAGCACTACCGTACGGCTTTCCATTTCGGTTTTGTTGGCATCAATATAAGCCAGGTGCTGATTTGCAAGTGGAGTTACCAGTTTATCATCGGGATATTTTGCCGTTATCTGCTGCAGATCGGTCATAAAAGGGGTTAGCTTTTCCTGGTGACCGGCAGCAATGGTTCGTAAATATGATAGCTGGGCTGCAAAACGGTTGTCGGGATATTTGGTCAGCAAATCATTTGCCTGTGTAACAACGGCAGCATAATTTTTTTGCGCGTACAGCTCATATACACCATTGTAAAGCCCATTAAATTCGGCATTTGCATCATCAAGGTGTTTACTGTATTCGGGATCAAGTATCACTTTGGCAAATACGCTTTCAGAAAACTCCTTCAGTATCCTGTTCTTGTATGCTTCAGACCGGGAGGCATCAATATCGGCATATAGCCGGTATAAATTGTAATATACAGCTGCTTTATCCGCACTGTTGGTGAAACGGGCCAGCAGAGCTTCATATGTAGCAATGGCTTCCTTTTTATCGCCCAAAATATCGCGGTAAAAATTGGCCATATCCATGTAAGCATTATAAACACGAAAGTTCGACCGGTTAAGCAGGTCGGCTGTTAAGGGCAGGTTTTTAATGATGTCCTGCCGGTAGCTTCCAGCATCGCCCCTGGCAGCATTGGCTGCTTCCTGTGCCGATGGTGCAAAAGGATCAGTATCCTGTACCGAGTTTGTTCCGTTTACATTGGTAGCAATATTACTGTTTGATCGTTTACTGCGGCGCCAGTTATCTTCCAGCTTGCGGTTGCCCCATTGCCTTTTAAAATCATTGGTTCCAAGACTTAAGGCGGCAGGGTTATAAAAATAAAATATGCTGCCTCCGCTTTTGCTGGCCTGCTGGTTATTTAAATTATTGGTGTTCCTGCTGTTTTCAAATTGGCCGTTATTAGTTGTAACCGTTTCTTTAGTTACTTTATCCTGTAATATTTTGCGGGTAACCATGGCATCAATGCGGGCGGTACGGGTTTGCTCGTCCAAAGCGGCCAGCATTTGCAGGGTATCCTCGCGCGATATGGTTTGCAGTAAGCCGGTTAAAATTTGCAGGTTATTGGCTTTTTTGCGGATAATCTGGTAGCCGGGGTAGGTAGGGGCAAGGTAGGTGAGTGTGCTATCGTAATATAATTTAGCTTCGGCATAATCAGCTTTGTTTTTAAAGTCGATATCGGCAATGCGTAGATAGGAGAGACCTTTTTGATTTTGGTTTTTGAGGCTGCTGCGTACCGATAGTTTGTAGTTTTTCAGGGCGCCGTCAATATCACCGGCGATGTATAGCTGCTGGGCAACCTGGTAATAAATCTGATCGGTAAACTCCTTGTTGTTTTGGTTTTTAAGCAGTTTACGCAGGCGCTCAATTTTATTTTGTTTAATACCGTCCTCATTATCCCGTATGCGGATGCGGTTAAGGTTGGCATTAAAAGCCATCTCAAACGAGGCGTTACTTTTAACAACACTGGTATAATTAACTATGGCTTCCTGTGGTTTTTGATTGAGTTCCTGAAGCTGGGCCAAAATAAATGTCCAGCGGAGTTTAAGATTACCATCATGACAAAGCCTCAGAGCTGTTTTGGCGCTTTCTTCGGCGGCCGGGTAGTCTTCGGTATTGATGTTGTATTGTAGTTGGGTAGCATAAATGCCGGCGGGAATGCTTTTTTTAGGGTTGATGTTTTGTATAGCGGTATCAATAATGATTTTTGCCTGTGCCGGGTTATTAAGGTATAACAAGGCGCGTCCCTTCCATATCAAAGCCTCCTGTTTTAATTCAATCTGCTTGCCATAAGATAAAATAACGTAATTAAAATATTCTACGGCATCAAAATAGTTGCCTTCTAAAAAACGCGCTTTGCCCATAACCAGGTAGGCATTGCCAAGGTAATGGCTTTGCTCTTTTATATTAATGATCTTATTGGCTTTGCTGATGGCCAGTTCCAGGTCTTTATCGGGAGTGCCGCTTTGGGCAGTGGTATCGGGGTAAACGTTCAGCAGTTCGTTGTATGAATCAACAAAGCCCGCGGCATAGGTTTCCTGCTTAATGCGCAGTAATTCATTGGCATTAAACAGTATGTTATAATGAGCCGTAAGGTTTTGCATATTGCGGTTGAAGCCGCTTTTCTTTTCGAGCGAGCACCCTGCTAAAACAATAATTAGCGCAGGTATTATAAGTTTGTACGGTTTGGATAGGGAAAATATGCTCACGCGCCTCAATATATGGTCATGGTTATAAAAAGCATTGCTAAAATACTAAAGATTATACAATAGGTTTAATAAATTTGCGCATGGCCCAAAACGAACCAGATAATAATAAGGAGAATGGTGGCAAACAGGTAAGTAACTATGCTAAATTTAGCGGGATGGCTTTCCAGATGATTGCTGTTATTGGTGTGTTTGCTTTTGCCGGGTATAAAATAGACCAGGCTGCAAACCATCAAACTAAATGGGTAACTGCAATATTGTCACTTGTGGGGGTATTCATTTCATTGTACATCGTCATCAGATCCGTAAAAAGTTGAAACTGCTTCCTACCGTATTATCATTTCTTTTATTTATTGTTATCATTTCGGTACCGCCGCTGGTTTTAAGTTATGTCGGCTATGCAAATTTGTTAACACCAAAGTTTTGGCTGGTATTTTTATTCATTGCCGGGCTTACCTTTTTAACCGTTATTTCCATTGTAATTATAGGGCAAATTAACCATGAATTGTATGCACAGGCCTTTTTGGCGGCCACTACGGTTAAAATATTGGCCTGCTTATTTTTTGTAGCAATATTCCTTACAAAAAACAGCGTAAACCGGTATGTTTTTGCGGGCAATTTTTTTTACATATATTTCTTAAATATGGCCTTTGAAATTTATGGTTTGTTACGTAACTTGCGCAACCAAAAATTAAGGTAGAAAACTTCATTTAGATGTATAACAGCTCGATTTTGAACTCAAAAATATTTAAAACATTCCTGATTTCCGCACTTTTTTTGTTGTTAGGCGTAATGCCTACACTGTCATTTTCGCAGGAAAATGCTAAAAAAGAAGAGTCAAAACCCTTTGATCCGAAGGAAATAGTATTTGAACACATCGGCGATTCGCATTCCTGGCCTGTAGCAATACCATTGTTGGGCGAGCATTTTATTTCGTTGCCGGTAATATTGTATACTGATAAGGGACTGGAGGTTTTTTTATCGGGTAAATTATTAAAGGAAGAAGGTAGCGAGGAGTCGCCTGTTTATAAAGGCGCACATTACAGCTACAAGCTTGAAGGTAACAAGATTGAAGCTGTAAATGAAGCCGGTGAAGTAGATAAAGCTGCCAAAGTTTATGATTTTTCAATCACCCGCAACGTTGCCAGTATGTGGATGGGGATGATCATTTTGCTCATCGTATTTTTAAGTGTTACATCGGGCTATAAAAAACGTGCAGGTAAAGCGCCAAAGGGCATCCAGGCATTGTTAGAACCGGTTATCCTGTTTGTAAGGGATGAAGTGGCTATACCAAACATTGGCGTAAAGTATGTTAAATACATGCCTTTGCTGCTAACCATATTCTTCTTTATATTAATAAACAACCTGTTGGGTTTGGTTCCCATGTTTCCGGGTGGCTTCAACCTAACCGGTAATATAGCGGTTACTATGGTGTTATCGGTAATTGTATTAATCGTTATTAACTTTAGCGGTAACAAATACTACTGGAAGCATATTTTCACACCGGATATTCCGCTATGGTTATACCCTATCATGGTTCCGGTTGAGATTATTGGTATTATCTCAAAGCCTTTCGCGTTAATGATTCGTTTGTTTGCAAACATTACTGCGGGTCACATTATCGTGTTGAGTTTAATATCATTGATATTTATCTTTAAAACCGCATGGATGTCAACAGTATCTGTTCCGTTTGTGGTATTTATGGATACTATTGAGTTGCTTGTGGCGTTTTTGCAGGCCTTTATTTTCACGATGCTTACATCCCTGTTTATAGGTATGGCTGTTGAAGAGCATCACCATTAATCTGAATTAATTATAATTATATATACACGTTAAATTATCAAACAATGATTGGAATGATTGGAACCATTGGTACGGTTGTAGCTCAGGCAACTACAGGAATACATGGAAGCCTTGGTGCAGTTGGTGCTGGCTTAGCTGTTATCGGCGCTGGTATTGGTATCGGTTCTATTGGCGGTAAAGCCGTTGAAGGTATTGCCCGTCAGCCAGAGGCTGCCTCAAAAATTCAAACTAACATGATCATCGCTGCAGCCCTTGTTGAAGGTGTTGCTTTGTTTGCCGTGGTAGTAGCTTTGCTCTAATTATTATTAGGCAAAAAAGAAAAAAACAACCCGGAACGATTGGTTTCGGGCTTGTTTTTAATCCCATTAAAAAAAGAAATATACTCAAAGTAATTACTATACACACTTATGGATTTAGTTACACCCGCATTAGGTTTAGTTTTCTGGACAACAATATCCTTCGGGATCCTGTTATTTATATTAGGGAAATATGCCTGGAAACCTATCTTAGGCGCGCTTAGCGATCGTGAACGTTTTATTGAAGATGCACTTTCAAAAGCTGAAGCAGCTAAAGAAGAAATGGCCCGTTTAACTAACGAAAACGAGTCGTTATTAAAACAAGCCCGTGCCGAGCGCGACCAGATACTTAACGATGCCCGTAAAGTTAAAGAGCAAATGATTGCTGATGCTAAAGAACTTGCTCATAAAGAAGGCGCACGCATGATTGAACTTGCCCGCGTGGAAATTAACAACCAGAAAGCTATCGCGATGGCTGATGTTAAAAACCAGGTTGCTACCTTATCATTAGATATTGCCGAGAAAATATTACGCAGGCAATTTGAAGATCAGCAAAAACAAGATGCTCTGGTAAGCCAATTATTAAAAGAAGTGAAATTATAATAGTATAGATTTGAGATATGAGATATGAGATATGAGATTTTTTCTCCGGTCTCCAATCTCATATCTAACATCTCACATCTAAAGAAAATATGTCAGAATTAACGGTAGGATCCAGGTACGCAAAATCCCTTATTGACCTTGCACAGGAACAAAATATTGTTGATGCGATTAAAGCAGATATGGATCTGTTTATACATACCTTAAAGGCCAGTCCGGAGCTTAAAGCTGTTTTGAGCAATCCTATTGTTGCTCACTCCAAAAAAACCAAAATACTTGATGCTGTATTCCTGAAAAAGGTAAACAAGGCAACTATTGCGTTTTTTAAACTGATGGTTGATAAAGGCCGTGGCGAGGTTTTATATACTACTGCTTTTGAGTATATAAACCTGTTTAATATTAAAAGGCATATTACAAAGGCTAAGGTTACATCGGCTACCGAATTATCGGCAGCAAATAAAAAAACCATTATAGCCGAAGTGCAAAGCACAGTAGGTGGTACTGTTGTATTGGAAACCAAGGTTGACCCATCATTAATTGGTGGTTTTGTACTAACTGTGGGCGACAAGCAGATTGATACCAGCATTGCCGCAAGCTTGAAAAAATTGAAAAAAGAATTTGCCCTGAAGGTGATTCAATAATAGTAAAAACAAAACTCTAAAATAAATTTAAACAATGGTAGAGGTAAGACCAGACGAAGTATCGGCAATTTTGCGTCAGCAATTGGCAGGCTTTAAGTCAGAATCTGAATTAGAAGAAGTGGGTACTGTACTCCAGGTGGGTGACGGTATTGCGCGCGTTTATGGATTAACAAAAGTACAATCAGGTGAGCTTGTAGAATTTGGCACAGGATTGCAAGGTATCGTACTTAACCTTGAAGAAGATAACGTGGGCGTGGTATTGTTAGGTAAATCTGACGATATTAAGGAAGGTGATACTGTAAAACGTACCAATCGCATTGCATCAATCAATGTTGGCGAAGGCATGCTTGGCCGTGTTGTTGATACTTTAGGAACCCCAATTGATGGTAAAGGACCAATTGTAGGTACAACTTACGAAATGCCATTGGAGCGTAAAGCGCCTGGTGTTATCTATCGTCAGCCGGTTACCGAGCCTTTACAAACAGGTATCAAAGCTATCGACGCGATGATCCCTATTGGTCGTGGCCAGCGTGAGTTGGTTATTGGTGACCGCCAAACAGGTAAAACCGCTGTTTGCGTGGATACCATCATCAACCAAAAAGAATTTTACGATGCCGGTAAACCGGTTATCTGTATATATGTTGCCTGCGGTCAAAAAGCATCAACAGTTGCAAACATTGTACGCACGCTTGAAGAAAACGGCGCTATGCCTTTCTCTATCGTTGTTGCTGCAAGTGCTGCTGATTCTGCTACCATGCAGTTTTTTGCTCCTTTTGCAGGTGCGGCTATTGGCGAGTACTTCCGCGATACAGGTCGCCCGGCATTGATCGTTTATGATGATTTGTCGAAACAAGCTGTTGCTTACCGCGAGGTATCCTTATTATTGCGTCGTCCACCGGGCCGTGAGGCTTATCCTGGTGACGTGTTTTACCTGCACAGCCGTTTATTAGAGCGTGCCGCTAAAATCAACGCCAATGATTCTATCGCCCAGGCGATGAATGATTTGCCGGAGTCTATCCGTGGTATCGTTAAAGGTGGTGGTTCATTAACCGCATTGCCTATCATCGAGACCCAGGCTGGTGACGTATCTGCGTACATCCCAACCAACGTGATCTCGATCACCGATGGCCAGATCTTCCTTGAATCAAACTTGTTTAACGCGGGTGTTCGTCCGGCTATTAACGTAGGTATCTCGGTATCACGTGTGGGTGGTAACGCGCAGATTAAATCAATGAAGAAGGTAGCAGGTACTTTGAAACTTGACCAGGCTCAATACCGCGAATTAGAGGCTTTCTCAAAATTCGGATCTGATCTTGATGCATCAACCAAAAACGTGCTTGATAAAGGCGTACGTAACGTGGAAGTGTTAAAGCAAGGCCAGTACTCACCGGTAACAGTTGAAAAGCAAGTAGCCATCATTTATTTAGGTACAAAAAACCTGATGCGTAATGTTCCTGTAAAAGACATCAGGAAGTTTGAAGCAGAATACACAAGCCAGTTAGAAGTTCGTCACCCCGAAGTATTAGCTGCCCTTAAAGCAGGTAAATTTGACGACCAGATAACAGGCGTACTGGAAACGGTAGCTAAAGAACTGGCAGGTAAATATTAATTAGATGTGAGATATTAGATGTGAGATATGAGATAAGCTCACTCACATCTTAATAGAGATAATAAACATAGCGAGGTTGGGTATTTGAATATTGAGGCGATTGTCTCAAATCTCAAATCTCACATCTCAAATCTCAAAAGATGGCTAATTTAAAAGAAGTAAGAAACAGGATAAAATCTGTAACGTCAACACAGCAAATCACCAAGGCCATGAAAATGGTTTCGGCTGCCAAGTTAAAGCGCGCTACAAATGCTATCGTTCAATTGCGCCCTTATGCTAATAAGCTTAAAGAGCTGCTGGCAAACCTTTCTCAAAGTTTAGAGGATGGCTCATCACCTTATTTGCAGGAGCGCGAGCCCGTGCGTGTTTTGGTGGTAGTGGTATCATCAAACCGGGGTTTGGCGGGTGCATTTAATGCAAACGTAATTAAAACGGCCAATAACCTAATTGCCGAAAAGTACAGTAAGCAATTGCAGGCAGGTAACGTTTCGATAGTTGCCATAGGTAAAAAAAGCCAGGAGTTTTACGAAAGGCGCAAGTACAACGTAATTGGTAACAATAACGATTTGTACCTTGACCTTAACTTCGAGAATGCTTCAAAAATTACTGAAAGCATTATGGAAGGTTTTGTTGATGGTAAGTTTGACCGTGTTGAACTGGTATATAATCACTTCAGGAACGCGGCTGTACAATACCTTATTGCCGAGCAGTTATTGCCTGTGCCAAAACCAGATAAGAAGGAAGCTGTAAAAACTGCCAATGTTGATTACATCCTGGAGCCATCGCAAGAGGAAATAGTAGAGCAGCTGATCCCTAAAAACATCAAGATCCAGTTATACCGTGCTGTATTAGATTCAAACGCATCTGAGCATGGCGCACGTATGACAGCCATGGATAAGGCTACCGACAATGCCGGCGAGCTGCTGAAAGCCCTTAAGCTTTCATACAACCAGGCCCGCCAGGCTGCCATTACCACCGAGCTTACCGAGATTGTGAGCGGTGCGGCTGCCCTTTCAAGCTAATCCATATTTATAAACTTATTTATACCGGACCTCCTTGCAAAAGGAGGCTTTTTTTGTTTTTAAGCGAAATTTTTGACATATGCTGTTAGCCACACACTCGGGTTGTTTTTTATTTCGGTTTCCAAAAACGAAACAATTTTTTGCATTGCGTCGCCGGGGTCGGCATCCAGGTTGCTTGGGTTGAATTGCGGCCCCCCATCAAAATTGATATGCCCTTTTTTAAGTACCGGTACAGCTGTAATTAATGGTACCCCTGCTATTCGTGCTAAACGGGCAGGAAGCAACGATACATTATGGTGTTTTCCTAAAAAGTTAACCGGGCAATTGTTTAAATTATTAAAAATATCGCAGGCAATAACTATTCGCCCTTTTTGGTTCAAATATTTCACTATACACCGCAAGTCGGTAATCCCCAGCGCCTGTCGTTGAATGCGCTCTCTTTGTTTGGTCCATTTACCACCTGCAATAATTAACGAAAAATTGTTTTCAAGGCACCATTGCACCAATAATCTTTTCCATGGTGTATGGCAAATGGCTATAACACAACCAGAATCGGGAGGGATAGTAACATTAAAATTTACCAAACGGAGTGTAGTGAGGCGAAGCGGACTTCGCACGGATACCGAGATAACCCGCCTGACAAGCCGGGTGTACCAGATTTGATTAAGGTTTTTATATAATTGGCTTTTACCGTTTAAAATGTAAAACGGCATTTTTAAAACCCTGGAAGTTATAAGGCAGTAATGAATACCTGCACTTAAATATGATAAAATGCTGCAAACAGATATAAATTGGACTAAAACGTAAGGCTTAAGACGCATATTAATTAAATTATAAGAGGCTGTTTAAAAATAAAAAAACGGACCGTTATTGCGAGGTACGAAGCAATCCCGAACTATGCAGAGCTGATTGCACGGCTACTCTGTAGGTAGAGGATTGCTTCGTGTCTTATAATGGCGTGTTTATAAATTGCTGATTATCAGTGTTGTATTTTAATGTAATCTATGTCATTGCGAGGCACGAAGCAATCGCATGCTATACAGAGCGGACCTGCACAGTTCGCGATTGCCGCGCTGCGCTCGCAATGACATGGTTGTTGTAAGCCCCCTAAAGCCAGCACGTCATCCCCATTTTTTCCAGGATTATCCTGGTGGTTACTCGCAATGATGATCTATTTACATGGCCTAAAGGTTTTTGCCGTTTGCCGGGTTTGTTCATACCCGCAAATAAGCCCTCGCTGGTTTAGTTGGTTAACTTTTATTATGATACAATTTACTGATAGCCAGTGGGTGTTAAGTGCGTAATTAGATATTGTACGCATATTGTGAAGTGGATGCGTATTGTGTAAAGTTCCCGGTTGGTTGGAGTTAGCAGGAAAGTCACCGTTCCATGAACGAACAGACAAACAGCCTCCACTACGACAAGTCATGTCGTAGTGAAATTTTATAACTATTTGATATATAATAGCTTGCCTCTGTATTTGAAAATAGTGTGTCAGCTTGCACCTAAACGGTGGAACACCGGCAACAGCTCATAGAGATTTCTGTCTACCTCAGGGGGATAAACACGCTTCTTCTGACGGGAGAATAGAAAATATTCCGGCTGCATGCAGTAATCACAAGCCCATTTACTCGGCAGTTGTTGGGTCGATAATTGTACCAACCTCACTAACGGAGTTTGCCGGGAATCCACCTTGCCGGGCATGTTCCCTAACCATATCCTCATTGGGGGCAATGTAAACGCAATAGATCTTGTTATCGGTTACATAGCTTTGCACCCATTGAATTTGCGGGCCCATATTGCTCAATACACCGCATGAGGCTTGTGAAATGGCTTTTAGTTGTTCTTGTGAAAGCTCACCTGCTCCAGGTATTTCTCTTTCAATTACATACTTTGGCATAATTTGGCTTTTTAGGTTTTTACTGGCTTAACGCTGGGGATAGCGTTTCTTCTTAATGTGAAGTTACGAAAACAACGATCATATATCAATAAAATAATTCTTCGTTTTGCCCATTTTAGCCTTGTTGTCAATGCGTTGGGTGTCTATTTATAAAAAGGGATTGCACGGTGCCAGATCGCTGTGTTGATTGCTTTGCCGTATATTTCATTACTCAATTATCAATGTTCATAATGTCGCGGTAAATCTCGTCAAAAGGTATGTTTTTATGTTTTTGAAAGATAGACGAAAACCGCGTGCTGATGGGGTTTAGCAATTGGATGCATAATTGTTTTTCGTCGTCGGTTAAGCCATTTACCATCATGCCTGCTACTTTCAAAACTTCTATTTTTGCTTTATCCAGGGTTTCCTCGCCTTTTGGGGTTAGCCGGAGCCGTACCACACGCTTGTCGTCCTGGTCGTTATATTCGCTGATCATGCCGCGTTTTTTAAGCCTGATAAGCATGTTGGTTCCGCTGGATAGTTCCAGCAGGTTATCATAGATCACCTCTGATTTAATGGGGCTCTTTTTGTTAAAAATAATTACCAGGATGCCAAACTCTTCAATCTGGTCTAAGCCAGTACCTTCCAAGGCCTTATTGGAATACATGACATGAAACTTGCCGATTTTACGGATGAGGATAACCAGCTGACCATTAATATCCGGCATTATCTGCCATTTGGTTGCTATAGGCAAATCCTGTTTGATGGTGGCTGTTAACTGCAGGCGATAAAAGTCTTCAAGTGTGCCTTCGGGGTACTGCTCCTCGAACGCTCCCCATAGTTTAACCAGTTCAACTGTTTTATTCATATTTCCTGCCATTTGGTAGCAATTATAAAAAAATGTTACCAATAATTTGCAATTAACTACTTTTTGGTTTAATATTGTAACAAAATACAACCAAAAAGTAGTAATATGAATAACGGAACTTACCTATTGACGCTATTATGCCTGCATGTGATGGGCCTTGTACTGATGGCAGGAACCACCTTTGTGGATTATATAGCTTTTAGTAACATTTGGAATTTACTTGACCATGGAAAAGAAAAACCCGACAGCTTGTTGCAAGTGACAGCCAGGTTTTCGAGGCTGATTGGAATAGGGGCGGCAATACTTATCCTGACCGGGCTTGGAATGATGGCTTTAACAAAAGGAGTTTTTGGCGAACAACTATGGTTCAGGATTAAGTTTGGTTTGGTAATCATCCTGGTAGCCAACGCGGTAATTGTGGGCAGACGCCACGGACTAAAATTCAGAAAGCTACTTACAGATGGCGGCTTTGAGCTGAGCCCGCAAATTATGCAAAGCAGGAGTAAGCTCAACCGCTTTTATATTATCCAGCTGGCCATTTTTATAACCATCATCATATTAAGCGTTTTTAAATTCAATTAAAAATCGCCTGCTATGGAAAACGAACAAACCCCGCCAGCTTGTAACTGGCTGTTAACATCAAATAATTTATATCATGAAAAAGGACAAGACCATTTATTGGACAACCACCATCATCATTTCGTGCATCATGCTTTTTAGCATTTACAAAATGTATTCGGCAGATTATGAACACCTGGGGTTTCCAAAATATTTCAGAGTTGAGCTTGCAATAGCCAAAATAACCGGTATCATTGTGTTGCTTGTTCCGCAGATCCCCGCAAAAATTAAAGAATGGGCATACGCCGGATTTGGTATTGTGTTAATCTCGGCCTGTGTTGCACATTTCAATAGCGGCGATACCATTGTAAATGCTTTGGAGCCATTGATCTGGCTGATTATACTGGCGTTTTCAAACCGGTATTTATATAAAACGGAAACGTTCAATAATCTACAAAGCACGGGATGATGCCCGGTAAAGTTGAATTGCCCAATAAATTTAACTATGCTGCAGTTTCAGGTGTTAACCTATCCTTAAACACCCAGCTTATGAAAGGCTTCAACTGTTATTTGGCTGGCTATAAATGTCTATATTTGCCTTAAAATCATCAGTATGACAGGCAAAGCACCCAAAGAATCATATACCATCATGAATGAACTGGTATTACCCAATGATACCAATACATTAAACAACCTGATGGGTGGGCGCCTGCTGCACTGGATGGATATCGCCGCAGCTATATCGGCGCAAAAACATAGCAACCGTATTGTAGTAACAGCTTCGGTGGATAATGTATCGTTCCAGGCACCGGTTAAACTAGGTGATGTGATCAGTATCGAGGCAAGGGTTACCCGAGCGTTTACCACCTCGGTTGAGGTAAGGATGGATGTATGGGCGCAAAATATCCCATCGGGCACCAAGGTAAAAAGCAACGAGGCCTATTATACATTTGTGGCATTGGATGGCGACGGGCAAAAAACGCAGGTACCAATATTACTGCCCGAAACTGAAGAAGAAATAGCGCTATATGAAGGCGCCCTGCGCCGCCGCCAGCTGCGTTTAATCCTGGGGGGTAAAATGCACCCTAATGATGCTACCGAGTTAAAGGCCCTTTTCTTTGGTGAGCAACTGCCGTTAAATCTCAAAGATTAAATCCGTAACAAAAAGTAACTGGTATGGTCTAAATGGTATTAGCTTAAAATCAATTATCCATGAGATACTTTCTATGTTTTTTAATGCCTCCTCTGGCCATATTAACCACCGGCAGGATAGGCGCATTTATCCTTAATATATTTTTGACCCTGTTTTTTTGGATCCCCGGGGTTATTCACTCCATATTGGTTACCAGCGATTATTATGACGCCCGAAGGCACCGGCAATTGATGAGAGCTACAAGAAGAGCAAGGGCGTGGTAAAAGCTGATTTGAGAATTTGATGATTTGAAAATAGTTATGTTTGCAGGCAAAATCAGCAAAAAAATCAAATCGATCAACAGTGCAAAAAGGTAAGCTATTAATTATTGATGACGAGGAACGCCTGCGTAACCTTATGGCTCGCATTCTACAACTGGAAGGGCACGAGGTAATTACTGCAGCAACCGGTAAAGAAGGCTTGCGCAAATTACAGCAGGAGCATATACATGTTGTATTGAGCGATGTAAAGTTGCCCGATATTGATGGCATTACCCTCACCGAAACTATAAAAAAAACATACCCCGCAACAGAAATTATTGTGCTTACCGCCTATGGCACTATTAACGATGGCGTTAAAGCGATTAAAGCAGGGGCATTTGATTACATAACCAAGGGGGATGATAACGAAAAGATCATTCCGTTGGTAAGCAAAGCAATGGATAAAGCCCTGTTACAGCAAACCGTGATAGAGTTGCAAAGCAAGCTGAATGAAAAATTTGGCTTCGACAGGCTGATTGGCAGATCAACCGCTATTGGTGATGTGATCAAGCTTGCTCAAAAGGTAGCCCTAACCGATACCACCGTTCTGTTATTAGGCGAAACAGGTACCGGCAAAGAGATCTTCGCCGAAGCTATTCACCAGGCCAGTAAACGCAATACAAAATCGTTTGTGGCTGTAAACTGCAGTGCTTTTACAAAGGAGTTGTTAGAGAGTGAACTGTTTGGGCATAAAGCGGGCTCATTTACCGGCGCCTTAAAAGATAAAAAAGGCCTTTTTGAAGAAGCCAGCGGCGGCACCATATTTTTAGATGAGATAGGCGAGCTTGATCACGACCTGCAGGCCAAGCTGCTTCGCGTGCTTGAATCACAGCAGTTTTTAAAAATAGGCGATACCAAACCTACGCAAGTTAATGTACGCATACTTGCTGCAACCAACCGTAACCTGCAAACAGAAATAGCTGATGGCCATTTCCGTTCGGATTTGTTTTACCGTTTATCGGTGTTCCAGATCACCTTGCCACCCTTGCGCGAACGCAAAAGGGACATTAAACTACTGGCAGAGTACTTTATGCAGTACTTTGGCCTTAAGGTTAAAAAACAGATAAATGTGCTAAGCGATGAGTTTGTAACTAAACTGGAAGCTTACCACTGGCCGGGCAATATCCGCGAGCTAAAAAACATTATTGAAAGAGCTGTAATACTTACCGATAACAACACCCTTGATGAAAGCCTGCTACCTTATGAAATTCAACAGCAACAGGTAAAGGCAGGAAGCTCAATGTCAGCCTTTGATCTTTCATCGGTTGAAAAACTCCACATACAGCGTGTACTTAACCATACCCACGGCAACCGCGCCGAAGCGGCCAATCTTTTGAATATTGGGGTAGCTACATTGTACAGGAAGCTGAAAGAATACGGGTTAGAGTAAATACCCCCGGTAATTTCATGCCGGCTTAACAATAGTATCAACTTTTTCTTGACGAGGTATATTGCTACTGCTTGTTATAAATAATGGGCGAAGGAACGCAATCTGCATTAAACGGACAGGTAAAGTAAAGTAAAAGTTTATTTTTTTGCGCGTTGAGTGATACGGTATAACCAACCGTTTTGGAGCCATCAATGGGCACAAGTTCGGTTGCCGGACCAAAACTATTTTTTGAGTTTGAATAATTTACAAGATCAAACATGGTTAATGAATCATTTTTGACACTATATTTCCCTATACTTCTAAAGCGGTATCCTATTATTTTTTTAGTGATGGAATCTGTTGCAATTATATTGTATTCAACGGTATTGTCGTTTTTAAACTCATATTGATCAATCCCCTGGAATTGTATTTTTGCCCATTTCCCGGTAATATCAATGGTTCCGTTTGCGGCATCCTTTTTACAGGCAGAAAATGCAAATACTAAAACAGCGGCCAAAAGGCTGAACATTTTGATCAGGCTAAGTTTTGTTTTCATACTGATGATTACGCATAAATGAATTGCGTTGATACAGTTGTGATGATTTTTTATCTAAATCCCTTTCAATAAAAAAGACTTCCGATTGCCCAATTTCACTCCCGGGTCAACTAATAATCACAGCGTTATTCCACATTGATAATCGCCTATCAAAATGATAGGCATATTTTACCTGTTAAAACTAAAGTTGCGTTTGTAAAATCAATTAAATAACTGATTAATAGTTATTTAATTGATTTTGCCATTTGTTGGCATCCCCTTGGTAAAGCCTTCTGCAAAAACGAATACTATGGATATTTTACAGGTTGTTATTTATGTGGTGACGTTCATAGTCATCTTCTGGATCTTCTTCAAATCAGTTAATTACTTCGAAAAAATCTAATCATCATGATCGCATTATTCATTGTGGCCATAGCCGTGTTTATATACATGGTGTACGTGCTGCTTAAACCCGAAAAATTTTAATTATTAAAACCATGAACACTGAAATTTCAGGTGTAATTTTTACCTACCTCCTCACGCTTGTAATAGCCATCCCCTTAGGTCGTTACATGGCCCGCGTTTTTAAGGGCGAAAAAACATGGCTCGACTTTTTAGCCCCGCTCGACCGTTTCATTTTCCGTTTTAGCGGCATTGATACCAAAAAGGAAATGAACTGGAAACAGCATTTATTTGCCCTGCTTACCATTAACAGCGTTTGGCTTATTTATGCTTTTGTGTGTTTAATGGCACAAGGCCACTTGCCGCTTAACCCGGATGCAAACCCTGGCCAGTCTGCCGATACTGCTTTCAATACAGCCATCAGCTTTTTGGTTAACTGTAACTTACAGCACTACTCGGGCGAAAGCGGCGCTACTTATTTTACACAGCACTTTGTATTTATGTTCCTGCACTTTGTATCGGCAGCTACCGGTATTGCAGCGCTAATGGTACTATACAGGGCATTAAAAGATAAGGTGACCGATAAATTGGGTAATTTTTGGGATTACTTTGTAAAATCAATCACCCGCATTTTATTACCTATATCATTTGTTATAGCTGTCATCTTCGCCTTTAACGGCATGACCACCAGCTATGCAGGTAAAGATACCTTCATTAGCATGCAGGGCGATACCGTTCACGTATCCCGCGGACCGGTTGCTCCTTTGGTAGCTATTAAACACCTGGGTACAAACGGAGGCGGCTGGTTTGGCGCCAACTCGGCCCATCCTATAGAAAACCCTAATTACTTAACCAATACCGTTGAACTGGTTGCACAGCTTATTATCCCTATTGGTTTGGTATTTGCGCTGGGTTTTTATCTCAACAAAAGGAAATTCGCATATGTAATTTTCGGGGTGATGACACTGGGTACGTTGCTGTTGCTTATACCAACTATGAACGCCGAACTGAGCGGTAATCCGGCAATTGCCCACATGGGTATTAGCCAGCCCACCGGTGCCATGGAGGGGAAAGAAGTACGGTTTGGACCAGCTAACTCCGCCTATTGGAGCATCATGACCACCGTTACATCCACGGGTTCTGTAAACTCCATGAATGATAGCACTATGCCTTTATCCGGCGCTATGCAATTGCTGGGTATGATGGTTAACTGCTTTTATGGTGGCTGCGGAGTAGGTTTCCTTAACTTTTATATTTTCATCATTATAGCCGTATTTATATCGGGATTAATGGTTGGGCGAACACCGGAATTTTTAGGGCGCAAAATTGAGGCCCGGGAAATGAAGATAGCATCGCTGATAGCTTTATTACACCCATTCATCATATTGGTTGGCTTAGCCATATCATCATACGTTGTGGTACATATGCCGGGTGCAGATTGGGCGGTAAAACCATCGGCCTGGTTAAACAACCCGGGCAACCATGGCTTTTCCGAAATGTTATATGAGTATACCTCAGCAGCAGCCAACAACGGGTCGGGATTTGAAGGTTTGGGCGATGGCAACATCTTCTGGAACTTTACCACAGGTATAGTAATGGTATTGGGCAGATTTTTACCCATAATTGGTCCGCTGGCTATAGCCGGTTTACTCGCCAACAAAAAATTCATTCCAGAATCAGCCGGTACCCTTAAAAGCGATACTTCAACTTTTGGATTAATGATCTTCGCGGTGATTGTTATTATAGCCGCCCTTTCATTCTTCCCTGCACTGGCTTTAGGTCCAATTGCCGAACACTTTTCACTTAAATAATCATGAAAACCTCAAATACATTATTCCAGGGCGATCAGATGAAGGAGGCTTTTAAACAGTCCTTCATCAAACTAAACCCACGCATACTGTTCCGTAACCCGGTTATGTTTACCGTTGAAATAGGTACCGCAGTAATGCTTATTGTTTCTATATTCTCTTTTGCAAATAAAGGCCAGGGCAGTTTTGCCTATAACTTCACCGTATTTTTGGTACTGTTGCTCACCGTTTTGTTTGCCAACTTTGCCGAGGCCATTGCCGAAGCCCGTGGTAAAGCACAAGCCGAAAGTTTGAGGAAAACCCGTGAAGAAACACCCGCCCGTTTATTGGTTAACGGTAAAGAGACAAGAGTAATGTCATCACAATTAAAAAAAGGTGACGTATTTATCTGCGAAACAGGCGATAACATCCCAACCGATGGTGAGATTATTGAAGGTATTGCTACAATAGATGAATCTGCTATCACAGGCGAATCTGCACCGGTTATCCGCGAATCTGGGGGTGATAAATCATCAGTAACAGGCGGTACCAAAGTATTATCCGACAGGATAAAGGTAATGGTAACTACCCAGCCAGGCGAAAGCTTCCTGGATAAGATGATAGCCCTGGTAGAAGGTGCATCGCGCCAGAAAACACCAAACGAGATAGCACTTACCATTCTGTTATCAGGCTTTACGCTCATCTTCGTTATTGTATGCGTAACCCTGAAACCATTCGGCGATTATTCCAATACCCCTATAACTATAGCTGCTTTTATATCGCTGTTTGTTTGTTTGATCCCTACCACCATTGGTGGCCTGTTATCGGCTATCGGTATTGCCGGGATGGATAGGGCGCTGCGTGCCAACGTGATCACCAAATCGGGTAAAGCTGTTGAAACAGCAGGCGATTTGGATACGCTGTTATTAGATAAAACAGGTACCATCACCATTGGTAACCGTAAGGCTACCAACTTTTACCCTGCAACAGGTGTAAAACCGGCCGATTTTGTTACCGCCTGTGTATTGAGTTCGCTGGCTGATGAAACCCCCGAAGGTAAATCGATAGTTGAACTGGCAAGCCTTGATAAGTCGGTGCCATCAGTAAACGCTCCTAAAGATTCGGTATTTATAAAGTTCACTGCCGAAACACGGTCAAGCGGTTTAGATACACCCGAAGGTTTACGCGTTCGCAAAGGAGCTTTTGATTCTATTCGTAACATCGCCTTAAAGGCCGGTCACCCCTTCCCTGCAGAGGTAGAGGATAACGTTAAAAAGATAGCCTCAAATGGTGGTACACCGCTGGTGGTATCGCAAAACGAGAAGATAATGGGTGTAATTGAATTACAGGACATTATTAAACCCGGCATAGCCGAACGTTTTGACCGCTTGCGTAAAATGGGTGTTAAAACCGTAATGGTTACTGGTGATAACCCTTTAACCGCCAAATTTATTGCCGAAAAAGCAGGTGTAGACGATTTTATTGCCGAGGCTAAGCCAGAGGATAAAATGAACTACATTAAAAAAGAGCAGCAAGGTGGTAAGCTGGTAGCTATGATGGGCGATGGTACAAATGATGCACCTGCATTGGCCCAGGCCGATGTTGGCGTGGCCATGAACAGCGGTACCCAGGCAGCCAAAGAAGCCGGTAATATGGTGGATTTGGATAACGACCCAACCAAGCTGATTGAGATTGTGGAAATAGGCAAGCAATTGCTGATGACCCGTGGTACCCTCACTACATTCTCTATCGCCAATGATGTGGCCAAGTACTTTGCTATTGTGCCGGCTTTATTTATGGTATCTATACCATCGTTAAGGGCGCTTAACATCATGGCCTTGCATAGTCCGGAATCGGCCATATTATCGGCAGTAATATTTAACGCTATTATTATACCGATGCTGATACCATTGGCCTTAAGGGGGGTAGAATATAAGCCGATTGGCGCCAGCGCATTATTGCGCCGTAACCTGTTGATCTATGGCCTTGGCGGCGTACTGATACCATTTATCGGTATAAAACTGATTGACCTTGCAGTAGGCGTATTTATTTAGATATGAGATGTGAGATATGAGATTTGAGACAAAAAATAAAAGTCGAATATCTTATATCGGAGCACTCAGATCTACATTTCAAGGATGCGGGGCTAATCTCACATCTCAAATCTAATATCTCAAATCTAAAAGAAATGAAAACATATTTGTTGCCATCTATTAAGTTAACTATCATACTGATAGTAATAACAGCCGGAATTTATCCATTAGCTATCGCCGGTGTAGGCAAATTAACGCCCGGTCATGGCGACGGGGAGACCGTAAGTTACAAGGGCCGCGTGGTTGGTTATGCCAACGAAGGTCAAAAATTTACTAAAGACGAATACTTCTGGAGCCGCCCGTCGGCAGTTGATTACAATGCTGCCGGTTCAGGTGGTTCAAACAAAGGGCCTTCAAACCCCGATTATTTGAAACAGGTTGAGGGCAGGATCCAGGATTTTTTAAAACATAACCCCGGTGTAACCCGTGCGCAGATCCCTGCCGAACTGGTTACCGCATCGGGTAGTGGCCTGGACCCTGACCTTTCTCCGGCAGGAGCGCAGGTACAGGTAGCCCGTATTGCAAAAGTACGTGGTTTATCTGCGGATGCGTTAACCAAATTGGTTGATGCTCATACCGAAAAACCTTTATTGGGTGTATTCGGTCCGGCTAAAGTGAACGTGCTGAAATTGAATGTGGCTTTGGATGAGTTGAAGAAATAGGCTTCGTCTAAAGCCCCCCGGTAGAGAAAAGGTTTGTCATCCTGAACGCAGTGAAGGATCTATTCGCAGACTGTACAGGGCGAAGAAGCATGGCGAATAATAGATGCTTCACTACGTTCAGCATGACAAAGGCTTTTTTTGCAAACACGTCATTGCGAGGAACGAAGCAATCTCTAAGCTATACAGAGAGAAAAGAACAGTATGGCACAAGCATGATCGACCTGCTTACGTAGAGATTGCTTCGTACCTCGCAATGACGGTCTGTTTATTTCGAAATGACAAAGGGTTTTAAGAGAACTTAACTACATAAATGAAAAAGAACATATTATTATTCGCAATACTTTTAACTGGCTTTAGCGTTGTAAAAGCCCAGGATACTGTAAAAACAACATCCGATGCGCCATTGGTTATTTTTGGTTCGGTTGATACTTATTATAAATACGATTTTGCCAATAGAGGCTCGCAGATACCAACCAGTTTTGCTACAGATCAAAACTCTGTATCAATAGGAATGATCGATCTTGGACTAAAAAAGAAAGTAGGCAAATCAGCTTTTGTAGGCGAGCTTTCATTTGGCCCGCGCGGGCAGGCACAATCTATCCCTAATGGTACCAGCGGCGATTCCTACCACATCCAAAACTTGTATGTATCTTACGATGTAACTAACAAACTAACGCTGGCAGGCGGTTATATGTCAACCTTTATAGGTTATGAGGTGATAAGCCCCGTAGGTAATTTTAACTATTCTACATCATACCTGTTCACCAACGGGCCTTTCCAGAATGCCGGTGTTAAAGCAACCTATGCTTTTACCGATAAGATAAGCCTGATGGTTGGCGCTTTTAATGATAACTGGAACGCCTATCAGTCTACAAAAAAGGTAAATAATTTTGGTGCCCAGTTAGCCATTACACCTGTAAAAGGATGGACAGCTTACCTGAACCTGATAACCGGCGGACTGCAGGGAACAGAATTTGACTTGACTACCGCTTATCAAATAACCGATGCTTTTAAGTTAGGCTTAAATGCTGCCGATTATAAAGCCAATAGTGGCGTTACCGGTGGTTTTACAGGTTTGGCTTTATATCCGCAATATGCAGTATCAAAAGAAGTAACATTAGGTTTAAGGGGCGAGTACTTTAAAACCAAAACCGGTACCTATACATCAACAGCTGCACCGGCGCCCGGCGAAAATGTAACGGCTGTTACTTTTACAGCAAATATAAAAGCTGGTCCGCTGGCGCTGATCCCCGAGATCAGGCTTGATAGCGGATCGGCAGATGCGTTTAAAAATCATTCAGGAGATCCTGCAAAAACAGCCTCGCAATTTGTGCTGGCTGCGGTGTATGCCTTCTGATAAAGATATGTATGGATTGTTTTATAATTAATTTTGGTTGTTAATTATAAGTTTGGTTAGCATGAACGTTCATACGTAAAAAGGGGACCTGTCAGGGGGCTCCTTTTATTACATTTATACACATAATGAAACTAATGAATTTGAAAAATAATTCATAAAGCAATGAGCGAAGAAAGTAAAGAACAATCGGTTGAGCATTTCCTGGAACTGATAAAACGGTCGCGGCGGGGCAAGTTCAAGGTTTACATTGGCATGAGCGCCGGTGTGGGTAAAACTTACCGCATGCTGCTGGAAGCCCAGGCATTAATGCGCAATGGTATTGATGTTAAAATAGGCTATATTGAAACCCATAACCGTAAGGAAACCGTGGCGCAGCTGGAAGGCTTGCCCGTAATTCCACGCCGTAAGCTTTTTTACAAGGGGAAGGAGCTGGAAGAGATGGATTTGAAGGCCATTATCAGCTTGCGGCCCGAAGTGGTTTTGGTTGATGAACTGGCGCATACCAATATTGAAGGCAGCAGTAACGAAAAACGCTGGCAGGATGTATTGGAGATCCTGAACGCCGGTATCAATGTGATCAGCGCGGTAAACATTCAGCATATGGAGAGCCTTAACGAGGAAGTTGAGCGCATAACCGGCACCGCCATTAATGAGCGAATCCCCGATAAGGTTTTGCAATTGGCAGATGAGGTAGTGAATATCGACCTTACCGCCGATGAGCTGATAGACCGTTTAAAAGAGGGTAAGATTTATGATGAAAAAAAGGTGCCCCTGGCCCTCAATAATTTTTTCCAGTCGGATAGGATCCTGCAGCTGCGCGAACTGGCTCTGCGCGAGGTAGCCCACCAGGTAGAGCGTAAAATTGATATTGAGATCCCCAGGAACATTAAATTAAGGCCCGAGATTTTTTTAGCCTGCATCAGTACAAATGACGCATCGGCAAAAATAATTATACGTAAAACCGCAAGGTTATCATCATATTACCGATCAAAGTTTTTTGTGTTGTATGTGCAAACTTCAAGGGAAAGTAGCGATAAGATAAACCTGGCATCGCAGCGCCATTTGATTAATAATATGAAACTGGCTACCCAGTTAGGCGGCCAGGTGCTCAAAGTAAAAAGCGACCGGATAGCTCAAACCATATGGGAAACTGCCGAAAAATATGACGTCACCACTATTTGTATTGGTAAACCACGGTTTAAATTTTACCAACTGATCATGAAAACAGCTGTGTTTACCCAGTTATTAAATAAAATGTCTAAAACAGATATTGACCTTGTAATACTATCATAACAATGACTATTAAAAATAAACTCCGTACAGGCATTGGCTTTTTGTTTGTACTGGCGCTCATCTGCTGCGGCTTATCAGTATATTTCCTTAACCGTCTTTCGGCCGATGCCGGGGTGATATTGAAGGATAACTATAAAACCCTGCAATACACGCAAAATATCCTGAACGAGATAGATGCCGGTGACGGCCCGCTTTCGGCTAAGCAAATTGCTGTAATTGATGATAACCTTTACAGGCAGCAGCATAACATTACAGAGAAAGGTGAGGGGAAATTAACCGACTCATTAACCGCTGTTTACCGGGATATTAAACTGCCTGGTGTTGCTGGTGCACAAATTGAGGCACGGGCGCAGGCACGGCGATTGATTTATGGCATAATGCGTTTAAATATGGATTCCATTGCGCATAAAAATTCTGTTGCAGCTAATACCGCCAAAAGAGCCAATATATTGGTTGCCTTTTGCGCCGTATTATTATTCACCATCGCATTTACTTTCGCGGTGAACTTCCCCGGATATATTGCAAACCCCCTAAAAGAATTAACAGAAAAGATAAAAGAAATATCAAACCGCAATTATCATCAGCAGATAGATTTCCAGTCGGACGACGAGTTTGGTGAGCTTGGCCAGGCTTTTAATAACATGACCAAAAAGCTGGATGAATATGAAAACAGTAACCTGGCCAGTATTTTGTTCGAGAAAAAGAGGATCGAAACCATCATCAATACCATGCAGGATGCCATTGTGGGGTTGGATGAAAAGATGATTATCATATTTGCCAACGAGGTAGCCTGCTCATTAATAGGTATGAGTACAGCGCAGCTTACCGGCCGTTATGCTCCGGATGTAGCTTTGGAAAACGATCTGCTGCGCAACCTTTTAGTAAACGAGCAGCCCCGGCTTAAGATATTTGCCGATAACCGCGAAAGTTTTTACTCACGCGAATCGTTATCGGTAAGCAGCAAAAATAAAGTGATAGGGAAGGTGATTATCCTGAAAAACATTACCGAATACCAGCAACTGGATGAGGCTAAAACCAATTTTATAGCTACGATATCGCACGAGTTAAAAACGCCTATATCGTCTATAAAAATGAGCCTGAAATTGCTGGAAGATGAACGGATAGGTAACGTGAATACCGAGCAGCGGCAACTGCTGGAAAATATTGATGACGATGCCCGCCGCCTGTTACAAATTACCGGCGAACTGCTGGATATGGCACAGGTAGAAACCGGAAAACTACAGCTTAACTTTGGCAGCACCCATCCAAAAAACATAGTGGACTATGCCGTAAAGGCAATTAAATTTACTGCCGACCAAAAGCACGTTGCTATTAAGGTAAAATGCGATGACAGCTTGCCCGAAGTGCATGCCGACCTGGATAAAACCACCTGGGTGCTTATCAACCTGTTATCAAACGCTATAAAATACAGTCACGAAAAATCGATAGTGGAGCTGGTGGTTAAAAAATACAAGAACGACGAGATAGAATTTTCTGTAACCGATCATGGTAAAGGTATAGAGGAGCAATACCTGTCGCGCCTTTTCGAACGCTATTTTAAAGTTCCCAACGCCACTGCCGACCAAACCGGAACCGGTTTGGGCCTTGCTATAGCCAAGGATTTTATTGAAGCCCAATCGGGCCACATAGGCGTTGATAGTGAAATAGGGGCAGGCAGCAGGTTTGCTTTTACGCTGAAAAGGGCGGTGTAGCTCTGCCTCTCCCGGGTGCTTCTACCAATGAGTGTTTGCAAAAAAGCCACTTGTCATGCTGAACGTAGTGAAGCATCTATTATTCGTCATGCCTCTTCGTCCAGTACAGTCTGCGAATAGATCCTTCACTGCGTTCAGGATGACCAAATCATTTTTATAACCTACCCATGACGTGTTTGCAAAAAAGCCACTTGTCATGCTGAACGGAGTGAAGCATCTATTATTCGCCATGCTTCGTCGCCCTGTACAGTTTGCGAATAGATCCTTCACTGCGTTCAGGATGACAAATCTTTAAAAACGTCATTTCCCCGGATTTTGCAACCGCAGTTAAGATCTTCTAAAATTCATTTGCATTTTAAACTATTTATCGTAATATTGCAATATATAATTCAATGCTTGTATTATGAAAAATCAGGAAGCTATAAACTGGATGGAATTTAAAGAGCAATTGCTTGCCCATCCGCAACTGGATCTGCAATTTCAGTATGCCGAAAACAAGTGGGTAGATGCATCGTACCACATCACCGAAATTAAACAGGCACCCATCACATCAGTTGATTGCGGGGGTAAAATGAACAGCTGGACCGAGATCATTGTTCAACTTTGGGAACCTGTAAATCAACAGCAGGAAAGGCCAATGCAGGTTGGCAAGGCTTTATCCATCGTTGAATTGGTTGAGAAAACATTACCTTTAAATCCGCTGGCAAAGGTTAAAATTGAGTTTGGTAATTCGGACTTTGATACCCGCCAGATGTATCCCAACCAGGTGATTGCTGAGGGCGGTAACCTGATTGTTGATCTTCGGCCCGATACTGTGCAGTGCAAGGCAATTGAACGCGGCGGCAGTTGTGGTACCACTGCTACCGGCGAAGAGTGTTGCGCACCGGTTGCTGTGAAACCCAAAGTTGAATTAAAGAACCTGGCTGTTGCTGCCGAATGCTGTACACCCGGTGGTGGTTGCTGCTAAATAAGAATACCATGGTAATAAAAAATGCCGAAAACTACAGAGATGGTATAATGCAATTGCTTAGCGCTGCTAAGCTTCCTGTTGATGATCTTCCGCCGTTGTTAAATAACTTTTTGGCAGCCGTAGACGATACCGGCCAGGTAATAGGCGTAGCAGGTTTTGAAATTTATGGTACAAATGCTTTGCTCCGTTCGGTAGCGGTTAAACCGGAATTTCGTAACCAGGGCATTGCAGATAAGTTACTGCAGGAGGTGGAAAGTATGGCCCTGTTAAATAAGCTTAAAGTTATTTGCCTGCTTACAGAAACCGCACCGGAATATTTTAGCCGCAAAGGTTATACAGCAATTTTGCGCGGGGACATACCCGAAGAGGTAAAGCAATCATCTGAGTTTAGCCATGTATGCCCCGTATCGGCCATCGTAATGAAAAAAGAAATAAATTGAAATGAAAAAAATATTAGTGTTATGTACAGGCAATAGTTGCCGCAGCCAGATAGCTCATGGCTATTTGCAATATTTTGCCGGTGATAAAGCCGAAATTTATAGCGCCGGGGTGGAGATCCACGGTGTTAACCCAAAAGCCATCAAAATAATGGCCGAAGATCATATAGATATCTCGCAACACACATCAAATAATGTGGATGAATATATGGAGATCCCTTTTGATTATATTATTACTGTTTGTGATAATGCCAAAGAGAATTGCCCCTACTTTCCATCCAAAGCCGTACGTTTTCACCAAAACTTTCCCGACCCGGCTAAAGCTACCGGAACTGAAGAGGAGGTGATGGACGAGTTTAGGCGCGTAAGGGACATGATTAAAGTATTCTCTGTAGATTTTATACAGCGGCACGTTTAAACCTGGGTTTGATTATTAAGTGCTTTATCGTAATATTGCTTACAATGGGATTAACCAAAACAGAAAACTTTACCGAGGCTCAAAACGAGCTGGCCAAAATGCTTAAAGCATTGGCGCATCCCGCGCGCATCGCTATTATCGAGCATTTAATAAAGGCCAATGCCTGCATCGGGAACGATTTGGTTGATGTTTTGGGTTTGGCCCAGCCTACCACCTCGCAACATTTACGTGAGCTTAAAGAAGCCGGTATAATAAAAGGTACCATAGAAGGCACATCCATGAGCTATTGCATTGACCAGGTGAAATGGAAACAGTATGCAGATAAGCTGAGCGCTTTCCTGGTAACCGCGAATTTTCCAGAAAAAGATTGTTGTTGATTTTTTTTGATCAAATACATTGCTTTATCGCAATAAACAAATGTAATTTATTAACATGAGTGCAAATAATTGCAACCCAACACAACGGAAAAAGCTTTCGTTTTTAGACAGGTATCTTACCTTATGGATATTTATGGCCATGGGCGCGGGTGTAGCTATCGGGTATTTTATGCCTTCGGCAAAAGATTTTATTAATCAATTTCAATCGGGCACTACCAATGTGCCTATTGCTATAGGGTTAATGCTGATGATGTATCCTCCATTTGCAAAGGTGAGGTTTGAGGAGTTGGGCAGGGTATTCAGCAATGTTAAAATCTTATCCCTTTCGCTGGTTATGAACTGGCTTATCGGTCCTGTGCTGATGTTTCTGCTATCAATAATTTTTCTGCGCGATCATCCGGCCTATATGATAGGTTTAATTATGATTGGCCTGGCCCGCTGCATTGCCATGGTGATAGTATGGAACGAGCTTGCCGATGGTAACCGTGAATACGCCGCCGGGCTGGTTGCTTTTAACAGTATTTTCCAGGTACTTTTTTACAGTTTGTTTGCCTGGGTATTTGTTACCGTCTTACCGCCCTGGTTTGGGCTGAAGGGTCTGGTGGTAAACATCAGCATAGGGCAAATAGCTCAAAGCGTGCTGATCTATTTAGGGATCCCGTTTTTTGCTGGTTTTTTAACCCGGTATGTATTACGCAGGATGAAGGGGAATGATTGGTACAATAACGTATTCATCCCCAAAATAAGCCCGGTAACGCTTATAGCACTTTTATTTACCATATTGGTGATGTTCAGCCTCAAAGGCGACCTGATTGTACAAATCCCGTTTGATGTGGTGCGGATAGCCATTCCGCTGGTTATTTATTTTGCCATTATGTTTATGGTAACCTTTATGGCCGGCAAATGGCTTGGGGCAGATTATGCGCAAAATGCTGCCTTATCATTTACTGCCGCTGGTAATAATTTCGAGCTGGCCATCGCGGTTTCTATCGGTGTTTTTGGTATTAATAGCGGCGAGGCATTCGCAGGTGTAATTGGTCCGCTGGTTGAGGTGCCGGCATTGATTGCATTGGTGAATGTGGCTTTTTGGTTAAGGAAGCGGTATTATACCCCAAGCCTTAAAAGTTAAGTCAGGCTGAACTCGTTTCAGCATCCCACAGGACAAGTGGCTTTCATGCTGTACACCTTGCATGTCGTTGAACCAAACTTACGAAGTTTTTAAAACTTCGTAAGTTTTTGCCCGATTAGACATTTTTTGTACAAATACTATATAAAAAATCAATTTACCTCCACAATCTTAATCCCCCACGGTTCCAGCTGCATAGCCGAATTGCTGCTTACGCCGGCTCCTGATATCAGCTCCTTTCCATTTCCATAAGGATAAGTAAAGCTGGTTTCTTTCCCCGAATAGTTGAAATAGTAGTGCACTGTTTTACCACTTTGGTTTACGCCATACTTGGTAATTATCGGGAAAGCCAACTGCTGATCAGCACCCCATAAACCAACCTTTTTTACCGCGTCGGCCAATATTTTATCGGTTACGGCGCTGGTTGTTACGCAACCAATGTAGGTGGCAAGCCCCTTGCCGTAGGTGTTTTCGGTAATGGCCGCGTATTTGCCCCAAACAGGATGATCATAATAAGCCAGTACCTTTGCCGTGGTAGGCGTGATGAGCTCCATCCAGGTATTAAGTTTTTTATCTTCGGGCGTCAGGTTAAAATCATCGCCTTTTAAACCCACGTTTTCGGGTACGGTAAACTGGCTGTAGTAAATGCCTAACGCTTCGTTGATTATGCCCGGCTGGTGCGTTGTGCGCACTTTAACATTCTCATCACTAAATCCGCTTTTAAATGTGTAAATGATATGCCCCCCGTTTTTTACGTACCGGTTAAGGCGTTGCAATAAACTATCAGGCGCAGCATACAAAACAGGAACGACTAATAATTTATAATTCTCGATATTTTGGCTCGTAGGGTCAACAAAATCACAACCAACGTTCATATGGTATAAGCCATCATATAACTGGCGCAATACCTCATTGTAGCCGGTGCGTACACCCCAGCCAAAGCCAAAAGCTTTGAAGCCGGTAAGCGCCTCGTTGCTGAACAATATGGCCACATCATTTTTCTTTTTCAGGTTGATGAGTTTCGGACTCAACCGGTCAAAATCCTTACCGATAGTTTTAGCCTCGTTGTAAACCGGGTTGGGCTCAAAATCATGACTTAACAGGCCTTTCCAATAGGTTTCGGCCGAATTATGGATAGAATGCCATGGCCAGTAACCCACCATATTGGCGCCCGATGCCAGGTGACTGAATGCCTGTAACCTTAGTTGCCCCGGATAAGGCGTCCATTGCGGGAAACCCTGGGCCTCGGTTTCTATTGTCAAATAATTTTTACCACCTTTCATTGACCGGGCAACATCGCCGCCGAAAGAGATCTCGGAACCGGTAAGTTTATCCTGGCTCGGATGGTAAATATCTATCCCGGCAATATCCATGGCTTTTGCCGCAGCAAAATGGTCAACATCGGGCTGGATGCCAAAGGAGTAGCCGCGCCAATCCAGGTCGAAGTTTTGGGTGATGAACTGTTCGGGGCGTTTATATTCACGCACAATAGCCGACTGCCAGCCTAAATATTGCGTAACCACCTGCCTTTGAAATTTAGCAAACTCCGAAGCTAAACTGGCATTGATAGTGGCATTCATCGATGGGAAATCGTCCCAGTTATTGATGCGGTTACTCCAGTAATCAAGGCCGAAGATGTGGTTAATATTATCCAGCGTTTTGTATTTAGCCTGCATATATTTTACAAACAGCGCCTGCACGTTTGGCCCGGATGTGCCGTATGATTTTGTTTCATTATCAATTTGGTAACCAATTACTGCGGGATTGTTTTTCACATGTTCCATTATTTTCCTGATCACCCGCTCGGCATACATCCTGAAATCGGTATTGGTAATATCCATATTTTGCCTTGGTCCGTATTGGTTTTGGCCCGATGGGGTGATGGCTAATATCTCGGGGTGTTTTTTGGCCATCCAGGTAGGTATGGCGTAGGTGGGGGTGCCTACGATTACTTTGATGCCTCCTTTTTGCATGGCGGCCAGCATCCTGTCGATATGGGTGAAATCAAATACGCCATCCTGCGGCTCAACGGTGCTCCAGGTTGATTCGGCAATTCGCACCACGTTGATGCCGCAATCCTTCATCATTTGCACATCCTTATCCAGCCTTTCATAGGGCATGTACTCATCGTAATAAGCAACGCCGTAAAGCAGCTTATCCATTTTGGGATATTGAGCAAATGCGGCGGCGCCGAAAAATAATTGCACAACGAAAAGCAGCAGGTATTTCTTTTTCATAAAAATATGGTAATTGGTTCTGGAAATGAAGGTACAAATTAATTGTGTTTTTAACACACAATAACAAAAATGTTTCAGATTCGGCAGGAGCGGGATAAACCTTAATAAATCTTGATAAAATTGATAATTTGTGCAATAAATGTAGTTATAAGTGCCCATTTTATTAATATTTTAAAACAGATATTAGCTTCCTGTTATTATCTTATAAACCTTTATACTTTATGAAAATAGCTGCCCGTATTTTACCGATACTGCTGTTTTGTTTTTGTTTAAAAGATTTAAGCGCGCAAACCAGGAGGCTTACTTACTGCAACCCGCTTAACCTCGACTATGGCTATACCCCCTTTGCCGATTTTGCAAACTGGGGCAAGCACCGCGCTACCGCCGACCCAACCATGACCCTGTTTAAAGGTAAATACTACCTCTTCAGCACCAACCAGTTTGGTTACTGGTGGAGCAACGACATGCTGAACTGGAACTTTGTATACCGCAAGTTTGTACGCCCATACAACCAGGTAGCCGGCGATGAACTTTGCGCCCCTGCCACTTTAGTTTTGGGCGATACCCTGCTGGTGATCGGTTCTACCTATAATAAGGATTTTACGCTGTGGATGAGTACCAATCCCACCAAAGATGACTGGAAGGCTGCCAGGGATTATTTTAAAGTAGGCGCCTGGGATCCGGGGATGTTTGCTGATGACGACGGGCGGGTATATATTTACCATGGCTCCAGCAATACGCTGCCGCTTTACGGGCAGGAGATAGACAGAAGAACATTTGAACCCATAGGCCCTAAAAAGGAGATGGTAAAACTCGACCCCGAAAAACACGGCTGGGAGCGCTTTGGTGAGCACAATGATAACGTGTTCCTGCTACCCTTTATTGAGGGTTCATGGATGAATAAGCATAACGGTAAATACTACCTGCAGTTTGGCGCACCCGGCACCGAGCAAAGCGGCTATGGCGATGGCGTTTTTGTGGGCGATAAACCGCTTGGTCCGTTTACTTACCAAAAGCATAACCCGTTCTCGTACAAGCCCGGAGGCTTTGCAAAAGGGGCGGGGCATGGGGCTACCTGGGCAGACAAGTTTGGTAATTACTGGCATATCAGCACCATGGGCATTTCGGTAAAAAACAACTTTGAACGTCGCATAGGCTTCTGGCCTGCCGGTTTTGATAAAGACGGAACGCTATATTGTAATACAGCCTATGGAGATTATCCGCAATATTTGGCTGCTGGTCCGGAGGATCACCTGAAAAGTAACTTCACCGGCTGGATGATCCTCAACTACAATAAACCGGTGGAGGTATCATCAACCCTGGGCGCTTATTACGCAAACAATGCGGTTGATGAGGATATCAAGACTTACTGGAGCGCCAAAACTGCGAACAAAGGCGAATGGTTTAAAACAGATCTTGGTGAAATAAGTACTATAAACGCTGTACAGATCAACTATGCCGATCAGGATGCCGAATTTGTGGGTAAATCATTGGGCGTTTATCATCAGTATATTGTTTATTCATCCTTGTATGGAAAGACGTGGAAGCTTTTGATCGACAAAAGCAAAAACAAAACCGATGTTCCGCATGATTATATTGAGTTGAAAACACCTGTAAAAGCACGCTACCTTAAAATGGTGAACCTGCATATGCCAACCGGCAAGTTCGCGCTATCAGGGTTCCGGGTATTCGGTAAAGGCGCTGGCGTTAAGCCCGATACCGTTCAAAACCTGATTGCTCTGCGTGGCGACAGTGAGCGCCGCAACTCCTGGCTTAAGTGGAAACCTAATGATAAAGCCACCGGCTATACCATTTACTTTGGCATAGCGCCCGATAAACTATACAACAACATGATGGTTTACGGCAAAAATGAGTTTTATTTTAGCGGGATGGACAGGGATCTGCCTTATTACTTCCAGATAGAGGCCTTTAACGAGAACGGAATTTCGGAAAGAACAAAGGTGATTAAGGTGGAATGACTTAGGTAGCAATATTTATCCATCTAAATGGCCCAATAGTTGTGGATTTTTTTGTAAACTGCAAAATATGATAAAAACCATACCTGTTTTTGTGATGATCCTGTTTGTTTATTGTTCCGCGAAAGCGCAAATGGCAGATAGCACTTTTAAAAAATCGACGGTTAAAACCTTGAGTGACGCGCAGTACAATGCCTTATTAAAGGGTGATGATATTTATGAAATGCCCCCCGTTGCTGTTGTAAATCATTACCCGTTACCCGATAAGGCTATCGCGTTTAAAAAAGAAGTTGGGCTTAGCCCGGTGCAGGTAACTCAAATTACAGCAATAGCCAATGAGCTAAAACGTAAAAAAATAGAAATGGGCAAGTTCATCATCACCAATGAACAGGCATTAGATAACTTATTGCGGAAGGGTACTGATGAAGGCAGTATTATTTTTTATGGCAACCGATCGGGATTGTACTACGGTGAGCTCAGAAATGCCATATTATTAGCCTGCTATAACACGTGGAAATTACTGGCGCCGGCTCAAATTAAAAAGCTGGAAACTTTGCAAAATCATAATTGATAAATTTGCCGTTTGATTTGTTTAATTTAGCGGCCCCAAATAAAGTGTATGAAAATAACTTTTGATTTTGAAAAACCCTTGGCCGAGCTGATGCAGCAGATAGAGAAAGTGAAGCAGGTTGAAGATAAAAACAAGCTCGACATGTCTGCAACAGTGGCAGAACTTGAGGCTAAACTGGAAACTACCAAAAAAGAAATATATTCCAACCTTAACGGCTGGCAAAAAGTGCAGATCTCGCGTCATCCCGAAAGACCATATACGCTCCAATATATTGAGCTGATGTGCGATGATTTTATTGAACTGCACGGCGACCGTACTGTTGGTGATGATAAAGCCATTATAGGCGGTTTTGGCACCCTGAACGGGCAAACTGTAATGTTTATTGGTCAGCAAAAGGGCCGTAATACCAAAGAGCGCCAATATCGTAACTTTGGTATGGCTAATCCCGAAGGCTACCGCAAAGCCTTAAGGCTGATGAAAATGGCCGAAAAATTCAATAAGCCCGTTGTTACTTTAATTGATACGCCGGGAGCGTTTCCTGGTTTAGAAGCTGAAGAACGAGGACAAGGTGAAGCCATTGCCCGTAACCTGCTCGAAATGTCGATACTTAAAGTTCCTGTCATCTGCGTTATTATTGGCGAGGGTGCATCGGGAGGCGCATTGGGTATAGGTATCGGTGATAGGGTTTTGATGCTTGATAATTCGTGGTATTCGGTAATATCGCCAGAGAACTGTTCAACCATCCTATGGAAAACCTGGGAAAATAAAGAACGTGCTGCCGAAGTATTAAAATTAACTTCGACAGAAATGTTAAAGAACAGACTGATAGACGGTGTTATAAAAGAACCACTTGGCGGAGCCCACCAGGATCCGGTTGCTATGGCGGCCACCCTAAAAAAACAACTGCTTAAAGATCTTAAAACCCTGAAAGAGAAAGATATTACTGAGCTGGTTAACGAGCGCATCGAGAAATTTTGTTCGATGGGCGTGGTTAATGAGGATTAATCTTTGGAATAAGGAATAAGGATTTTTGGACGAGGGACATTCTTTAGATAAAGGATAAAAGATTTTAAGAATCTTATAACAACAAAAAAAGCGACTTATGTCGCTTTTTTTGTTGTTGGATCTATGTAATGCTACTTCGAACCCATTCCCAGTTTCTTCTCATAATCCCTAAGCTGTGCGCTGAATTTGGTATTAAGGTCTGTTTGTTTATAATTTTTGGTGTACTCGGTTAAACCATTCAACATCGACATCGAATATTGGAGATCCCTGCTATCAAGGCTTACTTCACCGTTTTGTAAAAGCGTATAATTATAGTTGAGCAGATCGATTATATAATCATCAACCAGGTTTGCCAGTTTGTTGGCCATTTGCACATCACCAAGCCGGTAAGCCGTCTCTATCATATAATACTTACGGATAGCTATCTCGGTATTAGGAATGTTATCAGGCATTACTTCATCATACTTTTTGAAAACATTTTTTGCCATGTCAGGATGACCCTCATTAAGCAGGTTATCGGCAAGGGTTGAGTAAAGCCTTGATATCAAAGGGTAAAACATGGTGTTTGATTCATGATCAAGGTAACTGGCATTTTTCATATTGCCCCATTTAAATTTGGTCATCATGTTCTGGTACATTACCGGCGTATTGGTAACATCTGCCGCGCTTGCTGCGGTATCTGGTTTTAACGGAAGCAGGCGGTTGGCAAAACCTTCGCTATATAAATATTTACTAAGTCCTATCAGGTTTTCTTCCGGTACAGTGGTTGCAAAATAAATGGGTCTTTTCCAGTTATTATGGGCCAGTATATCCATCATTGCCAAAATATCCTTGGTAACATACTTACCATTAAAGGTCCAGTCCATTTCCGGGGTTATTTTATCTTTTTGGATGGCTGGTAACGTCCCGGTTTTTACCACTTCATCAGGATTAACTGTTAATTTAAAGTTTTTGGTAGGCAGGTAATTGGCCAAATCACCATTGTTATACTCCACCATGGCAGCTTTATCATCCGAGGTGATGAAATCAAAAATCTCTTTTAGCTCAATAGCGCCGGGCACTTTTTGATCGTTAAAGTAAATTACATCACGTACGCCTGGTTTAAACTTATCATAAGGCATGCTGATAGGCAATGGTTCCGATTGGTTCATTTTGTTTTTCATCCCACGTATGTACCAATCGGTACCCAGCAGGCTTAGGTTCACAATCCGTACATCGGGGCGTACGTTTTCAACTTCCTGTATATACCAAAGCGGATAGGTATCATTATCGGCATAAGTAAACAAAATGGCATTTGGCGCGCAGGAGTTAAGGTAATTATAGGCCATATCATGCGGCGTAAGTTTGGTTGAGCGGTTATGATCATCCCATTCCTGGTTGGCCATTAACAAGGGGGCCGCTAACAAGCATACTACGGTGGCAATAATACCGCTGGTTTTTGCATTAAGTTTTTTACTTAACAAATCGGCTAAGGCAACAACGCCAAGGCCTATCCATATGGCAAACGCATAAAATGAACCAGCGTAAGCATAATCACGTTCGCGTGGCTGTAATGGGTCCTGGTTTAGATACAATACAATAGCCAAACCTGTAAAAAAGAAAAGTACACCTACAACGCCGGCGTTTTTTTGGTCGCGTTTAAAGTGAAAAAATAAGCCTGCCAAGCCTATGATGAGCGGCAAAAAGAATAAACGGTTATAGCTTTTGCTTTTGGTAACCGCATCAGGCAATTGTTTGTTAAAGTTCCAGCCGCTTATCCAGTTACCATCAGATCCGCTGTTGCTGGTTTGGCCATCCAGGTCATTGGTGCGACCAGCAAAGTTCCAAAGGAAATAGCGGGTATACATCTGGTTAACCTGCCAGGTGCCAAAAAAGCCCAGGTTGGTAGCAAGGGTTGGTTTTTCGCTATCGGCTAATTTACTCCAGGCACGGTAAAACTGGGGGTGCCCGGCCTTATCGCTAAACATGCGCGGGAATATGGTGTTACGATCATAAATAGTGGCGAGCTTTTTGCCGGCAACCTCATATTTGGTTTTACCACGGCGGTAAATTGTTGCTCCCTCAGTTTGATCGGTTGGTGTCGAATCAAAAAACTGGCCGTATAGTAGTGGTGTATCGCCATACTGATCTCGGTTCAGGTAGCTGTTAAGCGCAAAAGCGTCCTGCGGATCGCTGTTATTTAAATTAGGATCGGCCTTGGCGCGTACCACAATCATTACAAATGAGCTGTAGCCAAACAGGATAAACAGCAGGCAAACAAAAAAGCTATTGAGGGCAAAACGCCTCTCGCGTATTTTTACCACATATTCAAGCAATGCTAAAACTACTATCCCAACCATAGCTCCGAGGTAGCCCGCACTAATTCCAAGCGCCAGGATAAAGCAGATGGCGCAAGTGATAATAGCTGCGTTTGATTGTTTAATGGTATAACATATGCCCGATACTATGGTTGCTATCAGCAAAACAAAAAATGCGATTGCACCGCTGCCAAAGCCCATTCCCAGGGTGTTCACAAAAAGCAGATCGGAGAATGCCGCGCCCTTAACTGTAAATTGTATAACTCCCCACAATACAAAAGCTACCGATACAATACCTGCAAAAAATGAAAGTAAAGTACCCCGTGTAGTAATGTTTTTTGCCTTGCGGAAATAAATTACCAAAGCAATAGCCGGTATTACCAGCAGATTTAACAAGTGGATACCTATTGATAAGCCCATTATATAGGCGATAAATACAATCCACCTGTCGGCACGAGGTTCATCGGCATGGGCATCCCATTTTAATATGGCCCAAAACACTACCGCTGTACATAAGGATGATTGCGCATACACTTCAGACTCAACTGCCGAGAACCAAAAGGTATCAGACCAGGCATAAGCCAATGCACCCACCAGGCCCGAGCCTGTTATGATGATCAAATTACTGATATTAAGGTCTTCGGTTGTTTTAACCAGAATCTTTTTGGCTAAGGAGGTTACCGTCCAGAACAGGAACATGATAGTAGCCCCGCTTGAAATGGCCGAAGCCATATTAGCCCAGTAAGCCACCTTTGTATTATCGCCCATGGATAGCAGCGTAAATACCTTGCCTATCATGGTAAATAATGGTGCACCTGGTTGGTGGGCTACCTGCAAACGAAAAATACAGGCTATAAATTCACCGCAATCCCAAAAGCTTGATGATGGTTCAAGGGTTAAAACGTAGGTTAAGGTGGCGATGATAAAAGTTATCCAGCCAAAAATATTATTGATTTTATTGTAGTTCATGTCGGGATGTTTTCGATAGCAAAAGGCTTAATATAGCCGAAAGTAAGAAAAACTATGACGATGCTGAAACAAAAACAGCCTTATTAACACTTTTTAACCCATTTTGGACTGTAAAACAGGCTTATAAATACTTTTTTCAAATTCTGTTTTGAGAGTTAAAAAATCGTCTTATATTTGCATTCCTTTTCGGAGAGTAAAACAACCAAAGGAGATTGCCTGATAGTATAATGGTAGTACGACGGTTTTTGGTACCGTTTGTCTAGGTTCGAATCCTGGTCGGGCAACAAGAGAATTTCGGATTTCGTATTTTCAATTTCGGATTTAGATTCGGGGGAAAAATGAAATCCGAATTGTATTTTAGGAGGTTATCAACAGGAGTATTAATTTTTTCATGTAGCGATAAGTAGCTGAAAATTAAACAAATCCGAAATTTAACATCCGAAATCCAAAATCAAAAAAAATGCCATTACAATTTAATCCGGTTAAATTATTTGCAGGTTCGGGCTCAAAAGAGCTGGCGCAAAAAATTGCTGAAGCCTATGGTCGCGAGTTAGGCGATGTAGTACTTTCACGTTTTAGTGATGGCGAATTTCAACCACATTTTAATGAAACTGTTAGGGGATGCGATGTGTTTTTGATACAAAGTACCCACCAACCTACTGATAACCTGATGGAATTGCTGATGATGATTGATGCCGCCCGCCGTGCATCGTCGCATTATGTAAACGCGGTTATCCCATATTTTGGTTTGGCACGCCAGGACAGGAAAGATAAGCCCCGCGTGGCAATAAGCGCCAAGCTGGTAGCCAATTTATTAGTTGCAGCGGGTATTGACCGCATTATGACCATGGATTTGCACGCAGCGCAGATCCAGGGATTTTTTGATGTTCCGGTTGATCATCTTGATGCATCAATCATTTTTGTACCGTATATAAAAAGCCTGGACTTAGGCAATTTAACCATTGCTTCGCCGGATATGGGCGGCTCATACAGGGCGCGCAGCTTCGCTAAGTTTTTTAATGCCGAAGTGGTTATTTGCGATAAACGCCGTAAACGCGCCAACGAAATTGAATCAATGACACTGATTGGTGATGTAACCGACCAGGATATTGTACTGATAGATGATATTTGTGATACAGCCGGTACATTGGCCAAAGCAGCAGGGTTGATCATGGAGCGGGGTGCACGCAGCGTACGTGCGGTTTGTACTCACCCGGTATTATCAGGTAAAGCATATGAAACTATCGAAAATTCGGCATTAACCGAACTGATAGTTACAGATACTATACCGTTGAAACACGAAAGCCCTAAAATAAGGGTACTATCAACCGCCGAGCTTTTTGCGAAGGCCATAGTTAACGTAAATGAACACGGCTCAATAAGCCAGTTGTTTAAGGTGGATTAAGTAGTATGTCCATAGCCAATGGTCGATAGTCCATGGTAATGAACGTACATTGAATGAATAAAAGCAAATCCATGGTTTATTGACCATGGACTTAATAAATAAATAATAAAATAAAAACAAATGAAATCAATTGCTATTAGCGGTTCTCCAAGAGAGAACGTAGGGAAAAGAGACGCTAAAGAACTGCGTTACCAGGGTCTGGTGCCTGCAGTACTTTACGGTGGGCCAACCCAAACCCACTTTTCAGTGTCCGCAGCTGATTTGAGAGCCGTAGTTTACACTCCGGTTGTTCATTTCATCGATCTTGATGTTGCTGGTGTTAAATCACAGGCTATTATTAAAGATATGCAGTTTCACCCTTTAACTGAACAAATTATCCACGTAGACTTTTTGTTGCTTGACGAGAAAAAGCCTATCACCATCGAGATCCCTGTTAAATTAACCGGAACTTCTCCAGGTGTTAAAGTGGGTGGTAAATTAGTTCAAAAACTAAGGAAACTGCGCATCAAAGCATTACCTAAAGATCATTTAGATGCTATTGAAGTAAGCATTGCAGCTTTGGAAGTTGGTAAATCGGTTAAAGTAGCGGAAATTAAAGTTCCAAACCTTACCATTACCAATGCACAGGAAGATACTATCGTATCTGTAACCACTTCACGTGCATTACGTCAGGCTGAGCAGGAAGCTGCTTCTGGTAAAAAGTAATTGCCCCCTAACCCCCTGAAGGGGGAATAAAAGGACAAATTAAAACAGCGATAAGGTAACTTATCGCTGTTTTTATGTAAAAGCAATATCTTCGTAATAAATAAACAAATAAAAACTCCCCCTTTAGGGGGCTGGGGGGCTAATGAAATATCTAATAGTAGGTTTAGGAAATATAGGTCCCGAATATGCTGATACCCGGCATAATATAGGTTTTATGGTGCTTGATGAATTGGCCAAACAGGAGGGGGCCAAATTTTATAATATGCGCCTTGCTTATTATACTGAGGTTTCTTTTAAAGGCCGTACTTTGTGCCTCATTAAACCCACTACCTTTATGAACCTGAGTGGTAAAGCCTTGAATCATTGGATGAAAGATCTGAAGATCCCGCTGGAAAATGTTTTGGTGATAGTGGATGATATTGCTTTACCATTAGGTACCCTGCGTTTAAAACCCAAAGGGAGCGCCGCCGGGCATAATGGATTAAAACATATTGAAGCCACCCTTGGGCACAATAATTATGCGCGCTTACGCTTTGGTGTCAGCGATAATTTTCCCAAAGGCCGCCAGGTTGATTATGTATTAAACKGTTTTGATGACGATGAAAAGCCAGAACTGCCTGCTTTGATAGATCGCTCCATCGAAATGATCAAGAGCTTCTCCACTATAGGTACCGAACTCACGATGACCAGGTATAATAAATAATTATTTAACAGGAATTTAATAAACTAAGTATTTAGTTAAAAAGTGTTAAATATTTGCATGCTCTTGCAACACTTAGTTACTTTAGATGTCATATCACCTAAATACTTATGAAACAACTTTTACTTATCATATTTTGCTGTTATTTTTCAATACAGGCAATAGCGCAAACTCAAACCACATCAAATATTACAGTTAAGGGCCTGGTTATCGATTCTGTTGTTAATAAGCCATTAGGGTATGTTACCGTTATGTTGCAGGATGCCGGTACCAAGGCATCCGTAAAAAGTACGCTTACCAAAAATGACGGCAGCTTTGAGCTGAAAGCACCGGATGGCAAAATCTACCAGTTAGCTGTTGCTTCTATGGGCCTCGCTTCCAAAACTTTGGCTGTAAAGCCTGCCGGAACTTTATTTGATGCAGGTAAAATTTACATGTCGGCTTCCAGCAAGCAATTGAACGAAGTAAGTATTACCGCCGTAAAACCCCTGATGAAACAGGAGGTTGATCGCCTGAGCTATGATGTGCAGGCCGACCCGGAGAGTAAACAATTAACGGCTTTGGACATGATCCGTAAAGTACCATTACTTTCTGTTGACGCATCTGATAATATTAAGCTGCGCGGCAGCGGCAACTATAAAATTTTACTTAATGGGAAAGAATCGGCGCTAATGGCCCGGAATCCCTCGGATATATTAAAAGCCATGCCGGGAGTAAATATTTTGAAGATAGAAGTAATAACTACACCGCCCGCTAAATATGATGCCGAGGGGCTGGCAGGCATCATTAACATTATTACACAAAAAAAGGCCGACCAGGGTTATAATGGCTCCGTTAATGCCAATTATAATAACGTTTTTGGTTACAGGACCAACGTTAATGCTACTATTAAACAAGGCAAGCTGGGCTTTAACGGTTACGTAGGCCACGGCGAACGGCCGCAACGTGCTTTTGGCTTTTTTAACCAGACAGATTTTTTTGACTCTGCTGCTTCCTTAATTCAAAGCGGAACACGATCAAACGGTAACAAAAATACCTATGGTAGTACCGAATTGAGCTTTGAAGCAGATAGCTTAAACTTGCTGACTGCCGCATTTAACTTTTACTCGGGCACAGGCACACAGGCCAGTGAGCAGTTTACTACCGTTCATGATAGCAGCGGGCAAACAAATTATACCAGTATTAATAACGGCAATAACGATTTTCATGGAGCCGATTTTGGGTTGAATTATCAGTTGGGGTTTAAAAACCATAAAAACCAATTGCTAACAGTATCTTATAAATACAGTAACTCTGGCAATAAGCAGTTTAATGACGTTACCCCAGGTAATGCATCGAACTACCGGCAATATAATAACGCCGGATCCAAAGAACATACAACCCAGCTGGATTACGTTCAGCCGTTTAAAATAATAACTCTCGAAGCAGGAGGCAAAATGATAGCCCGTAATAATTATAGCGATTTTCTTAACGATGTCGCAGACGGTGAGGGGAACTATCTTACTGATACCACGTTAAGCAATAATTTTACGTATCAGCAGGATGTGTATAGTTTATATAACTCTTATATTATAAAGCTCACAAAATGGACGGTTAAAGGTGGTGTACGTTACGAACGCACCACTATAAATGCCAATTTTTCTGCAAGCCGAAATTTAGATCAAAACTTTACCAATGTTATTCCTTCTCTTTCTATTCAACGTAGTTTAAAAAACAGCAGTTTAAATTTTGGTTTCACACAACGTATCCAACGGCCGGGTATATACCAGTTAAATCCATTTGCCGATAGATCAAACCCGCAATATATTACCGTAGGTAATCCGGGTTTAAAGCCTTCTATAAATAATAATTTCGAGCTCAGCTACGGCAATTTCGCCAAAGGTTCTGTTAATATCAGCACCAGTTACTCGTTTGCTAATAACACTATTCAAAATTTAGCCAGTGTTGGGCCCGATGCTGTTACCACTACTACATTTGCCAATGTAGGTAAAAACCAAACTTTAGGATTAGATGTAAATATTAACTACCCAATAACACCTAAATTAAATGTTAATATAAATGGCGAATTGCTGAAAATTTGGCTGAAGGGTACCTATAAGGGTACTTTTTTTACCAACAGCGGCCAGCAGGGGCATATGTTTACCAACAGCAGCTATAAGTTTGATAGCGGTTACCGGGTTGGCTTAAATGTTGGTTTTGATAGCCGTTATGTTTTATTGCAGGGTACGGATAATTATTACCTTGGTTATGGGGCTAATATATCAAAAGAGTTGTTTAAAAAGAAAGGCAGTATATTTTTAAACATCAACGGGCCTTTTGCTAAATTTAACAAACTTGATTTTTATACCCAAACGCCTGATTTTAAAACCTACTCCTATAATTACAATTACTACAGATCTATTGGCATTGGCTTTAATTATAAGCTTGGGAAGCTTAATGGAACCATCAAAAAAAATCAGCGTGGAATTAATAACGACGATACCAGCAGCGGCAGCAAAAATTAGTAATTTTGGTTGATTTATACAATAAGCACCGCCCATGAAAGTTTACGGAATTACCAATTGCAATACAGTAAAAAAGCGCTCGACTGGCTTAAAACCAATAAAGTTGATTATGATTTCCGGGATTTTAAAAAACTGGGTGTAAGTACCGAAAAGCTGCAGGAATGGGATAGTAAGCCGGTTACGAACAATTCATGAACGGCAATGAATTAAGGATTGTTCCTGTTTAAAATAGCTAAAAGTTCATTGCCGTCCCATTTATGGGACGGTAGCGAAGGAACAAAAAGCGGCTTCAGTCAAAATTTGCCATGCAGATATTTTAAAAGCGACTCCCTGATAAACTAAGCATTTAGTTAAAAAGTGTTTAATATTTGCATGCTTTTGCAACACTTAGGTAACTTTAGGTGTCTTATCATCTAAATGCCTTATGAAACAATTTTTACTTATCATATTTTGCTGTTATTTCTCAATGCAGGTAATGGCGCAAACTCAAACCCCATCAAATATTACAGTTAAGGGCCTGGTTATCGATTCTGTCGTTAATAGGCCATTAGGGTATGTTACCGTTATGTTGCAGGATGCCGGTACCAAGGCATCCGTAAAAAGTACGCTTACCAAAAATGACGGCAGCTTTGAGCTAAAAGCGCCAGATGGCAAAATCTACCAGTTGGCTGTTGCATCTATGGGGCTTGCTTCCAAAACCTTGCCTGTAAAGCCTGCCGGAACGGTATTTGATGCGGGGAAAATTTACTTGTCGGCTTCTAGCAAGCAGCTGAACGAGGTAAGCATTACCGCTGTAAGACCTCTGATGAAACAGGAGGTTGATCGCCTGAGCTATGATGTGCAGGCCGACCCGGAGAGTAAAGCTATATCGGCTTTGGATATGATGCGCAAGGTTCCGTTGCTTTCTGTTGATGGTGACGATAAGATTAAACTAAAAGGAAGCGGAAATTATAAGATATTGATTAACGGTAAGGAATCAGCTTTGATGGCCAAAAATCCATCGGATGTACTAAAATCGATGCCGGCCACCAATATCGAAAAGATAGAGGTGATCACTACGCCGCCAGCCAAGTATGATGCCGAAGGTTTATCCGGTATCATCAATATCATCACCAAAAAAAATGCCGACCAGGGTTATAACGGTAGCATCAACTCGCGCTATAACAGTGTCTGGGGACCGGGTTTTAATCTTAACGGAACGGTAAAGCATGGTAAGTTTGGCTTAGCCGGTTATGCAGGTTTTGGCCATCAAAACTTAAATAATAATATCTTTACCAATACGCAGAATCAGTTTGCGCAAAATACCACCATATTGCAAAATGGTACAGGCACCTTTGGCGGTAATTACCGTTACGGCGATTTTGAGTTAAGTTACGAGATAGATTCCCTTAACCTGCTTACTGGTTCGGTTGAACTTTTCCAGGGAGAGTTTGTGCAGGACAACGACAGGGTATCGGCCCAAACAAATAGCAACGCGGTTTTAACACAAGGCTACCGCCAGTTAACCGATGGTTACAATCACGACAGGGGATTTGACGCTGCCCTTAATTACCAGTTAGGTTTCAAGGGGCATAAAGATGAACTGCTTACGCTTTCCTATAAATATAGTTATTCGCCAAGCACCCAGTTTGCCGATAACCTTTTTACAGACAGGGTTAATTATGGTCAGCAAATACAGCCCGATTTCAGGCAATATAATAAAGCCGGTAATAAAGAGCATACCCTCCAGTTGGATTATGCCTATCCGCTGAAAACTATCAGCATTGAAACAGGTGCAAAAGCTATCCTGCGTAAAAATTTCAGCGATTACAGACGCGAAGACCGCGACTCATTAACCAATGATTACTTGGTTAATACCAACCAGACCAATGTTTTTGACTATCAGCAAAATGTTTATAGCATATATAACTCGTACCAGTTAAAATTTAGCAAATGGACAGGTAAAGGCGGTTTGCGGTTGGAACACACCCAGGTGAGTGCCGATTTTTCGGGGATACCGCTTGATAAAGGGTACAATAACCTTATTCCTTCCATATCTGTACAACGAAGCTTAAAAAGCAGCAGTATAAGTTTAGGTTTTACCCAGCGCATTCAGCGCCCCGGGATATACCAGTTAAATCCTTTTGTTGACAGATCGAACCCTAAATTTATTAATACCGGTAATCCCGACCTGAGCCCCGAGCTTAATAATACATTTGAGCTTACGTATAGTAATTTTTCAAAAGGTTCAATTAATGCGAGCCTTAGTTACGCGTTTTCAAACAATGCTATACAAAATGTTACCAGCATAAGGGTTGATAGCACATTAAATGGTAAAACTGACACGGTTACTACTACTACCTATCAAAACTTAGGCAGCAACCGCAGCCTGGGCTTAAATATCAACACAAACTATTCTATCACAAAAAGGTTCACCGTCAATTTAAATGCCCGGATAACGCATGTTTGGTTAAAGGGAACTTATAACGGGCAGTTTTACAAAAATGACGGGTATACCGGTAATGCGTTTGCCAACCTTGCTTATAAGTTTGATAGCGGCTTTCGCTTTGGTATTGATGCCGGGTATTTTAGCGGCGATGTTAACCTGCAGGGTAAAAACGGACATGGCATATTTTCGTCGTATGTAGTAGGAAAGGAGTTTCTTAAAAAAACGCTCACTATATCATTAGTATCAAACAATCCCTACAGTAAGTACCGCACATATAAAACATACACCAATACGCCCGATTTTTCGCAATCATCGGTTTATCAAAATCCTTACCGCAATTTTGCTATCAGGGTTAACTACAAATTTGGTAAGCTTAGCAGCGATATTAAAAAGAACCAGCGCGGCATAAATAACGATGATACCAAAGGCGGGGGTAAAAGTAGTGGGACAAATCAGTAGATTTGCGGCATGAAAGTTTACGGAATTACCAATTGCAATACAGTAAAAAAAGCGCTCGACTGGCTCAAAACCAATAAAGTTGATTACGATTTCCAGGATTTTAAAAAACTGGGTGTAAGCACCGAAAAACTGCAGGAATGGGATAGTAAAGCCGGTTACGAAAAATTCATGAACAAACAAGGCCTCACCTGGAAACAGCTTGATCCCGAAGTAAAAGAAAGTGTTAAAACCAATACGGATGCTTTAAAATTATTGCAACAAAAAACCAGCATGATCAAAAGACCGGTTATTGAAGATGGCGGTTTCCTGTTTTTTGGCTTTGATGAGAAGGTTTATGAAGAACACTTTTTGAAGCAATGAAAATTGTTAAAACAAATTAAATCTACCTGATTAATAGATTATTATCAAACAAATCGATAATTCAATAAATCATTAATTCAATCCTTAATAAAAGCGTAACAATCATTTTACCGGGAATATAAAAACAGTTTTTTTAGTATACTTGCTTTGTATACTCAAAAAATTGACTGAAATGAATTTAAAACTGATGGCCGGTTTAAGCTTGGCCTGTATGCTTGCATTTACGGCAGGTAACGCGCAGCAAACCGCACCTCCACCACCTCCAACCCCTCCGGCTTCTGATTACAATTATCACGAAACTTTCGGCCCCCCTTTCTACACTAAAAATGGTACTGAGTTCCGCGCGGCCGATGGCCAGCCGGGCCCTAAATACTGGCAAAATCGTGCTGATTACACATTGGCCGCTACGTTGAACGATCAAAGCAATGAAATTACCGGTTCGGAAGTTGTAACATATACCAATAACAGCCCGCAAAACCTGGGCTTTTTATGGATGCAGCTTGATCAAAACCTGTTTAAGTTAGATTCCCGTGGTACTGCAATCGTTCCGCCTGCAGGCAGCCGTAACTGGGGGCGTGGCGAGGCTTTTGAGGCCGGTTATAAAATTAAATCGGTAAAATATGTTGGCCTTAAAGGCGCGTTGGTTGATGCTAAATTCATCATCAGCGATACCCGTATGCAGGTTTTTTTGCCAAAACAGGTAACAGCCAATGGCGGTGTTGCTAAGCTAAAAATTGAGTATTCATTTGTATCCCCAAATTACGGATCAGACCGTATGGGTTACCTGGATGATAAGATCTCAAAAAATGGCAAAATCTACACTGTGGCCCAGTGGTACCCCCGTATGTGTGTGTACGATGAAGTATTAGGATGGAACACCCAGCCATACACTGGCCCGGGTGAGTTTTACCTTGAGTATGGTGATTTCGACCTGAGCATCACTGCTCCTGCAAAACACATTGTAGTGGCATCTGGCGAGTTGCTGAATCCAACCGAGGTATATACCCCCGAACAGCAAAAACGTTGGGCACAAGCTGCTCAGAGTGAAAAAACCGTAGTTATCCGTTCGGCTGCCGAGGTTACTGAAGCTTCATCACGCCCGGCCGGTAAAGCTACCCTTACCTGGCACTTTAAAATTAAAAATGCGAGGGATGCCTCCTGGGCCTCATCCGCAGCATTTATTGTTGACGCGGCTAAGATGGATTTGCCAAGTGGTAAAAAATCAATAGCCATATCAGCTTACCCGGTTGAAAGTGATGGCATTGATGCATGGGCCCGTTCAACAGAGTATGTTAAAAAATCTATCGAATACAATTCATCAAAATGGTTTGAGTTTCCTTATCCTGCTGCTACCGCCGTTGCCGGTATAGTAGGTGGTATGGAATATCCCGGCATTGTTTTCTGTGGATACAGGGCTAAAAAAGGCAGCCTTTGGGGAGTTAACGACCATGAGTTTGGCCATACCTGGTTCCCGATGATCGTAGGATCAAATGAACGTTTATATGGCTGGATGGATGAAGGATTCAATACTTTTATCAATACACTTTCTACCGCCGATTTCAATAAAGGGGAATATGCAAGAAAACCAGGCGATATGCATAAAATCGGTGATTTTTTTACCAAACCCGAGCTTGAACCGATGATGAGCCAGCCAGCTAATCTTAAAGAAAAAAATACCGGTACTTTGCTGTATGCAAAACCAAGCGCAGGCCTTGTTTTATTGCGCGAGCAGATCCTGGGTCCGGAACGTTTCGATTTTGCTTTTAAAACGTATATCAACCGCTGGGCATTTAAACATCCAACACCAGACGACTTTTTCCGTACTATTGAAAATGCCTCAGGCGAAAGTTTACAATGGTTTTGGAGGGGGTGGTTCCTAAACGACTGGCGTTTAGATGTGGCCGTTAGCGATGTTAAATACATTGATAACGACGCTTCAAAAGGTGCTTTGATCACTATTGATAACCTTGGTAAAATGGCTATGCCGGTTATATTGGAAATAAAAACCAAAAGCGGTAAAACCGAACGGATGAAACTACCTGTTGAAGTTTGGGAACGTAATGCTTCCTGGACATTTAAATATCCATCGACAGAAGAAATTGAATCGGTTACCTATGATCCGGATAAAGTATTGCCGGATTATAACCCCGACAATAACGTTTGGACAAAGAAATGATAAATATAAAACCCGGTTAACGCCGGGTTTTTGTTGAAAAGCTTTAAGGGAAAATCATGCTGAAACAAATTCAGCATAGCTTTCAATACAATTATTCTTCTGTTAGCACGGTAAACTCAAAATCGAGCGGTTCAAAATGATGGATGAGTTCATCGATGAATGATTGTCCCCATTTAACATACATCAAACCAAAGTTTTCGGTGCGTTCCTGCAGACTGTCTTTGGGGAACAACTCGGCTTTTACAGCTGATAATTGCTCCAATCTTACCGCGTAATTGCGTTTCTCGGCTTTTATTAATTTCTTTTCGAGATTATCAATAGCATGTTTTAGCCTGGCTTGTACGGCTGATGTTGATGGCGAAAGGGAAGGGTCTATTTTGTAGGAGCGGAGTTTGATCTTTTCAAAAATTGCAGACATTTCGCGCCACTCACCTGCAAGACTGAGGTTATGGTTGCTGTGTTTTTTTATCCATTCGGTTTTAAGCTCATCATCTTGCTTAAACAGGGCGGCAGCATCAAGATCCATGCGCTCAATTTTTGCCGCCTGTTCCTTACGTATTACCAATGCCGAATTACGCAGGATCAGGATCGGGAAATCAACCTTATAATAATCAAAGTTTGATTTTAGTTCCAGCCAGTACACCACCTCGGCGCCACCACCTATGTAGGCAATGTTGGGCAAAATGCACTCCTGGTAAAGGGGGCGCATTACCACGTTGGGACTAAAGCGTTCCGGATAGTTAGCTATTTCTTCTTTCAGTTCCGCATCTGTAAAGCTAATTTCGGTGTTCATTACCTTGTAGCTTTCCTGCTCAAATATTACCCGCTCGCGCAGGCTATCTTTCAGGTAAAAAAAGTTGATCTCGCGCGGATTAACCTGGATATGTACCCCCAGTTTCTGCAGTTGCTCGTTGGTGGCACTTATATTTTTAAAACTGTTTTGGTTAATGATATCCTGCTCCATAATAGGAGCAAACTGGCGTTTAAACTCGTGGTCATCTGCATCAATAATAACCAGGCCATATTGACCGAATAGTGCGTTAACTAAATAGCGGGTGGCATCGGCCAGTTTATCAAAGCGGGTATAAGCGGTTTCAACAATTTCGGCAACTTCCACGGCATGACCCTCCATCCCTAAAACCCCTTTGTATTGGTTAAGCGCCTGGCGCATGGTATCAGGATTTATCCGCCCTGTAGCGCCCGATGCCTCGTACCACCAATGCACTTTTTTCCCACCAATATTGGTGTAATTAATCTCGGCAAAATCATGGTCTTCACTGGCCATCCAGTAAACAGGTACAAAGTTTTTATCGGGGTGAGCTGCTTTTAATTGCTGTGCCAGTTTAATAGCAGTGGCAATTTTGTAAAGAAAATATAACGGCCCTGCAAAAATATTCAGCTGATGACCGGTAGTAATTGTATAGGTGTTATCAAGCTTTAGCAGATCAATATTGTCTGCGACAAGTTTTGAATTTTGAATTTTGAATTTTGAATTGCCTTCCTGTTCATTATGCACGTACTGCTTTGATAGTACACGGAACAATATCTCCCGATTGGCAACTACTTTTTTGTTTTTCAGCAGTTCGGCAAAACCGTCCATATCAGGCCGGAAGGCATAAAACGATTGTAGCTCGGCCCGGTTTTCGAGGTAGTCAATAACTGTGGGCGAAAAAAATCCGGTTTCTTTATAACTTATACAGGAGGCTTCCATTTTTGGTTTTGTATTTCGAATGTTCGATTTCGGATTTAAAAATTCAAATATAGAACATGTGATCAGCATCAAATATTAAATGCTGATTTCGAATTTAGATTTAAATCTTAAAATAAACCAATAGGAAACCACAAATTGGATTATTTTACAATTTGTCCATAAAGGTCAAAGTCTTCTGCGCTGTCTATCTTTACGTTAACAAAGCCGCCTATTGTTGCGTAATCAATGCTGGCATCAATTAGTACCTCGTTATCAACCTCGGGCGAATCAAATTCTGTACGGCCAACAAAATAATCTCCATCTTTTTTATCCACCAATACTTTAAATATATGGCCAATTTTTTCCTGGTTCTTATCAAACGAAATTCCTTGCTGAATTTCCATTATCGCATCGGCGCGCTCCTGTTTAACATCGGCCGGCACATCATCCACTAAAGAATGCGCATGTGTTTTTTCTTCATGCGAGTAAGTGAAGCAACCCAACCGGTCGAATTTAGTATCTTCAACCCACTGGGCCATTTCTTCAAAATCCTGCTGGGTTTCGCCGGGATAGCCTGTAATGAGGGTGGTACGCATGGCTATGCCGGGCACCTTATCGCGAATCTGGTTTACAATGTCGATGGTTTTTTGTTTGGTGATACCGCGGCGCATAGATTTTAGCATATCATCGCTGATGTGCTGTAAAGGCATATCCATGTACTTGCAGATATTGTCCCGCTCATTCATCACATCCAATATTTCCATCGGGAAACCAGATGGGTAGGCGTACTGCAGCCTGATCCATTCCACCCCGTTAACATCGCTCAGGCGGCGAAGCAATTCGTCCAGGTTACGTTTGCCATATAAGTCAAGGCCGTAATAGGTAAGGTCCTGTGCAATTAATATCAATTCTTTTGTGCCGTTTTTAACCAGGTTTTGCGCATCCTTTACCAATTGATCAATGGGAGTACTCAGGTGTTTGCCCCGCATTAATGGGATGGCGCAAAAAGAACATGGGCGGTTACAACCCTCGGCAATTTTAAAATAGGCAAAGTGGGAAGGGGTGGTAAGCAAGCGCTCGCCAATAAGCTCATGCTTATAATCGGCGCCAACTGATTGCAATAAATTCTGCAGGTCATTAGTACCAAAGTAGGCATCAACGTTGGTGATCTCGGCTTCCAGCTCGGGTTTGTAGCGTTCGCTTAAGCAACCGGTTACAATCACTTTACCAACCTTGCCTTGTTCCTTTAGCTCGCTGTATTGTAGTATGGTATCGATAGATTCCTGCTTGGCGTTGTCAATAAAGCCGCAGGTATTGATAACAATAATATCATTCTTGCCCACTTTTTCTGCCTCGTGTACCACATCAAACTGGTTACCCTTCAGCTGCCCCATCAGGATCTCGGAATCGTATATATTTTTTGAACAACCCAAAGTAACCACGTTAACACGTTGTTTAACTGGTTTTGATAATGGGCGCGAAATTTCTTTTGTCTTCATAACACACTAATCATTGCAATGAAAAAATTGTCATTGCGAGGAACGAAGCAATCGCGAACTATATAGGATTGAATTGCAAGGTAGGAGATTGCTTCGTCGTACCTCCTCGCAATGATATAATTATTGTTTGAATAGGGAGTCTACAAACGCTTGCCTGTCAAACAACTGCAGATGCTCAACGCCTTCGCCAACGCCTATATATTTTACAGGGATCTTAAACTGATCCGAGATCCCTATCACCACACCACCTTTTGCGGTACCATCAAGCTTGGTTAAAGCCAGGGCATTTACGTTGGTGGCTTCGGTAAATTGCTTGCATTGCTCAATGGCGTTTTGGCCGGTTGATGCATCCAATACCAGCAAGATCTCATGCGGTGCGCCGGGAATTACCTTTTGCATTACATTTTTAATTTTGGTAAGCTCATTCATCAGGCCAACCTTATTGTGTAAACGGCCTGCAGTATCAATAATAGCTACATCATCGCCGTTGGCAACTGCCGAGCGTAAGGTATCATAGGCAACCGAAGCCGGATCTGATCCCATTGGCTGGGCTACAACCTTTACATCAACCCGTTTGCCCCAAAGCAGCAATTGTTCAACCGCGGCTGCGCGGAAAGTATCTGCAGCTCCAAGTACTACCTTGTTACCCGCCTGTTTAAGTTTATGTGCCAGTTTGCCAATAGTAGTGGTTTTACCCACGCCATTAACACCTACAACCATTATTACATAAGGCTTATGATCGCCATATTCAAAATTGCGGAAATCATTGCTGTTGTTTTCGGCAAGTAGTTTTTGAATTTCGTCTTTTAACAGCGTATTTAACTCGCCTGTACCCACGTATTTATCGCGGGCAACGCGTTCCTGTATCCGCTCGATGATCTTTAGGGTGGTGCTTACACCTACGTCAGATGTAACCAGCACTTCTTCCAGCTCATCAAGCACATCATCATCAACGGTTGATTTACCGGCAATAACTTTGGTGATCTTTGAAAAAAAGTTATCCTTGGTTTTTTCTAAACCGGTATCAAGGGCTTGTTGCTCCTGCTGCGTGTTTTCCTTTTTCTTAAAAAAATCAAATAATCCCATAGTTAGATGTGCAAATTTTAGATGTGCGGATATGCAGATTTATAATGTGCGTGTTTTTGATGTTTAATTTAGTAATGCAAATATGTCCAAATGATAATTAACAGATGTCAGTTTAATATAATTACTTTAATCTGCGTGTCTGCACATCTGATGCATAGGCATCAACGAAAAAAGCCCTCTCGTAAAAACAAGACGGCTTCAATATTTAAATCAAAAGGTATTATATAGTTTTACCTGCAATTGCATCCTTAACAAAATCGTTAGGGACAATTTGGGTTTTGAATGAATAAGCACCGGTTTTCGGTGATTTGTTCATTGTAATAACTTTTGAATATTCTTTGCCTTTACCTGCTACTTTCAGTGTTGCAACTACTTTCTTTGCCATGTTATTTAAGTTTTGAGTTGTATGTTATAGTTGTATACTGTATAAAACTACAGCAACTACCAGTAACTTCAACTGATTATTTAATCTCTTTGTGAACGGTTACTTTCCTTAAAACCGGGTTGAATTTTTTCATTTCCAGTCTTTCAGTTGTATTTTTTTTGTTCTTGGTGGTAATATAGCGAGACATGCCTGGCATACCGCTTGTTTTGTGTTCAGTACACTCTAAAATTACCTGAACCCTGTTGCCTTTTTTTGCCATTTTCTTTTTATGTTGTACGTATCACCATCCCGGCTTACGTAATTTTTTAAATTATATACTGCGTTTAATACCTATGCCGAACATAAGGCCTTAACGTAATACCTACTAAATGTATCCCTTTTTAACAAATTTATTGATACAGGCAGTAATGCCGTTTTTGCTGATAGTTTTAACAGCAGATGTAGATACCTTTAAGGTAATCCATTTATCTTCTTCAGGGATATAAAACTTCTTAAGTTTTAAGTTAGGATGAAACCTGCGTTTTGTTTTAACGTTTGAGTTTGAAACGTTATTACCTACAATAGATCCTTTTCCTGTTAGATCACAAATTCTTGACATGACAAATATTTTTAATTATCAACCCTTTATTCAAAAGAGTTTGCAAATATCAGACTTTTAAATCAATTATTCAACAGTGTTTTTAAAAATTATCAAATTATTTATAAAAACGATCAGCGGCCTATTTTTAGCCTGCTTTCTAAATGCCGCCACTTATTAAAAATATTTAATAAGTAATGTTTTTTAATATGTACATAACACAGAAATTACTAATTTACGCCCACCATTATGAATGCTATGAAGATTACATCGTTTGACGAATATAAACAGGTTTACCAGCAGAGTGTTGAGCAGCCTGAAGAGTTCTGGGCCAATATTGCCGAAAATTTTTTATGGCAAAAAAAGTGGGACAAAGTACTCGACTGGAACTTTAAAGAGCCAAAGATTAAATGGTTCCAGGGGGCTAAACTCAATATTACAGAAAATTGTCTTGATCGTCACCTGGCAACTATCGGCGATAAACCTGCTATTATATGGGAACCAAATGATCCACAGGAAGATCACCGGATATTAACTTACCGCCAGCTGCATGATAAGGTTTGCCAGTTTGCCAATGTGTTAAAAAATAACGGTGCTAAAAAAGGCGATCGCATCTGTATATACATGCCCATGATACCCGAGCTGGCCATCGCCGTTTTGGCCTGTGCCCGTATTGGGGCAATTCATTCGGTTGTATTTGGCGGTTTTTCGGCACAATCCATTGCCGATAGAATAAATGATGCCGAATGTAATGTTGTAATAACAGCCGATGGGGGCTTTAGGGCTAATAAACCTATTCCTTTAAAATCGGTAATTGATGACGCACTGGTACAGTGTAAATCTGTTAAGCGTGTAATTGTTTTAACCCGCAGCCGTACACCGGTTTCTATGATAAAGGGACGCGATGTTTGGTGGGAAGATGAAGTTAAAAAGGTAGAAACACAAGGTAACCCCGCATGCCCTGCAGAACAAATGGACGCCGAGGATATGTTGTTCATCCTATACACATCAGGTTCAACAGGTAAACCTAAAGGGGTGGTGCATACTACCGGTGGCTATATGGTTTACACCGGCTATACTTTTGCTAACGTGTTCCAGTACAACCAGGGCGAAGTATATTTTTGTACCGCCGATATCGGCTGGATTACGGGGCACTCTTACATTGTATACGGCCCGCTATCGCAGGGAGCAACAACTTTAATGTTTGAAGGGGTGCCTACCTATCCGGATGCCGGCAGGTTTTGGGATATTGTAGATAAGTATAAAGTAAATATATTATATACTGCGCCAACAGCTATTCGCTCGTTGATGAGTTTTGGTGATGAGCCGTTAAAAGGGAAAGACCTGAGTTCGCTTACCAAACTGGGTTCGGTAGGGGAGCCTATTAATGAAGAAGCCTGGCATTGGTACGATGAAAAAATAGGCCATGGCAAATGCCCTATTGCCGATACCTGGTGGCAAACAGAAAATGGAGGGTTAATGATATCGCCTATTTGTAATGTTACGCCAACCAAACCGGGCTATGCAACTTTGCCTTTACCGGGCGTACAACCTGTATTGGTTGATGAAAATGGGAAGATAATAGAGGGCAATGGTGTAAGTGGCAACCTATGTATCAAGTTCCCGTGGCCGGGCATGCTGCGTACCACTTATGGTGACCATGAACGCTGCCGCACTACTTATTTTGCCACTTACGAAAACTTATATTTCACCGGGGATGGCTGCCTGCGCGATGAAGATGGCTATTACCGTATTACCGGTCGTGTTGATGATGTGCTGAACGTATCCGGTCACCGTATTGGAACAGCCGAAGTGGAGAATGCTATTAACATGCACAGCAGTGTAGTTGAATCGGCGGTTGTAGGTTACCCGCATGATATAAAAGGACAGGGTGTATATGCCTTTGTGGTATGCCCAAATCAGCATGGTGATGCCGAGCTTACCCGGAAGGATATAGTTATGACAGTTGCCCGGATAATAGGCGCAATTGCCAAACCAGATAAAATTCAGTTTGTAAGCGGGCTGCCAAAAACACGATCGGGTAAAATCATGCGCCGTATTTTACGCAAAATAGCCGAGGGTGAAACAGGTAATCTTGGCGATACCAGCACCCTGCTTGATCCGGCTGTTGTTGAAGAGATAAAGGCAGGAGCTTTGTAAGAATAGGATGCTTGAATAAACGAGCGAAAACTAATTTGTAGCATTAACAATCAAACAGGTGTAAATGACGAGGATCAAAGTAATAGTGAAGAAAATAGCTATGGCTTTGATCCTTACTCCTTTTATGCTTGTTCTTTTATCGGCGTTTAAAGATCGCCCGTCTGCAAGATATAAACTCGATTTTTTCACTTCAGAAAACCAGTTTTACCTCTGTGATTCTGCCTTTACAGGCGAAACCGGTGACACCAGCTTTTGGACCTCCGCTGCTTATGCCGATAGATTGGCGACATCAAAAGATAAAGATATTGTAGGAATTGGTATAGAAAGTTTTGGTCATGTAAAGGCCGAACTGGCTGTACTGGACGCAGCAAGCCGGGAAAAAGATTTTAAAAAGTATGATCACGTAGTTGAGGCCGGTATCAGGATCAGTTCCGGGATATTGGAGGTGCTTGATTTTCCGCATCATAAAATCCAGTTGAAAGCTATAGTAACGCCTGGATATTATCGTATAAGGGTTTACTCCTATGATCTCAAAAATATTAATTCCGAAGCAGATGAAGGCACCGATCACTACAAAATAGAACTTTGGTCCTCTAATGATTTTGAGCGCAAGGTATTGAAGCGGTTTGTGAGGGACTGAAAGAACCAGGAATGGATTCTATTTATTGCTCCGTTCCAATTCACAAGTCTTGACTCTTATCTCTTGACTCTTTCCCCCAAACCATATCGTTTTCCGAATGTTATAACAATACATCTAAATAAAAAGGCATTATGGATAAGTTACAAATAAAAGGCAGCTGGAACGAACTAAAGGGGAAGATTAAACAAGCTTACGGCGACCTTACCGATGACGACCTTACTTATGAAGAAGGTAAAGACGAGGAAACATTAGGGAAACTTCAGAAAAAAACGGGTAAAACCCGAGATGAATTAGTGAAGTGGATTAACAGTTTATAAGATTTAGAAAAGGCTCCTGTAACGGGCCTTTTCATTTAAAAATCTTTGAAAGCTCAAGGCCAAATCCTGGTAGTAATAAAGAATTTAGTACTTCGGTTTTTTGGGCTTTTTGGTGTAGGTAATAGGCTCCATTTTTTAAAGCATATAAATCTGCATTTTCCTGTACGGGGTCGATGATAATATATTCTTTAACGCCGTATTTTTCATAGACATCTTTTTTTTGCCTCAAATCGTAATAGGCATTTGATGGTGAAAGTATTTCGATAACCAAATCAGGTGCATCCTCAACAAAAGTTTTAATAATGTCTTTCCTTTCTTCCGAAATATAAACAAGATCAGGCTGTAGCACATTTCCATCATCAAAGTGGACGTCTATTGGCGCATACATAAGTATCCCATTATTGGCAGATTTTTCTAAAAAAAGCAGAATTGCTAAATATATTTTACCTGATATCAACTTATGGAGGGCGGAAGGTGATGGCGACATAATTAAATCATAGTTTATCAACTGAAAAGGGGCACCTTCTTCCAGCAGCAAATAATCATCAACGGTGTATTTCTTTTTCTTATCAGCAGTCAGCATAAATCAAATATAACTAATTTCGCACAATGAAAATCACCAAACCCAATATTCTTGTAGTAAATGACGATGGCATAACCGCTCCCGGTATCAAAGTTTTAATTGAAGCGATGAGCGGGATTGGAAAGGTAGTGGTGGTTGCGCCTGATAGTCCGCAATCGGGAATGGGGCACGCCATTACCATTGGGAAACCACTGCGTTTAGATAAGGTTGATATTTACGAGGGTATTGAAATGTACCGCTGCTCGGGCACGCCGGTTGATTGTGTGAAGCTGGCCGTGAACAAGATCTTTAAAGGTCAAAAGCCCGATTTGTGCGTGTCAGGTATTAATCATGGCTTAAATAATTCCATTAACGTGTTGTATTCGGGTACCATGTCGGCTGCGGTTGAGGGCGCAATTGAGAGTATCCCTTCAATAGGTTTTTCTTTGGATGATTATAACCTTGATGCAGATTTTAGTCACTGCGTTAAATTTGTAAAGGAGCTTGCCATGCAGGTTTTAGCCAACGGCTTACCGGCAAATACTTTACTGAATGTGAATTTTCCTAATACACCTGATATCAAAGGTATCAGGATCTGCCGCCAGGCCAATGCCAAATGGGCCGAGGAGTTTGACGAAAGGGTTGATCCGCATAAGCGGCCATATTACTGGCTTACCGGCGTTTTTCAGTTGAATGATGGCGGCGAAGATACCGATGTTTGGGCTTTGGACCATAATTATGTATCGGTAGTACCTATACAGTTTGATATGACAGCACACCACGCTATCCCGTTTTTAAATAACTGGCAGTTTAATGTATAAATTACCGTGTTAAAAACATGCTAAAAAACAACAGTATAGCGGCAGGGATAATTGGCGGTTTAATACTGCCGGGCATTAGTCTGTTCGTCTTTTTGTACTTACTAAAAGGTAACTTTTTAATATTCAACAAGCCGGGTGTACCATACCTGGTGGCTATCACTTTTAATTTGTTTATCACCAGGTATTGTTTTAAGCAGGGGCATGATAAAACCGGAGTAGGTATCATACTAGTTACCTTTGTATTTATGGCGGCTGTTTTTTTACTTAAATTACAACCCATCAGATGAAGTATTACCTGGTAGCCGGCGAAGCTTCGGGCGATTTGCATGGGGCAAATTTGATGAAGGCCCTAAAAGAGCTCGACCCAACAGCCGAATTCCGTTTTTTTGGTGGCGACCTGATGCAGGCCGAAGGTGGTACATTGGTAAAACATTATGCCGATATGGCTTTTATGGGCTTTGTAGAGGTAGCAGTAAATCTGCGCACTATCCTGAAAAACATGAAGGCCTGTAAACAGGATATTGTTGCGTATCAACCCGATGTTTTGGTGCTGATAGATTTCCCCGGTTTTAATTTAAAGATAGCGGAGTTTGCAAAATCTGCTGGATTAACCGTTTACTATTACATCTCGCCCAAAGTATGGGCCTGGAATCAGAAACGGGTTTTAAAAATCAAAAAGATAGTTGATCACTTGTTTTGTATCCTGCCTTTTGAGGTTGAGTTTTACAAAACCTGGGGAATGGTTGTTGACTATGTAGGCAACCCGCTGCTGGATGCTAAAACTGCATTTAAACCCGAACCTGGTTTTTTACGGAAGCATCATTTAACTGATAAAAAGATCATCGCCCTGTTACCCGGCAGCCGTAAGCAGGAGATAAGCTACTTGCTGCCCGAAATGATAGCGGTAACAGAACAGTTTCCTGATCATCAGTTTGTTATAGCCGGAGCGCCATCTTTTAAGCCATCTTTTTACAGCCGGTTTTTAAGCGGCAAAAACATCCCCGTAATATTTAATGCTACTTATGATTTATTAACACATGCCTATGCCGCTGTGGTAGCATCGGGCACGGCTACGCTGGAAACCGCTCTGTTTAATGTACCGCAGGTAGTGGTTTATAAAGGGAATCCCCTAACCATAGCGATAGCCCGCTTGTTGGTTAAAATCAAATTTATATCCTTGGTTAACCTTATCGTTGATAAGAGCATTGTAAAAGAGTTTATACAGGAGGATTGTAACGAACTGAAAATAGCCGCCGAACTTAACGCTATCATAAATGATAATGCTTACCGTACAAACATGCTGAGCAACTATGATGAGCTTGATGGGAGGATGGGGCAGCCGGGGGCATCGGCTAAAACCGCGGGCCTTATCATCAAATATGCTTCGAAAAAATAAAACCCTGTTTTGGCAGGGTTTTATCGTTTTCATAGATGTGTAGTACTTCGGATAGATAGATGTAGGGTATATATGATGATCAGGCAGCCTTGCTTGTTTGTTGCGTGGCAACCTGCGTGTTGTTTTTAACAAATTGATTTTTCAATTTGAAGTTTCTCAAATCTTCCAATAAAATGTTTAATAATTCATCGTCAAATCTGTTAATTAATTTACTCATTGATGGTGCAATTTTATAAGCTTTCATAGGTAGATGTTTTGTAGGTAAGTATGTTTGGTTTTATTAAGCCGCGCTTGGTAAAAGCCGTGATGCTTTTGCCTTAGCAGCTTTCAAATCATTCACCAATATCATTTTTAATTCGTTGTCAAAACGTGTTACTAATTTGTTGGTTGAAGGTTTCCTGGGGTTTTTCATAGTTTAGTTTTTTTAAGTTTAATTTCTTGTGTTTAGTCTTTCTTTTCGTTTTCCTGGTTTTCGGTAAGGTTTTCTTTCCGACGTTTTGCTTCGTTGTATTGCCTTAAAAGTTGTTCCTCATCGCGTGGGTCTGTTGTTTTTGTTGGCTCTACCGGATTTTCCCACTCCTTCTCTGCTTCCTTAACCGGTTTCTTGGTATTTTTCATAACAGATACGTTTGATAGGCTTTATTCCAATCCTGTGCCAAAATTTTTACGGCGCGCCAAAAAAGGTATTAAATCTCCAGGTTTTTTTATAATTAATGTGCAAATGGCTGTTTTTAAGCGGTTTTTATCGGCATATTTTTTTTTATTTTTTTTGAGGGGACGTGTTCATCCCCATCAAACAGCTGTCCGCTTAGTATTCAATAACCGGACACTTGCTTTAATTCCGTACGTTTTTTTGATAACCAAGTAAGTGGGCTGCCAGGGCAATGGCAGCTAAAGCGGCGCCAATAACACATACACCATTCCACTGGTAGCTTTTCCATACCTGGCTGGCTAAAAACGTACCAGAGGCGCCGCCTATAAAATAAGATACCATGTATACCGTGTTCAACCTGTTGCGGGCCTCTGGTATCAACGAGAAAATTATGGATTGGTTGGAGATATGTGTAGCCTGCACACCCATATCAAGCACAATAACCCCTATAACTAACCCAATTATACTATGGGTGGAGAAATAAAAGATGATAAACGAGACAAGCACCAACAGCAATGTGTAACCTGATAATTTATAGGCATTCATTTTGTCACTTAATCTGCCCATCAGTCCGGCGGCTAAAGCGCCAAAAGCCCCAACCAGGCCAAAAGTACCGGCTACCGTACTGCCCGCATTAAACTGGGGTTGTTTCAGTAAAAATACAAGTGTTGTCCAAAAAGCGCTGAAGCCTGCAAAGCACAGCGCCCCACGAAAGGCAGCCATCCGTAGCTTAGGCTCTGTTTTAAACAAATGAATGAGCGATTTCATCAGGTTTTTATAATTGCCCTTATAATCGGGCTCCACCTCGGGTAAAAAGAAAAACAGCATTAACCACATAGCCAGCATCAGCCCGGTTGCTATATAGTACATTGCTCTCCAGCCAAAGTGTTCGCCTACAAAACCGCTTAAGGTACGCGAGAGTAGTATTCCTATTAATAGCCCACTCATTACAAAACCTATTTTTTTACCCCGCTCATGCGGTTTAGCCAGGTGGGCTGCCATGGGTATCAATAATTGTGGTATTACGGATGATACGCCAACTAAAAAACCTGCTATAGTTAATATAGTTACAGAAGGGGCCAGGGCGCTTATCAGCAGGGAGAAAACCACGAATATAAAATCAATCAATATTAACCGTTTTCGCTTAACCATGTCGGCAAGAGGGATGATGAACAGCAAGCCGGTTGCATAACCTATTTGTGTAAACAGCGATACCTGCTGCGCTTTTTTATCGGTGATGTTAAAAGTGTGCGCTATATCGGCCAGGAGGGGTTGATTGTAGTAAATATTAGCCACTACCAACCCTGTAGCTATGGTCATGATCCATAAAGTGAACGATGTTAAGTGAGGATGTGTTTTGGGCGATTGGATAGCTAGCATGGGCAGAAAAAATATAAAATGCGCCGCAAAAATGCAGAAGGAATCTTAAAGTCATGCTTATTTAAAGTAATTTTTACACACGGGCTTACAATATCTCCAAAGGTTGGGAGTTTATTATTTTAGTAAAAACGGAAATTTTTTTACTAATTGGAATAAAAAAAATGAATTTTATGACTATTTTTTATTTTTGTGGCTTTTTTTGGAATAAAATTTGATTAAAATTCATTGAAACATGATTTTTTAATGATTTATAATATTTTTAGCATGTAATTTATGTATATTTTATGTTTTTGATAAAAAAATTTGAATAAAATATAATAATTTGCGATTTGTTTTGTTTGTTAAATAGATTAAGATTAAAAATTTAAAAAATTATCACATTAACAATAATTTATTTGTATTTTTGAGAATCAATCAGCAGAATTGAGTGGTTTTAATAAATGTTACAATAAAATTACAAAATAATGCTTGATAATATAAAAACTTAGTGTTACTTTTACACTATAACAAAAACACAAAAAAGTCTTCTCATAATTTAGGTTTATAATTGGTTAGTAAAGGCCCCTGCCCATCAGGGGCTTTACTTGTTTTAAGGGGTTTTGTGTTTTAGGCGGTAAATCATTAACACACCATCATCCCTGGTAGTTTCAATACTTAATATTTAGATGCAAATAGCTTATTATGGAAAAAAATAACGATGGTCATGCAATGGTTGTCATTCGCCAGGCCGGTGCAGCCGATGCGGGCGATATTCTTGATATTTACAACTACGCCATAGTGAACACCACAGCAGTTTATAGTTATGAACCGCATACCATTGCTATGCGGTTGGACTGGCTCGCGGATAAAAATAGAAGCAATATTCCTGTTTTTGTTGCCGACGTGGGCGGAAAAGTTGCTGGATTTGCAACTTACGGCCCCTTTAGGGCCTGGGCGGCTTATCAATATAC